>CAZONU010000361.1:0-5318 GCA_964581145.1 uncultured Planctomycetia bacterium
GTCCTCGGCGTAGTCGCCGGCCTGGCGCTCGGTGGCGCCGTAGGCGTGGTGCTCGGAGAGGTAGCCGTGCATCTCCGGGTCGCGGGGGATGGCCACGCCGACGGACGCGGCGATCAGCCGGTGGGGCTCGTTGGTGGCGCACTCGGTCAGGACGCAGAAGACGATCTGCCCGCTGTCCAGCTTCTGGAGCCCCTGGGCGCGGCCCACGATCTTGCAGCCCGGCGGGAAGATGCTGCTGACCTTGACCAGGTTGAACTGGGCGATGCCCGCGTCGCGCAGGGCCAGCTCGAAGCTGGCCAGCTTCTCCTTGTGGCGCCCGACGCCCTTGGTCAGGAAAATCCGCGCGGGAACGGCTCCGCCCATTGCCATGACGCTTCCTCCCGGTCCCCGGCGGCCGCGGCGGGGCCGCCCGGATTTCGGAATGGTAGTACCCGCGCGCGGCGCGTCAAATCGAAAACGGAGAAACTAGGGCCGGGCCAGCGCCGCGGCGACGTCGAAGCAGGCCCGGGGGCGGGCCAGGCGCGCCGAGGCCCGGCGCATCCTGGCCAGCTCGGCGGGGTTGGCCAGCAACCGCTCCAGCTTGTAGTCCAGCGAGTCGGGCCCGGCGGCGGCCCAGGCGGCGCCGTTCTCCAGCAGGAAGGCGGCGTTGCGCTCCTCCTGCCCGGGGATGGGGTCGAGGATCAGCATGGGCAGACCGCGCGCCAGGCACTCGCTGCTGGTCAGCCCCCCGGGCTTGGTGACCATCAGGTCTGCGGCGGCCATCAGGTCGTGCATGTCCTCCCGGAAGCCCAGGGCCAGGAGCTTCACCCTGCGGGGCGGCCTGATCGCCGCGATCTCGGCGCGGAGCTTCGCGCTGCGGCCGGCCACCGCGACGATCCCCGCGCCCCCCGCGCGGGCCGCGGCGGCGGCCATGACCCTGATGGCCCGGGCCACCCGGCCGACGCCGAAGCCCCCCGCGCCGGTCAGCACGACGGGCCGGTCGGCGCGCAGGCCCAGGCGCTTCCTGATTCCGGCCTGGTCGGCCGCCGTCGCCCGGCGCGCGAAGGGCGGGACCACCGGGATGCCGGTGACGGTTGTCTTCCTGCGCGCGATGCCTCGCCGGGCCAGCAGGTGCCCGACCTCCTCGCAGCTGGCGAAGTAGCGGTCGGCGGCGGGGTTGATCCACAGGGGGTGGACGTCGAAGTCGGTTATGACCACCGAGATGCGCCCGGCGAACTTCCCGCGGCGCTTGAGGTCGCAGAGGATCTCCACCGGCAGGGGGTGGACGGCCAGCGCCTCGTGGGGGTCGAACTCGCGCACCGCGGCGGCCAGCTTGCGGGCGTTGAGCCGCTCGACCAGCCGGCCCAGGCGCGCGGCGGCGTCGGTGGGCTTCTGCTTCCCGGTGCGGGAGTAGATGTAGCCCCACAGCGCCGGGGCGCGGCCCACCAGCTGGAGGTAGCCCTTCTTGTAGAGCCGCCGGAAGCCCGCGGAAACGTGGTCCAGGGCGTCGATGTTGCGCGCCTCGACGCCGGGATGGCGCTCGGCCAGGGCGGCCTGGACCGCCGCGGCGGCGCGGAGGTGGCCGGCCCCCGCAGAGACGGAGATGATCAGTACCCGGCGCTTCATGGCCCCCATCCTGTTGGCGCCGCCGCCCCCGCGCGAAGAAAAGTGCGGCCGGCGTTCGCCGGCCGCGGGGGCGCGCTGCGCATCCGGCCGCGCTCAGTCGCTCTGCTTGGCGGCCTCCTCTTCGGAGTCGTGGAGGGCTTCCCAGGCGTCCTCCAGGCCGTCGGCGGTGTTCTTCAGCTCGCGCCGGCGCTTGCAGTCGATGCAGGTGGTGGCGTAGGGCAGGGCCCGCAGGCGCGCCATGGGGATGTTGCACCCGCACTCCTCGCAGACGCCCAGCTCGCCGGCGCGCAGGCGGGTCAGGGCCCCTTCGATCTGCTGGAGCTCGTCGGTGTCCGACTGGGCCAGGGCCAGGGCCAAGTCGCCGTCGGCGGAGTCCGAGGCCTGGTCGGTGGGGTCGGCGCTGCGCTGCTTGGCGCCGACTTGGGACTGGTCGATCTCCTCGCGGATCTCGGCGAGGAGGTCCTCGCGGCGGGCCAGCAGCAGCTTGCGGATCTCGGTCACGTCGCCGGGCTTGAGCTTGCGCCGGCGCTGGGGCTTGGGCTTCTCCACGACGGCGGCGACGGGTCGGGAGTCGAGAATCACCGGGACCAGCGGCTTCTTGACGCCCTTGAGCGGCGGGGGCGGCGCGACCTTCCTCTTGCGGGCCTTGGGCTTGGCTTTGGCTTTCGCCGGGGTCTTCTTCTTGGCCTTGGGCCTGGCTTTGGCCTTCGGCTTGGGCCGGGCCGTGCTCTTGTCGGCCGGCTTTTTCTTGGGCTTGGTCTTCTTGGCAGGCTTGCGCTTGGCCACGGGCGGACCCTCCCAACTGGCTGCCGCGGCGGGGGATGATAGGGCCGGGAGGGTGAAAGTCAAGCCGAATTCAGGGCGAGGGAAACGCTTGACGGCGGCGGAGCGGGCGGCTAGACCTGACTCCGGAAGGAGGGGAGCGGTGGTCGACGCTTCGCGCGCGATGGCGGTGGCCGTCGCCGCTGCGGTGATCTATGCGGCGGCCGGGATCTGCCTGCTGCACCTGGCGGTCAGCTGGCTGTGGCGCAGGTTCGCGGGCGGGTCGGCCCCGCCCGCCGCGGACGCCGGGCGCCCCGCGCCGGGGCGCCTGGCCCGGACCATGAAGTGGGTCCGCCGCGCGATACTGGCTCTGGCCGGTCTTATTCTCCTCTGCGTCCTCTACGCCCGGCTGGTCGAGCCCTTCTGGCTCGATGTTGAGCGCGTCCGGGTCGAGACCCCCAGGCTGCCGCCGGGCTCCCGCCCGCTGCGCCTGGTGCTGGTGGCCGATACCCATTGCGACCCGGAGCCGCGGACCGAGCGCCGCCTGCCGGAGCTGGTCGCCGAGCTCGAGCCCGACGTCATCGTCTTCGTCGGCGACGCGATCAACTCGCCGGAGGGCCTGCCGCACTTCCGGGAACTCATGCGCCGCCTCGCCGAGGTCGCCCCCACCTACGCGGTTCGCGGCAACTGGGACGTGTGGTGGTTCCCGAACCTGGACCTCTTCGGGGGCACCGGGGTCCGGGCACTGGACGGCGAAGCCGTCAAGGTCGAGGCCGGCGGGACCGAAATCTGGCTGGCGGGGTCGGCGGTGGAGAACGCGGCGGCCCTGCCGGACGCGTTGACCAAGGTCCCCAAAGGCCGCTTCGCGGTGGCGCTCCACCACTACCCGGAGGTCGCCGCCGAGGGCGTCAGGCGCGGGGCGGACTTGGCGTTGGCCGGCGACACCCACGGCGGCCAGGTCCGGCTGCCGCTGCTGGGGCCGCTGGTCAGGATATCGCGTTTCGGGGGGTACTACGACGTCGGCCTGCACCGCGTGGAGAAGGGTCTTCTCTACGTGAATCGCGGGATCGGCATGGAGGGCGGCCGGGCGCCCCGGGTGCGCTTCGCCTGCCGGCCGGAGGTGACGCTTATCGAGATCGCCCCGGAGGATAAGGACTAACCGGGGTCACAGAAGTTCTCAAGGAGTCCGCATGTCTCCAAGGGCCGGAGGCGAGGCGCAGGAGGTCTCTCTCCCTCTCAAGTAGAGGGAGGCCCCTGCTGCCGCGCCCTCGTGCGGCGGCCGGCCCGCTCGCATGCCAACTCCGCTGGCACGCCGGTTTGCGTAGCCGCCGGAGGCCTGCATGTTCTCCAAGGAAAGCACCGGCCCCTTCATAAGAAAGTGAGGGGGCCGGTGCGGGGGCTCTCCGCCCCCCGAGGCCGGGGGTGTGGCTTCGGCCTCGGGACTTTTGCGGACCGACTTAACTGCCGAGCGCCGCGCGGGCCAGCGCCAGCGTGCGGCGGAGCTTTTCGGTGTCCTCGGGCACCGCGGCGTCGAGGCCCTCGCCGTGGGGCCAGACCTCCATGGTGGCCGGGCCGTCGTAGCCGCGCGCGCGTAGCGCCGCGCCCAGCTCGGCCAGCGGCAGCCGGCCTTCTCCCAGGGCCAGATGCTGGTCGGCGACGCCGTCATTGTCGTGGAGGTGCAGGTCGAGGATCGGCAGGGGCAGGGCGGCGACGTAGCCCCCGAAAAGGGCCGCGTCCGCCCCCAGGTGCATGTTGAGGTGGCCGAAGTCCAGCAGCAGGCCCAGCTCCGGGAAGCCCCCGGCCACCTCCGCGAGGTCCTCGGGCCGGCAGTTGCGCGGGGAGTTCTCCAGGGCCAGGCCCGCCTTCAGGGGCGCCAGCACCTCGAAGGCCAGCTCCAGGGCGCGGGCGGTGGCCTCCGCATCGTAGTGCTTGTCGGGCTTCTCGCCGGGGCAGACCGGGTCGAAGGAAACGCACAGCGGCGCGCCGGCCTCGGCGGCAAAAGCGATTGTCTCCTCGAAGCTCCCGACGAGCCGGGCCTTCGCGTCCGCGTCATTGGTGTCGGCCAGGCCGGCGTGCACCGTCCAGCCCAGGTCCAGCTCGGCCAGCAGCGCGGGGGTCGCGGCCGGCTCGCCGGGGTGCTTCCCGGCCCACTTGAGCGGCGAGGTGTTGAAGCTCACGAAGTCGAGATCCAGCTCGCGGGCCAGGCGGCACTTGGCCGCCTGGGAGCAGCCGTGCATGTTCCAGATGGCCCAGCCGTATTTCACGCGAGGTTTCCGAAAGCAGTTGCGATGGACTCAACGTAGGGGGGCCTCAATAGCCCCGCGTCGGTTATCAGCGCGGCGATGAGCTTGCCGGGGGTGACGTCAAAGGCCGGGTTCCAGGCCGCGGCGCCCTCCGGGGTCCAGCGCTGCCCCCGCGGGGCCAGGACCTCCCCGGGGTCGCGTTCCTCAATGGGGATCTCTTCCCCCGAGGAGAGCGAGAGGTCGAAGGTCGAGACCGGCGCGGCCACGTAGAACGGAATCCCGTGGTGTTTGGCGGCCAGCGCCACCCCGTAGGTCCCGATCTTGTTGGCGGCGTCGCCGTTGGCGGCGATGCGGTCGGCGCCGGTGATGACCAGGTCGACCTTGCCGCGCTTCATGGCCCAGGCGGCCATGTTGTCGGTGAGCACCGTGACCGGCACCCCCGCGCGGCCCAGCTCCCAGGCGGTGAGCCGCGCGCCCTGCAAGAGCGGCCGGGTCTCGTCGGCCAGCACGGACACTTTCCTGCCCGCCGCGTGCGCCGAGTAGACGGGTGCGAGCGCGGTGCCCAGCCCGGCGGTGGCCAGGGCCCCGGCGTTGCAGTGGGTCAGCACGGTCGCGCCCTCGGGGATCAGCTCCAGCCCCGCGCGGCCCATGCGCCGGGAGAGCTCCAAGTCCTCCTCGCGGACGGCGTGGGCCTCGTCGAGCATGCGC
>CAZONU010000362.1:0-5298 GCA_964581145.1 uncultured Planctomycetia bacterium
GACGTCCGTGGGGTCGCCGGGGAAGCGGGTGGCGTTGGGCATGTGCTCGCCGGTGCGCCTGCCGGCCACGACGCCGCCCCAGCTTGGGTTGTAGGCGGTGATCTCGCCGGAGTTCACGGCCTCGGTCGCGCGCTGCATGAACGCCTCGCGGCTCTCGCTGGCGGGCAGCTCGTCGTCGTGCACGCCGGCGATGCGGAACATGCTGCCCATCGACTGCACGGCACCGTCCGCGCCCCGGCCGGAGGCCGTCCCCGCGCCGACGCCCGCCGCGGTGGTGCCGCCCCCGCCGCCCCCGGCCCCGGCCGCCGCCTACCTCGACCGCGGCCCGGAGCTGCCCGCCGGCTACGGCGAGGACCGCCTGGTGGCCCTGGTGCGCGACCCGCGCTGCATCTTCGTCTACTGGGACCTGGGCGGCGGGGCCTACGAGCGCGCCCGCGAGGCCCGCGGCCAGTCGGAGATGGCCGGGGGGGTCTGGGTGCTGCGCCTGGTGCAGGTCCGCGGCGGGCGCTTCTTCGACGTGCCCATGGACCCGGCGGGCGGCAACTGGTACCTGCACGTCGAGCCCCAGCAGCGCTACCGCGTGGAGATCGGCCTGGTGCTGCCCTCCGGCGCCTTCCAGCGGCTGGCCGCCAGCGGCGAGGTCCTCACCCCCGCGGAGACGGTCAGCGACGCCGTCGACGAGCAGTGGATGCTGGTCCGCGAGGAGTTCGACCGGCTGGTCCAGGAGATCCTGGGCGCGCGCGGCGCGGCCGGGGGCATCGGCTCCAGCGAGGTGCTCCACCGCCTGCGGGAGGTGCCCCGGCGCCTGGAGCTCTACTCCGGCGCGGTCTCCAGCCCGCCCGGCGGCGGGCGCTAGGCGCGCGGCCGGCCCGTTCGGGAACGCAGCTTCGTGGCTCATCAAGGCTACTTCACCCTGGTGCTCCACGCGCACCTGCCCTTCGTGCGCCACCCCGAGCATCCTGAGTTCCTGGAGGAGGGCTGGTACTACGAGGCCCTCACCGAGACCTACCTGCCGCTGCTCCTGGCCTTCGAGCGCCTGGCCGCCGAGCGGGTCGACTTCCGCGTCACCGTGAACCTCTCGCCGCCGCTCTGCGAGATGATGGCCGACCCGCTGCTGGGGTCGCGCTACCTCTCGCACCTGGACCGCATCGAGCACCTCGCCGAGCGCGAGGCCGGCGCCTGGGCCGAGGGCACGCCCATCGGGACCATGGCGCGGATGTACAAGGAGCAGTTCGCGGCCTGCCGGGCGCGCTTCGAGTCGGCGGGGCGCAACGCCCTTTCCGGCTTCCGCTCTTTACAGGACAATGGCCTGATCGAGATCGTCACCTGCGCGGCGACCCACGGGATGCTCCCGCTGATGGCCACCGAGGAGGCGGTCCGCGCCCAGGTGGAAGTCGCCGCCGCCAACTACCGCAAGCACTTCGGCCGAGGCCCCCGGGGCATCTGGCTGCCGGAGTGCGCCTACCGCCCGGGGCTGGAGGCGCACCTGGAGCGCGCGGGAATCCGCTACTTCTTCACCGACGCGCACGCGCTGCTCTTCGGCTCGCCGCGGCCCAAGTACGGGGTCTTCCGGCCGGTCTACGCGCCCGGCGGGGTGGCCGCCTTCGCGCGGGATCTCGAAAGCTCCAAGCAGGTCTGGAGCCGCGAGCAGGGCTACCCCGGCGATTACGAGTACCGCGAGTTCTACCGGGACATCGGCCACGACGCCGAGCAGCACTACGTGGGGCCCTACCTGCCCGCGGGCATCCGCACGAATCTGGGTTTGAAATACTACAAGATCACCGGCGAGGTCCAGCTCCACGAGAAGCAGTACTACGACCCGGCCCGCGCGGGGGAGAAGGCCGCCGAGCACGCCGGGAACTTCATGTGCAACCGCCAGGCCCAGCTCCGCCACCTGCGCGGCTTCCTGGGCACCGAACCGATCATCGTCAGCCCCTACGACGCGGAGCTCTTCGGCCACTGGTGGTACGAGGGCCCGGCCTTCCTGGAGCACCTCTTCCGCAAGTTGCACCACGACCAGGACGAGGTGGCCCCCATCACCCCCTCGGAGTTCCTGGAGCGGCACCCGACGCACCAGAAGCTGGCGCCGGCGGCCTCCACCTGGGGAGACAAGGGCTACTTCGAGGTCTGGCTCAACGGCGCCAATGACTGGATCTACCGGCACCTGCACAAGGCCGAGGAGCGCATGGTCGAGCTGGCCCGGCGCTACCCCGACGCGGAGGGCCTCGCCGAGCGCGCGCTCAAGCAGGCCGCCCGGGAGCTGCTGCTGGCCCAGAGCTCCGACTGGGCCTTCATCATGACCACCGGGACCATGACCGCCTACGCCGAGCGCCGCACCAAGGAGCACGTCGCCCGCTTCATCCGCCTCTACGAGATGATCACTTCGGGTGGCATCGACGAGCCATGGCTGGCCGACGTGGAGAGCAAGGACAGCGTTTTCCAGGAAATAGATTACCGGGTTTACCGGTGATAGGAACGGCAATGGGCCCGGCAACTGGCTCAAGCAGTTTGTCCGGGGGCGCTGGGGGCTGAAGATGCCCCGCCAAGCCGTTGATTCTCCTGACGGCGCCGGCTAGAATCCAACCGGGCTTTTGACGGGGAGCAGCTATGAGAGAGCGCCAAGGACCTCGGGGAGGCGGCCGCTTCCCTGGCCCTCGGCGGGCACGGTCATCTTCGCCGTCGGACGGGAGGGCGCGGTGCAGAGGATAGGCCTGGCAGCGCTGGCTGCCTTTCTCCTTTGTGCATCGGTTGCCTTTGCCGATGACGTCATCAAGCTGAAGAACGGCAAGGTCTTCCGGGGCAAGATTGTCAAGGAGACGGAAAAGGAGGTGGTGTTCGAGTACCGCCAGAGAGGCATCAAGGCTCAGGTGACCTTCAAGAAGGAAGAGATTGCGAAGATAACCCGGGACGCCCCGCCTGAGAAGAAGCCCCCGAAGAAGGATCCCGTTCCGGAGAAGCCCCCGCCCGCGGCGCGCGATTCGATAACCGTCGGTCCGTGGGACTTCAAGGTCCGGTCCGTTGAGTGTACCATGCGGACGCATTACTACCATGCCGGGGACAAGACGCGGAGAGACATCCGCGCGGACCGAAGGAAGCAACTGCTGGTGGTGGAGGCCCGCTGCAAGCGCCTGCGGGACTTCAATGCCGCTGAAGAGCGGGCCATCCGGCGCAGTCCGTCCGCGAAGGTGATCCAGGAGGGGCGCGCCCGCTCCGGCCGGAAGATGTTCCTGGCAGCTGCCTGCTTCGAGATCACCTACATCGTGGAGGAAAAGGATGAAGGGACGCAGTTTCGCTCTCCCTGCCGCCTCTTGGCTCTGTGGCAGGTGCAAGCGCCTACGCCCGGAAGAAGTTCCTGGCGGAGGAGGACCGCCGATCCTAAATCGGAAGGGAAAATGGCGTTTCCCGAAGGCGACACGGCTGATGTCACTCTGGTTTTTGAGTTCAATTCCCCCGTGGGGGGGGCACCAGCCATTCGTGCGCTCTCCCCCATTGTTTACTTCACTCCGGTTCCCGGCGGGTCCGGGACCGGGGCCGCCCGACTGGCCATCCGCCGCGAGAAGCTGGACTCCGTAGACTACGGCAGCCCCCGTGACATGAAGAAGTACGCGCCCGGGACCTTCGTCAAGGCCAATGTGTCCGGTGGGGTCGTCGAGTTATTGGATAGGTTCTATTGGCGCGGGGCGTCGGCCGGACCGGTGACCGAGAAGATGGTCCGGAGCTGCCGGACCAACAGGGATCTCCGCGCCTGGGTCCTCAGGGTCATGCGCGGCTCGCGACTGTGGGCCGCCTACATGAAAGCCCCCGCCGGAAAGGAACCGCGCCACGTCAAGTTGAAGCTGGCGGTCAAGCGGTATCCCTATATGTGGTGGGGAAGTGGCGGCACGGTTTCGCTAGGCAGGTGGGTGCCAGCCCACGTCCTGGTCCGGACCGAACTCCGCGATCTCAAACCCAAGAGCACTGCGGCGTACCGCTCCAGGGATGACTTCACGGAGTACATGAAACCCAAGTACCCCCCAGGCGAGCAGTACCGGAAGGTGGAAGAGTTCCTCATCCCCCGGGCGGTTGAGCTGATCGGACTCCGGGCGTGGCTTTCGACCAAACGGAGCCGTGATCCCGATGAGCCCTTTGTCGATCTTCTGGCCTGGACCGCCTGCCGCCATCCCGACGCCGAGGTCCGGCGGGAGGCGGTCAAGCGGATGCTGGGCGTGGAGGGCAAGAAGAAGATGACCGCGACCGAGGCGCTGCTGGCCGCGCTCCGCGACCGGGATGACGGGGTCCGCTGGGAAGCCGCCAAGAAATTCGCCAGTTGGGATTGGGGGGCGCTGGGCGGCGAGCGGGCCCTGTCGCTCCTGGTCGACCTGCTGGGCGGCGACCCCGAGGCCAGGGTCCGCAGCAGGGCCGCGCAGACTCTCAGGAGCATCTGTGCGCGGAACCGGAAGGCCGGGACGCCGCGGGTGATCGGCGCCTTGACCAAGGCGCTGAGCGATGATGATGGGTTCGTGAGGAGAGGGGCGGTGGAGGCGATCGAGAAGATCGGCCCGGCGGCCGCCTCGGCGATTCCCGCGCTGACCCGCGCGCTGGAGGACAAGGATAAGAGCGTACGCCGCAGGGCGGCCCGCGTTCTGGGCAGCATGAAGGAGCGGACCCGAAGCGCGATCCCCAAACTGGTGGAGCGCCTCGTCGACGGCCGCGAGATGTACGACGTCCAGAACGCGGTTCGCTATGCCCTGACGAGAATCCCCGGCGGGACCGAGCGGGCGGTCACAGCGTTGACGGCCGCGCTTCGCTCGGAGGATCTCGCGACCCGCAAGAACGCCGCCAAGAAACTGGGCGTCATTGGGGTCAAGGCGGCACCGGCCCTGCCGGCCCTCAGAGCGGCGATGACGGACAAGTCGCTCAAGATCGAGAAGGCGGCCAAATCCGCGATCTGGCGCATCGAGCGGGACCTCCGGGAGAAGAAGCGCTAGCGGACCGGCCTCTGTCTTCTCGGCCAGCTCCTGGCGTGCCCCTGCGTTCAAGTCTCTTTCAGGTCCCTCACCGGATTGGTTAACGTCTCGAAGCCGTCGATGCGGCACTCGACGGTGTCGCCGTCGGCTATCGCCGCCGCGCCCGGCGTTCCCGTGGAGATTATGTCGCCGGGCAGCGCGGTCCAGACGGCAGTGTGAAAGGCGACCAGGAAGTCCGGCGGGAAGGTCATGTTGTCCACCGTGTTCTCGGCGCGCACCTCCCCGTTGACCACTGTCTGAACTCTTAACCCGGTCACGTCTTCAATCTCGTCCGGGGTGACCAGCACCGGGC
>CAZONU010000363.1:0-4861 GCA_964581145.1 uncultured Planctomycetia bacterium
CCGAGACCACCGGGCAGGACATGCTGGTGCCGCTGGCCCAGGCGTAGGAGGTGTCCGTGTCGGAGTAGGCCGAGAGCAGCAGGTCGCCGTTGGCCACCAGGTCCGGCTTGATGCGCCCGTCGTCGGCCGGGCCGATGGAGCTGAAGTCGGTGATGGCGCTGGCGTCGTCGGTGGCGCCCACGCTGATGATGTTCTTGGAGCAGCCCCAGTTGGCGATGCAGTCGTAGTAGGGGTTGGTGAGCCCCGGGGTGGGGTGCTCGGTTCCGTCCTGGGGATCGGGCCCCGCGCCGGTGTCGTTGCGGTCGTTGCCGGAGGACTTGCAGATGACCACGAACGGATTGAGGGCCGCGACCAGGTCCCACTGGCGGGCGTACCAGTCGTAATCCCCGAAGATGCCCTCGCCGTACCAGACGCCGCCCTCCCAGCCGCCCACGTAGCCCCAGGAGTTGTTGTGGACCACGATCGAGCAGTTGTCAGCGGCGTGGGTCACCTTGTCGTGGGCATAGACCGTCCCGACTCCGTCGAGGTCGCTGTCGAAGTCGTATGAGTAAAGCGTGGCCGCCGGGGCCATGCCCAGCGCGCCCGGCGTACCCGGTGGGTTGCCGATGATCGTCCCGGCCACGTGCGTGGCGTGCCAGGACATGCCCGAGTCGGTTTCGACCAGGATCACCCTCCCGGTCAGCGCCTCGTGGGTATCGCGCACGTAGCCGCCGTCGACCTCGCCGATCCGCACCCCGGAGCCGTCCAGGTTGTAGGGGCCGGCGTGGAGGTCGTCCACGTTGTGGATGTCGGCCGCGTCGGAGTTGTCCGGCCCTGGCACCAGGGCGGGCGGGGTGTGCTCTATGGGTATGTAGCCCAGGTGGTGCACGTAGGCGATCTCGTCGCGCAGGGCCAGCTCGCGGATCTCCGGGGCGTTCAGGCTGATGATGATGTCCCCGCGGTGGAGCCGGGCCCGGCGCCCGAACCGGCGCACCAGGCGCGAGCGGATCGCGTCCATCCCCGGCGCCGGTTCCAGGGCGACCAGCGCCGCGCCGCCGCTGTCGAGAAGGTCGTGGATGGGCTTGTGCAGCTTGTCGGCGAGCTTGACCCTGGCGACGCCCTCTATCTCCGGGCGGCCCTTGAGGCGCTCCCAGGCGCCGGCGTCCAGCGTTGCCCGGTAGCTGTGGCCGCTCAGGGGGTCGCCAAGGTGCAGGCCTTCTTTGGACAGACGTTTCTTCTCGGCGTCGGTGGGCCAGCGCCTGAACTGGATGAAGACCTGCTCGCGGCCGGGTTTCTGCTCGAAGTCCGTCCCGGGCACCAGCCAGCGGCTCTTGAGCTTGACGACCTTTCCGCGCTCCGCGGGGGGGAGCGACTGGAGGAAGGCTCTCTTGGCGGACGCGTCGTAGAGGGCGGTCCGACCTGTCGTGAGGCTGTCGGCGGTGGGCTGGCCTCGCGGCCGTTCCTGCCACAAGGCCAACCCGGCGGCCAGGCCCAGGACGAGCCCGGCGGCCAGCAGCAGCAACCCTTTCCGGCGCCTGGAGGTTACAGCCATGGATAGCTCCTCGCGGTGAAGAAAGGCGGTCTCGGTGAGCTTGCTCCCTTCAAGTAGTATAGCGAATGGTGCGGGGGTAAGTCAATACCGGGGTTCGAAAACTGCCCTTGCCCGTCGCGGCGCGATGTGGAGAATCCGGCCTCTGCGCGCGAAATGCACCGTTTTCGGAGACTTCAAGGATGTCCAAGGAAACCATGACCCCCCGCGAGCGCTGGCTGGCGGTGCTGGAGCGCGAGAAGCCCGACCGGGTGCCCATGGATTACTGGGGCACGGAGGAGGTTACCGGGAAGCTGCTGGAGCATATGGGCTGCGCGACGCTCGACGAAGCTTTCGAGCGGCTGCACATCGATCACCCGCTCACCGTGGGGCCGCGCTACGTCGGCCCGGCGCCCCCGGAGGGCGCCGATGTCTTCGGCCTCAGGCGCGAGACGGTCGCCTACGATACCGGCAGCTACGACGAGGTGATCAACCATCCCCTGGCCGGCTACGGCTCGGTCGAGGAGATCGAGAAGAACTACACCTGGCCGGACCACGACTGGTGGGACTACTCCGGAATTCCCGGCGAGATCAGGGGCCAGGAGCACCGCCCCATACGCGGCGGCGGCTCGGAGCCTTTTCTCACCTACAAGCATCTGCGCGGCGACGAGCAGGCTTTCATCGACCTGATCGAGAACCCGGGAATCGTCCACTACTGCATGGAGAAGCTCTACGGCCTGGCCTACGAGCGGACCCGGCGCATCTACGAGGCCATTCCCGGCAGGGTGATGATCAGCTACGTGGCCGAGGACCTCGGCGGCCAGACCGCGCTGATGTACTCGCCGGACCAGATCCGGGAGTTCTTCATCCCGCACATGCGGCGCATGGCCGAGCTGGTCCACGGCGCGGGGGCCCGTGTCTTCACCCACACCGACGGGGCGGTGCGCGAGATAATCCCCGACCTCATTGAGATGGGCATGGACGTCCTGAACCCCGTGCAGTGGCGCTGCGCGGGGATGGAACGCGAGGGCCTCAAGCGCGACTTCGGCGCGGAGATAATCTTCCACGGCGGGGTGGACAACCAGCAGACCCTGGCTTTCGGCTCGGTCGAGGAAGTGCGCGAAGAGGTCGTCGAGAACCTGCGCGTCCTGGGCGCCGCCGGCGGCTACATCCTGGCGCCATGTCACAACATTCAGGCGGTCAGCCCCCCGGAGAACGTGGTGGCCATGTACGAGGCCGGCTACCAGCACGGCTGGAGTTGAAAGGAGCGCGGAGATGCTCTGGACCGAACTGACCGCAACGGACTTCCCCGCCGCGCGCGAGAAGTCCGGAGGCGTCTGCGTGCTGCCGGTGGCCTCCATCGAGCGCCACGGCGGGCACCTGCCGCTGGGCTGCGACGCCTTCGCCGGAGAGGAGGTCTGCCGCCGCGCCGCGAAGCTCGAGCCCTTCGTCTTTTTCCCGGTGCTGCCCCTGGGCGTCAACCAGGAGGCGGCGGCCAATCCCGGGGGCGTGGGCCTCAAGACCGAAACGCTGCAGGCGGTGATCGTGGACATCTGCGACGAGATCGCCCGCAACGGTTTCAACAGAATACTGCTCAGCTCCAGTCACGGCGGCAACCGCCACTTGCTGCCCCTGATAGTCCAGCAGTGGCCGCGGATGGGCCGGGACTATCTGGTTTACTCCTACTACTGCTGGGACGACGACGTCCCCACCACTGCCGCGCGTCCGGAAGTGGAGCGTCCCGGCGGCCACGGCGGGCAGCTGGAGACCTCGGTGCTGCTGGCCGCGCGCGGCGAGCTGGTCAAGCTCGACCAGCGCATCCCCGACGAGAGGGCCCGGCCCCGGCCGGGCCTCGAGGAGCTCAACCAGCTGGGCGTCTACTGTCCCAACGACTGGTACGCCAAGTACCCCTATCACTTCGCCGGCGCGGTCGAGGGGGCCGGCCGCGAGCTGGGCGAGGAGCTTCTCGACGGCATGGCCGCCAAGCTCGCCGAGGTGGTCGGGCTGATCAAGCGCGACGAGGCCTCGGCGCTGGGCGCCGCGGAGTTCAAAGCGCGGATGAACGCCGGCGGCACGCTGGAACTCCCCGGGGAGTGAGCGCATCGTGAAGACGAGTCCGGTCATCAGGAGGCACCCCGGGAACCCGGTCCTCGCGGCCGGGGACGTGCCCTACCCCGCCACGCTGGTCTTCAACGCGGGGGTGACCAGGTACGCCGGCCGCTACGCGATGGTTTTCCGCAACGACTACGGCAGCGGGGAGAAGAAGGCCCTGGAGGGCACCAACCTGGGGCTGGCCACCAGCCCCGACGGCGTCGAGTGGACCGTCGAACCGCGGCCCTGCTTCTGGATGGAGAGCGAGGAGATCAGCCGCGCCTACGACCCGCGCCTGACGGTCATCGACGGGCGGGTTTACATGTGCTTCGCCCTCGACACCCGCCACGGCATCCGCGGGGGCGCCGCGGTCACCGAGGACTTCGAGGACTGGGAGGTGCTGGGCCTGTCCGCGCCGGACAACCGCAACATGGTGCTCTTCCCCGAGAAGCGCGCCGGCAGGTTCCTGCGCCTGGAGCGGCCCTTTCCGGTCTACGGCCGCTACGGAGGGGGCAGCGGCGAGGACTTCGACGTGTGGTTCAGTGACTCGCCGGACTGCGCCTACTGGGGCAACACCCGGCTGGTGCTGGGCGCGGAAAAGGTCCCCTACGCCAACTGCAAGATCGGCCCGGCCGCCCCGCCGGTCAAGACCGACCGCGGCTGGCTGACTACCATCCACGCGGTCTGGAAGCACGAGGACAAGGAGTTCGCTTCCTGGCACCCCGGCTGGCGCAAGGAGTACGTGGCCGGTCTGGCGCTCCTGGACCTGGAGGAGCCCTGGAAGGTGATCGCCATGAGCCGCGAGCCGCTGCTGGTGCCCGAGACCAGGTACGAGCTTGAAGGTTACCGCGGGGGCGTGATCTTCCCCGGGGGGATGATTCTCGAGGACACCGGCGAGGTCAAGATCTACTACGGCGCGGCCGACACCGTCGAGTGCCTGGCAACGGCGCAGCTCGACGACCTCCTGGCCCTCTGCGAGCCGGTCTAGAGGAGACATCCATGGACTTCGCCGAGCTCCGCCGGGAGGTCTGGAAGGCCAACGTGAACTTGCCCAAGGCGGGCCTGGTCACTATCCACAGCGGCAACGCCAGCGGTGTCCACCGCGAGAGCGGCCTGATCCTCATCAAGCCCAGCGGCACCGACTACGAGAGCCTGCGCCCCGAGGATCTCGCCGTCGTGGACATGGAGGGCGACCGCGTCCCGCCGGAGAAGGTCCCCGACGGGGTTTCAAGCGCGCTCAAGCCCAGCGTGGACACGATTCAC
>CAZONU010000363.1:4871-5292 GCA_964581145.1 uncultured Planctomycetia bacterium
GGGTGATCCACACCCACTCCAACTACGCCACCGCCTGGGCCGCCGTGGGCGAGTCCATCCCCTGCGCGCTGACCGCCATCGCCGACGAGTTCGGCGCGGAGATTCCCTGCGCGCCCTACATCGACAACCAGGGCGACAACATCGTCCGGGCGATTATGGAATATCGCGGGCGCGGGCCGGCGGTGCTGCTGGCCCGGCACGGCGTCTTCACTTTCGACAAAGACCCCGCCGAAACCTTCAAGGCCGCGGTCATGGTCGAGGATGTGGCCAAGACCATGTGGCTGGCCCGCCAGCTGGGCTCGCCCCCGCCGCTGGCGCCCGAGGAAATCGAAAAGTGGTGGGGGCGCTATCACTCCTGGTACGGGCAGGGAGAGGGATAGGCTTCTAGTGTTCCATCATTTTTGTTTCAGCGGGTGAGGAC
>CAZONU010000364.1:0-5252 GCA_964581145.1 uncultured Planctomycetia bacterium
CCTGCTCGGAAAGAACAAGCTCAAATCCGCGCTCAAGAAATAGGACGAGGGGCCGAAGCCTGCGCCCTGAGCTTACTTCTTGTCCCCAACCGGTTTCATTCCCTCCGGCGTTGGGTAGCGAGGCGGGGCTTTCGCCGCCGACAACTGCCGGAGAGAGCGGGAAGAATGAGGAGGTCTCCAATGAAGCAGTTCATTGCTCCTACCGCCCTTGCGCTCATTGCTGCGTTTCCACTGCAGGCCGCCGAGAAGTCACTGTGGGACAAGCTCGCCGACGTTACCATCCAGCACATCAAGGACAACGGCCCGGATTCGGACGCTGCCCAGTTCGTCAGCATGGCCGGGGAGGCTCACTGGGCAAGACGAAACGAATTCGTCAGGCTCCTGGTTCCGCATCTCAAGGGCAAGGACCCCAAGAAGGTCGCGGGAGCCATCGAAGTGCTCCACAGATTCCGGACATATCACCCCCTGAGCTACGGGGGCGATTTCGCCAAGGACAACGCCGATTTCTTCTCCCGGCTCGACAAGAGCATCTACGGGCAGCTTGACCATTTCCATTCGCTCAAAGACGACAAGGTGTATCGCGTGCTCGCGCGCCATCTCGGCTGCTCCCCGACGGAAGAGGCGAAGCGGCACCTCTTGAAAATTGCGAAGAGCTCATTGCCCGCCAAAGAGCAGGCGCTGATATGCCTCGCCTGGCACCGGGATCCCAGGGACATGAAAACCTTGCTTCCTTTCATGATCGAAGACGCGCCGGCGGCGAGAAGCCTGCCGTATCACTTCCGGAACAGCTACGGGAAAGCGGCCATACCCCACTTGAAAAAGGCCCTGGCCAGAGCCAGGTCGAGATCGACCAGGCTCGAAGCCGCGTTCGAGCTCGTCCACCTCCGCGTCCCCGCCGGATTCGAGCACCTGCGCGCTCTCGCTCTCAAGGACCCGAAGCCCGAGGGCAAGGGATTTTCACCGCTCGAGCGAATCACGCAGTTCGCCACAGATTACCTTGCGCTTCCCAAAGGCGTCTCGTCGAAAGAGGATATTGCGGCTCATCTGAATCGCAAGAAAGCCGAGCTTGCGAAGTCGCAACGCTAACCGGTTATGGGCAGAGAAAAACCGCCGGAAGCGCGCCGCAAGCCCCGGCGGGTGTATTTTCTGTGGGGCGCCGCGCTGGCGGCGCTCATTGCTCTGGGCCTCTTCTGCTGGCTCTTCGTGGCCCCGGTGCTCCGCGCCCGCGAGGTGCTGCGGGCACTCGCGGAGAGCGAGGTCCGGAGCGAGGAGGCCCTCGAACGCCTCGGCGGCCCCGGGCGCGCGGTCTGGCCGCTGGCGATGTACCTGCGCCTGCCCGAGCGGGCCGCGCCGCACAAGGAGGAGGCCGCCGAGCTCCTGGGCTGCTGTGGAGAGCGCGCCGTGCCCGCGCTGCTCATGGCCCTGGCCGATAAGGGCGGCCTGGTTCGACAAGAGGCCGCCGAGGCGCTGGGGGAAATCGGCCCCGGAGCCCGCGAGGCCGTTCCCGCGCTGGTCGAAGTTGCCCTGCGCAACCCACACTCATTTGCGCGCATGCAGGCCGCCTTCGCCCTGCGCGGCATCAATCCGGAAGAAGCCCTGCCCGCCCTGCGGGAGGCCCTCTCCGACCCGAACGCTGACGCCCGCCGCAACGCCGCCAAGGCCCTGGGCTCACTGGGCCCGGCCGCGCGAGCGGCGGTCCCCGCGCTCATCAAGGCGCTGGCCGACCCGGACAAGCGGGTGCGCATTGAGGCGGCCGGGGCGCTGGCAAACAGGAAGGCGGGCGCGGAGCAGGCCGTGCCGGTCCTGGTCAAGCTGCTGGGCGACCCCAGCTGCCCCCGCCGCTGGCTGGTCGCGGCCACCCTCGGCGAGTTCGGGCCCGCGGCGAAGTCCGCCGTTCCCGCACTCATCAAGACGCTGGGAGACGGGAACGATTATGTCCGGCACGCAGCGGCGAGCGCCCTCGGACACATTGGCCCTGGTGCGAAGGAGGCCGTGCCCGCGCTGGCCAAAGCTCTCGGCGACAAGGAGGAGAACATTCGCCAGGAGGCGGCGTGCGCGCTTGGCAAGATCGGCCCGGCTGCCAAGGGGGCCGTTCCCTCGCTGATCCGGGCGCTGAATGATGCCGAGTGGCACGTGCGCTCCTACGCCGCGTGGGCCCTCGGCCGCATCGGCCCGGAGGCCAAGGTGGCGGTCCCCGCGCTGGTCAAGGCCCTGAAAGACCCGCAGATGTTCGTTCCGAGCCGGTCGGCCCTGGCCCTGGCGCGAATCGGCCCGGCTGCCAAGGAAGCCGTACCCGCGCTCAAGGAGCGCTTTCGGAAAGGGAAGCCTTGGGTGCGCGGCCCGGCCGGGGTGGCCCTCTGGAAGCTCACCGGCGACGAGAGCAGGCTGGCCGCGGTGCTTGGGGACCAGGACGAGTCCGCGCGCCGCAGTGCTATCTCGACGCTGGAGGAGTTGGGTCCTGCGGCGGCCGGCGCGGAGCCCCACCTGGTCAAGCTGCTCGACGACGTGGACTCCACCGTGCGCTGGCGCGCGGCCGCGGCCCTGGGCAAGATCGGCCCGGCGGCAAAGCAAGCCGTCCCCGCGCTGGCGAAGGCGCTGGAGGACGAGAATGACTCCGTGCGCTTCCGCGCCGCAGAGGCCCTGGCCAAGATCGGACCGGCCGCGCGGGGCGCGGTTCCTGCGCTCATCGGAGCGCTCGAGGATGCGCATACCCCCACCGCCGCCCAGGCCGCCCGCGCCCTGGGACAAATCGGCGCCGGGACGGAGCAGGTTATCGCCGCGCTTGAAAAGCACCTCAAGGACAAGCGGCCCGAGGTCCGCTTCGCGGCCCGCGAAGCCCTGGAGAAGATCCGCGGCGAAGAGCAGAAACCCGGGAACTGAACCCTCCCGCCGCTTGAACTCAGCGCCCCGCCTGCTACACTCCCGCGCGTGAACATGAAACGCGAATCGGGCGACATCTCCGTGGGCGCAGGGGCGTAGTGGTGGCGGCCCGGGGGAGGGTGTGGTCGCCACTCCCCCGGGAGCGGGCAGGCGCCCTGTGCCGACAGCCCCTGGCGCGTGACCCCAACCCGTTGCATTTGTTAGCCTTATAGGCTAGAATACGCACCCACACCCGGGTACAGGACTAGTCAGGAGGATCGTAATGACTGATGAGTCCGTGCCTGCTGCAACCCCGAGGATTCGCCGCATACTGTGGGCTTGCACGCTCGCGGTGCTCGTCCTCGTGTCCTTCACAGCGGGATACATGGTTGCGCTTTCTCCATCCCCGGCAGCTCCAAAGCCGCAAGCCAAAGACCCGATCGTCGAGAAGGCATCGATGGCCACAGGAGCACCTATCGCAATGCCGCTCACCAAGCTAGACCCAGGTATAGACACGCATCAGGGCCAGATCGCCCATCCACAGAATCCCTACTTCTACAACTTCGTTGGCGCATTGCCGGAGGATGCTCTCAAGGACAATCCAGAAATCTTCCTGCTGCAGTACGAAGGAAAGGACCACATCATAAGCTATCGCCACGATGCAGGCGAGCTTTATGGAAACCGCCTCGCTCTCAAGCACCACAAGCGAGGGATCATCGTGACATACAAGCCGTCTCCGAAATGCAGTGAGCTTCCCTTCATCAAGGGGTTCATGAAGGGCTACAATATCGTAGTCGCCCTCTTCCTGCATGCACGCGAGTCGGTCAAGGCGGTCGAGGCCAAGTGGAAATGGCGAATGAAGACGCGGCCGTGGCCGAGGGCAGTGGCCGAGGAGCAAATTCGAAACCTCGGCGGCCCGACCATGGCAGCTTGTGCTCTTGAGTGCTACCTCAGGTCACCGGAGAAATGGGCGAAGCACAAAGACGTTGCCGTGCGCATGCTCCAGCAGTGCGGCGATCCGGCACTGCCAGCGCTCCGGCGGGCGTTGAGCAACGGTAATCCGACAATCAGAGGGTATGCCGCGTGGTTCTTCAACATCAACATCGGAGCCGAGGCAATCCCCGACTTGGTGAGCCAGCTCAGGAGCGGGAGCCGGCAGGCGAAGGAGCAAGCCCTTTCGGCCCTGTTCAATGCGCATTGCTACCGCGCTCTCGCCCAGCAGGAGGGAGTGCGGGAACTGCTCAAGAAGTTCATCCACGACCGCCACGAGACATCGCGGACGAACGCCTGCTGGCTGCTGGTTTGCACCGACCTGCTGCTCCTCAAGAGATATGGGCATTTAGCTGCCAACTGGCGAATCGAGCCGCTGTATGTTCAGGAGCGCATCAGCGCTTCCGCAGACGACCCCTCGCAGATCTCCAAGCACATGGCCGAAGTCCTGGCGCTGTACCTTGGATTGCCTGACCGACCCAAGGACATCCGCCTGGCAGCTGTCTGGCTGTTGGGCAAGTGCGAGAATGCCGGAGTCCCCGCGTTAAAGAACGCAGCCAAGGATTCTGACCCGCAAATCCGGCGGGCCGCCGCCAAAGCCCTTGCGGAGGCCGAAGGCTGGATGCACGGCATCATACAGGTCATGCCCCCGAAGCAGGCCGACGACGACGGCCTGAAGAAGCTCCGCGCCCCGGCCCAAGAGAAGCAGGACGAAGGCAAGCAGTAGAGCCTGAGAGATGACCGCCCCCGCCCCTTCCCCACCTAGCGAATCGCCGCAGGAGGGACGGCTGTGGATGGCCGAGATTCGCGGCAAGGAGAAGACGAAATGAAGCGCAACACTGGCCTAGTGATTATGACGGTCTGCGCGGCCGCCCTGGTGCCGAGCGGCTGCACCGCAACAGGCATTAACTCTCCCGAGAAGGCCGGTGGACGTGGGAACGTGAGCGGCGGCAGGCACCCCAAGACCTATGTGTTAACATGGACGAACTACGATGGCATGTCCGATCCCGAGGATGCCGTTTATGTCTTCCAGGGGAAGACAGTTGGCAAACGCGCCGCCCTGCTCAAGGAAGTAGAAGAAGCCGACGTGAGGAAAGGAGACGTGGTCCAAGTCGATGTGCCATGGCGGATTACAGAGAGTGGCCCGGATAGACTACCGGCACCTGCCTTGGTGAGATTGATGGAGGACTGGCTGCGACGCGGCGTCAAGGTCAAGTATCGCGAGGAGCATAGGTGACCACCCCCGCCCCTTCCCCAGCGTGCCCCATTTGCCCCACTTCTGGCTTCGCAGCACCCGAATAACTGTGCAGGTGCACAATTCTCCGGAGGTAGAAGGAGACCATATTGAGGTTCTGTCAAGTAAACTGTGTAAACGGTCTGTCCTGAGTTTCATGCCAGCCTTC
>CAZONU010000365.1:0-5227 GCA_964581145.1 uncultured Planctomycetia bacterium
GGGTGGGCCATGGCCGCCTGGAGCACCAGCTTGCGGTCCCCGGAGAGCGCGGCGTCAACGGTGAGCTTCGCGAACTCGCAGGCGCAGCGGACCATGCCCTCGACGCTGAAGGGCAGCGGCCCGCCATGTACGGGCACGGCGCCGCCGGCGCCCAGCCGGCAGCCGACTTCTACGATGGCGTCGTCGGGCAGGTTGGGGACCGCTCCGTTGTTGACCACGTTGGCGGTCTCCGCCGCGCCCGCGTCGGTGGCGATGGCCGCGATGGCCCCCACGGCCTGGTCGCCGTGGGCGGCGTCCTCCTCGTCGTGGGCGGCCAGGGTGGCGGTGCCCTTCTGCATCTGCCCGCGGATGCCCGCGCGCTTCTCCTCTCCCAGGTTCCCGAGCCACGTGGAGCGGTGCTCGAAGCCGGGCGCCAGGTGAATCTCCTGCATCTTCCGGAAGTTGTAGTAGTAGCGCGCGTAGTAGACCGAGCCGGGCAGTATTCCATAATACTTGTAGAGCCGGCAGGCGTCGGCCTCGACGACGTTGAGCAGGGGGTTGCCGTCGATGGGCTCGTAGCCGGCCTTGCCGGAAAGGTCGGCCCCCTCAATCAGCTCGTCCATAATTTCGTAAAGATCGCGGCCCCCGTGGCTGAGCTTCAGGCACCATGTATGATGGTTCACGCCGGCCACGTGGGCGTAGACTTCATGCGCGCGGGCGGTGGGGATGCCCAGCAGCTTGGCGGCCAGCCACCTGACCCCCCAGACGCTGTCGCACAGGCCGATGGTCCGCTCGTGCCCGGCGCGGACGGAGGCGTCGCAGACCATGTTGGTGGGGTTGGTGTAGTTGACCAGCCAGGCGCCGGGGCACTTCTTCTCGACGAGCCCGGCGAGCTTGAAAACCTCCGGCAGGCAGCGCAGGGCCATGAACACCCCGCCGACCCCCACGGTCTCGTTGCCGAGCTCGCCGTATTTTTCGGGGATGGTCTCGTCGAGGTAGCGGGCTTCCAGGCCCCCGGTCCGGAAGCAGGACAGGACGAAGTCCGCGCCGTCCAGGGCCTTTTCGGCGTTCATTTCATACGCGAAAGACAGCGGCAGGCCGTCGTTCTTCGCGCCGGCCGCGCCCCAGGCGTGCATGAGCTTCACGTTTTCTTCGCTTATGTCATGAAGCACGATCTCGCTGCCGGCCAGGGCCCCGGCGCGCGCGTGGTGCGCCAGGCTCCCGAACATGGAGGTCATGTAGGGCGAGCCGCCCCCCACGATGCAGATGCGCACTGCCGGCATGTCGGACTCCTCTCCCGCTGGACGCGGGGCTCATCCTATCAATACGCGCGCGGGCTGCAAGCGGCCCCGGATTTTTCACCGCCAAGACACCAACTTGGAACCGCAGATGCACGCTGATGAACCCGTCTTCGCCCCGGCTACGCCGGGCAGGCGCTGATGGTTTTCCGCGGCGGGGGCAACAGGCATGACCGGACGCGCTTCCCCGCGGCCCAAGTTCTTATCTGCGTATATCCGCGTGCATCTGCGGTTGCGGTTTCTGTTTCTCCGCGCCTCCGCAGTGGAGCCCCCGCGGACTCCCCCCCGGCGTCAGTCCTCGTACTTGAAGGAGAGCTTGACCTTGGCGCGGAAGGTCTGGACCTGGCCCTCTTTGATCTGCATGTCCAGGGTGGCCACCTCGGCGATGCGCAGGTCGCGCAGGCTCTGGCCGGCGCGCTGCACGGCCGCCGCCGCGGCCTTCTCCCAGGACTCGCTGCTGGTGCCCACCAGCTCGACTATCTTGTAGACGCTTTCCGCCATGGTCTCCTCCTCTTCGTTCATCCTGCCCGCACGGCTCCCCACTCTACCGCCCCCCCGGGCGGCTGTCAACGGGGCCGGCCGGGGGCCTCGCCCTCCTCCGCTTCCTTCTCCTTCTCAACGGCGCGGGCCGCGGCTCTCCTGCGGCGCCAGTCGGCGGCGGCCAGGAGCAGTCCGGCCAGGAGCAGCGCGGAGCCCAGTAGCGCTCCCAGACAGACCACCCAGCCCCCCGCCGCCGGGTCGGTGACGTAAGGCTGCCCGTCCGGCCCCGGGCGGGCGTGGAACAGCCTCACCGCTAGCGGCCGCAGTTGAGGAACGCCGAAGAAAGCGGCGGTGCCCAGCAGGGCCAGTATCTCGCCGAGACACCCCCGGCGCGGCTTCTTCGAGCGTTTCGGCGTCGGGCTTTCGGTCACTGCGGCTCCTCCGCTTCCTTCTCCGGCCCGGGCGGCGGGCCGGCGCCGCACAAGGGACTGAGGTGCCAGTAGACGGCGAAGGCTGTGGCCTCCGCCAGGAGTACGCCCAGGAGGGCCCACCAGTAGGTGCCCTCGGAGAGCCCGGTGTGGCACCAGCTGGCCGCGCCGTAGCTGTGGGCCAGGAGCACGAAGCCGCCCAGCAGCTTCTGGAGCGCGCCGGTTATCCAGACGAGCAGCGCGGCGATGACCAGCGCGTACAAGAGAAAGCCGGCGGCGAAGACGGCCGGCCCTTTGGCCAGCAGCAGCGCCCAGGCGGGGTTGCCCTCCTGGACGCCGGCCGGGTTCGCCCAGTATTCGGCGGGCTGGCCGGCCAGGGTGAAGCTGGCGTCCATGAACATGCAGAAGAGCACCGGCAGGCAGAACCAGGGGTCGCGCGAGCGCGTGGAGAAGAGCTTCATTGCCGCTGCTCCTCTCGCTTGCGCATCTCGTTGAGCCGCGACCACAACCCGTCACTCCAGTTGAGCCCGGCGCCCTTCACCGCGGCGTCGAGCGGCGCGATCGCCCGGGGGTCGCCGAGGTCCACCAGAGCGTCCGCCGCCCCCCGGCGCACTCGCGAATCCTTGTCGTTCTTGAGGGTCTCGACCAGCGGCTCGAAGGCCCGCTTGTCGCCTATCATGCCCAATGCCCTGGCCGACCCGTAGCGCACCTGGCCCTGGGGGTCGCGGAGCATGGCCAGCAGGGGCTCGACGGCGGCGGGGTCCTTGATCTTCCCCAGGGCCCGGGCCGCCCGGCTGCGCGCGCGCCACGCCGCTCCCCGGTCGCGGAGCAGCTTCAGCAGGGCGGGCACGGCAGGCGCGGCCTCCGGACCGATCTCCGCGAGGGCGCTCGCCGCAGCCCAGCGCTCTTGAGGGGGGTGACTCGCCAGCAGTTCGATCAGCCTTGGCACCGTCCGGCTTCCACAGTGGCCGAGCATCTCAATGGCGTGGAACCTGAACTCGTCGGATTGGCCCGGCAGGCGGAGAAACAGCGACAGATCACGGGCAGCCGCTGCAGGCCCGCCCAACCGTCGGACGGCCTCTGCATAGCCGTCCAGCGTGCCCGCATCAACTTCCTTCACGATTGCGCGGGTCCGAAGATACGGCACGGCGATCTTCCAGCAGAGGAGCCCCGCGGCGATTAACGCCGTCAGCGCTCCGGCCCAGAGGAAGTAGACGGTCTTGGAGCGCCGCTTCGTGAAGCGTGAAGGGTGAAGCGCATCTGGTGGAGAAGTTTCGGTCCCGGTCACTTCAGTTGTCCCCACGCTTCACGTTTCACGAACCCCACTTCACGCGTAGTTAGCGCCACGCCCCAGTAGACGTACACTCTCTTGGAGCGGGGCTTCCTGGCCTCGGGCGGGTGCTCGGTCACTTCATTCATCCCCACGCTTCACCCTTCACGTTTCACGTTTCACGCTTCACGCTTCACGCTTCACGCTTCACGAAGACCAGGCTTCTCGTCGGTCACGGGATACTCCTCTGGATACAGCATACCTCGGTTTCCCGGCCAGGTCAAGACGGCAGGCTGCGGAGCCCGCGGCGCCGGGTGCTTACTTGAGCTTGTCGATCTCGCGCTGGAGGTCCCTGACCTTGTCCTTGAGCGAGTCGTTGCGGCGCTCGAGGCGCTCCTTGCGGTCCTCCAGCTCCTTGTTGGCCGCGGTCAGCTTTTTGTTCTGCTCGGTGAGGTGGTTGACGTGTCCCAGGAGCTTCTGGAGGTCGGCCTTGTCCTTGCCCTCCTCGGCCCGGACCTTCTCGGTCTCCGCCTTGAGCAGGGCCAGTGCCGATTGGCTGGCCATGAGCTTGCGCCCCAGGTCGGCAGCCCGGGTCTTTGCGGCGGCGGTCGCCGTTTCCTGCTCCTTGAGCTTGGCGGCGAGCGCAGCGTGCTTCTTCTCCGCCTGGGCCTTGGCGTGCTTGGCGTCCTCGCCGGCGGCGTCCTTGGCGGTGGCCAGCGCGGTCTTGGCCTCCTCGGCGGCCTGCCTCGAGGCGGCCAGGGTCTGCTCCAGCTCCTTCTGCTTCTTCTCCGCCTGGGCCTGAAGGGCCTTGAGAGCGCTCGCCTTGGCCTTTGCCGCGGCCAGATCGGTCTGGAGCTTCGCGGCGCGCCGCGCCGTGGTCTCCGCCTCCCTGCGGAACTGCTGCCGCAGCGAGTCGGCCGCGCCGGCGGAAGCCGCCTTCTGCTCCCCCAGCTTCTTCCGGCAGTCCGCGAGCGCCGCCGCGGTCCGCTCGGCCCGTGCCTGGGTGTCCTTGCGGCTGACGTGCTCCAGCAGAGCCCAGCTGACTCCCAGTATCCCCAGGGCCACTCCGGCGCCGACTGCGTACATCGCACCAGACTTCATCATGCGTTCTCCCGCGAGGGGGGCCCGCTCCCGCTCGGCGGGCGCCGCCTTTCCACCAGGAGGGACAGTATTCTTCGGGGGGGACGGAAGTCAAGTGCGCGCCGCGGCGCGCCGGCCGGAGGGGCCGCAACCCTTGCGGTTGCCCGTGGCGGGCTCCTGCTCACTCATACCCAGGGGCCCCCTGCGGGGTCAAGACGTTCTTCGGGGCTCGGGGCTCGGGCCCGCCACGGCGGGTGAAGTTCGGGGTTCAGTGGTCTGAAAACTGGCAACTGAAAACTGCGGTCAACTTAGCCATTGGGCGAAAAAGTTGGGAAAAATCACACAAAGCCACAGAGACGCAAAGAGGCGCTTGGCCTGGCCGCCTCTCTTCATCCCTGAACCCTGAACCCTGAACCCCAGACCCTCGTGAAACCTTGTTAGTCACCCGCCGAAAATCTCCGGAAAAATCACCGTTGAAAACGCGCGGCTTAGATGCTTTCCGGGCGGGGCTCTTGCCCCCGGCGGGGCCGGGGCGGTATAATACGGGCGGAGCGGGGAATGGAAAGGGGCGGTCGGGCGATGCTGAATTACTCCACCGGTTTCTGCCGGAAAGGTGTCAAACATTTCGTGGGGGGTACACTGTCCCCCTTCCCGAAATTCCTGACTGATTAAGGCAGGAAATGACCGGAGTA
>CAZONU010000366.1:0-5222 GCA_964581145.1 uncultured Planctomycetia bacterium
CATTATCGGCCACAGCAAAACTGTTCATTATGCAACCAAGCCCACCAGCCGCCGGGAGCTGGACGTCCCCATCGACGGGGACTATTACGCGGGGCTCTTCGCGCGCCTGGAGGAGCGCGGCCTGCCCGCCCTCTGGCACGTGGCCGACCCCGAGGAGTTCTGGGACCCGGAGCTCACTCCCGGGTGGGCCGCCGAGCGCGGCTGGGGTTATGACCGGACGTTCGTGGCCAAGGAGACGCTCTACGCCGAGGTCGGGCGGGTGCTGGCGCGCCACCCGGGGCTGAAAGTCATCTTCCCGCACTTCTACTTCCTGTCCGCGGACCTGGAGCGCGCCGCGGAGCTCTTCGCCGCCCATCCGGGCGTGCACTTCGACCTGGCCCCGGGCATCGAGCTCCTTTACAACTTGTCCAAGGACCCGGCGCGCTCGCGGGAGTTCTTCATCGCGCACGCCGAGCGCATCCTCTACGGCACCGACGTGGGCATGCTCTCCGGGGCGAGCGTGGCGGAGTCCGCGGCCCGCTCGGGCGTCGTCCGGCGCTTCCTGGCTTCTGGCGACGAGTTCCGGCTGCCGCCCGAGGCCGACTTCCTGCTGGGTCCGCCGGCCGACGGGGTAATCCGGGGGCTGGAGCTGCCCGAGGAGGTCTTGGAGAAGATCTGCCGGGCGAACTTCGAGCGCATCGTCGGGACCTCGCCCCAGCCCCTGGACCGCGGCCTGGCCGCCGCCGAGTGCCGGCGCATCGCCGCCGAGGTCGACGCCCTGGCCGGAGGCAGGGCGGAAGAGAACACGGCCGCCCGCGTCGCGGACATGATCGAGGGCTGACCGGCCGCGTTTGACCTGCCGCGCTCCCCGGCTAGAATCTCAGCCATGCTGATCGTCGCTGACAACAACATCCCCTACGCCGCCGAGGCCTTCGCGGACCTCGGCGAGGTGCGCAGCGTGCAGGGCCGGGGCTTGACCGGCGACCAGGTCAATGACGCGGACATCCTGCTCTTGCGCTCCACGGTGAAGATAGACGTAGAGCTTCTGGGCGGCGCCGCGCCCAGGTTCGTGGGCACCGCGACCATCGGCACCGACCACGTCGACACCGACTACCTGGCCTCGCGGGGCATCGCCTTCGCCAGCGCGCCGGGGTCGAACGCGGATTCGGTCGCCGAGTGGTGGAGCTCGGCGGTGCTGCTCCTGGCCGCCCGGCTGGGCTGGGAGCTGGCCGGGAGGACCGCCGGCGTCGTGGGGGTGGGCAACGTCGGCCGGCGGGTGGTCCGCCGCGCGCGGGCCCTGGGCATGACCGTGCTCAAGTGCGACCCGCCGCTGGGCCGGCAGACCGGCAGCGACGAGTACCGCCCGCTGGAGGAGCTGCTGGCGGCGTCGGACATCATCACCCTGCACGTCCCGCTCAGCAGGGAAGGCGAGGACGCCACCTTGCACATGGCCGATGCGGATTTCTTTGCGCGCCTCAAGCCCGGGGCCATCTTCGTCAACACCGCGCGCGGGAAGGTGCACGACACCGCGGCGCTGGTGGCCGCCATCGACTCAGGCCGGCTCACCGCCGCGGCCCTGGACGTCTGGGAGGGCGAGCCCGTCGTGGAGGCCGGGCTCCTGGAGCGCGCGGACGTGGGCACGCCGCACATCGCCGGGCACAGCTTCGACGGCAAGGTGGGCGGCACCCACGTGCTCTACCGGGAGGTCTGCAAGCTGCTCGGCGTTCCCGAAAAATGGAAGCCGGCGGACTCGCTGCCCCCGCCGGAGATCCCCCGCCTGGAGGTCGAGGGCTCGGCTTTCGACGCCCAGCTGACCGCCACCGAGGCGGCGCTGACCCTCTACCCCATCGCCGAGGACGACGCGCGGCTGCGCGAGGTGCTGCTCATGCCCGAGGCCGAGCGCGGGGCGTACTTCACCAAGCTGCGCGTGGACTACCCGGTCAGGCGCGGCTTTCACAACACGAGACTGGTGCTCGCCGACGGCACCATGGAGCAGCGCCGCGCGCTGGCCGGGCTGGGGTTCAGGGTTATCTGAGTCCGCGCCTAATCGCCGGCGGTGTATTCGAACAGGACCAACTTACAGGCGACGCACCGTTTGGCCGGCAGGTCGTCCTTCCTCAGCTTGAACGCCCCCCAGGAATCCCTCTGGAGCCTCTCAACGTCCCGGCTGAATATCCAAGTCTTGCGGGGACCGCCGATCCAGAGAACACCCCACGACGGCGCGTTAACGCCGCCCGATTCCATTTCGCCGCCGCATTGAGGACACCTGTCGACCGTCAACATAATAATTAAGGTCCCCTCTCACACCTTCCGGAACACCGCCGAGGCGTTGGTGCCGCCGATGCCGTAGGAGTTCTTGAGGACGGTGGCCATCTCCAGCTCCCGCGCCTGGCCCGGGCAGTAGTCCAGGTCGCAGTCCGGGTCGGGTGTGGTGATGCCCACCGTGGGCGGGACGATTCCCGTCTCCAGACTCTTTATCGCCGCGATCGACTCGTGGCTGCCGGCCGCGCCCATGGTGTGGCCGATCATGCTCTTGTTGGCGGTCAGGACCAGTTCCTTCGCGCGCTCCCCGAAGACCGCCTTGATCGCGCGGGTCTCGATGAGGTCGTTGTACTTGGTGCCGGTGCCGTGCAGGTTGACGTGCTGGACATCTTCCGGCCTCACTCCCGCGTCGGCCAGGGCCAGGCGCATCAGCCGGGCGATGCCCCGGCCCTCCTTCTCCGGCGCGGTCATGTGATAGGCGTCGTTGTTGACCGCCCCGCCGGCCAAAAGCGCGCGGGCTTTCGCATTGCGCTTCTCGGCGTGCTCGGCGGACTCCACCACCAGAACACCGGCGCCCTCGCTGAAGATGGTCCCGGCCCGGCCCGCGTCAAAAGGAGTGATGTCCGAGGTGGAAACCGCGCGCAGCGCGCTCAGCCCCGCGTAACAGTAGATCGAGAGCTCGTCGTAGCCGGCGGCCACGGCCAGGTCCGCCCGGCCCTCCCGAATCAACTCCAGGGCCACCACCAGCGCGGCCACCCCCGACGCGCAGGACATGCTCAGCGTGACGCTCGGCCCGGTGAAGCCGGCGCGCTCCGCGGCCCGGGCGGTGTTAGCTGCGAAGTCGTAACCGGAGAGATCCACCGTCCGCCCGGTGAGCGCGAGCTGGGCCGCGCTCATGCCCCCGAAGTTGGTGGCGACCACCGTCGCCGCGCGCTCGCAAGAGCCGCCGGGCATCAGCCCGGCATCGGCCAGAGCTTCGTCCAGCGCGTCAAGCAGGAAGCGCAGCGCGCGGGTGTCTTCCCCGGGGGCCTTCGGCGGCTCGTAGCCCGGCACCTGGCCGGCCCGGGAGTTGCGCAGCCCCTCGGTGGAGAAGAGGGTTATGGGGCTTATCGCCCGCCGGCCGGCGGACAGGCCCGCCCACAGCGCGGAGACGCCCTTCCCGTAGGGCGAAACCGCGCCCAGCCCGGTGATGACCGCCGCGCGAGTCCCGGGCATGGCCGGCTAGCCTACGGCGCCGCCGTTGTCCTTGGGCTCCGGCGTCTTCTCCGGCCCGGTCGCGGGAGCCGGCGTCTTGCCGGGCTCAGTGCCCTTGGCGGGCTCGGTGCCCTTTTCTGGTTTGGGTTCCTCCTTGGGCGCCAGGTCGGGGGACAGCCAGCCCTTCTCCGCGAGGAAGAGCCGGGCCTTGTCGCGCCAGGCGCGGGCCGGAACGCTGGGCGGCAGCTTGTCCAGCAGCAGCGAGTCCAGGTGCGGGGTCCAGATGCTCACTCCGGCTGCGCCGCCGACCAGCAGCAGGAGGAGCAGGAAGAGCAGCACCGCAGCGCGCAGCAGCCGGCGCTTCTTCTTGCCGCGCGGCCCGCCGCACGCCGGGCAGACCTCGTCGCCCTCGGGGCTCTCCGCCTTGCACTTCGGGCAGGGCATGGCCTCCAGCACCGGGGCGGCCTTGGCCTTTTTCTCTTTCTTGCCTTTCCTGTCCTTCTTGCCCCGGCCGCGGCCCCGGCGGGAGCGCGGCTCGTACTTGGGCTTGGCCGGCTCCTCCGCCTTGGCCTCCACCGGGGGCGCCTCGACCTCGGGCTCCACCAAGGGCTCCTCCAGGGGCGCCTCGACCGCCTCGGGCTCCGACTCGACGGGGGCCGCGGCCTCCTCTATCGCCGCGGCAGCTTCGTCGACAGCGGGGACGGCTTCGGCACTCTCCGCGGCGGCGGCGGCGTCCCTGGCGGCGGCGCGTTCGGTGGCGCGCTCGGCGGCCTTCATGGCCTCGTCGGCCAGGCCGCTGAGGGGCTCCTTCTCGGCGTGCGCGACGTCCGCCCCGGGCTGGGCCACCTCGTCGAAGCTGGTCACCTCCTCCAGCGCGCCGGCGGGGTCTTCCACTCCGAGCTTGTCGATCCCGGCCTCCATGGCGGCCAGGGCCGCGGCGGGGTCGGCCAGCAGCGCGGCGGCGTCCCCCTTCTTGAGGCGCCGGCGGACGATAACCTTGCGCTTGCTCTTGGGTTTCTTCTTGCCCTCCGGCTCGGCGGGCGGCGCCTCCTCGGCCGCGGCAGCCACCTCCCGGGCGGCGTCGCTGGGCAGCGGGGTGAACTCGGGCTCCTCCGCCTTGGTCTCCGGCTCGGTCTCGACCACCGTCTCCGGCTCGGGCTCGACCTCGGCGTCCTCCACGGCCACGGACCCGGCGGCCTCGTCCTCCGGATTCCAGTCGATGGCCGCCGGCTCGGCCAGCGGCGTGGGGGCCGCCTGGGGGGCCGGCTGCGGCTCAAGGATCTCATCGGCCCCGGGGCCCCCGGTGATATTGAAGGCGGGCGCCTCCTCCGGCGGGAGCGGCTCGGGGGCCTCGACCGAGACCGGCTCGGGGGCGATGGGCGGCTCTTCGCCCTCGACGCCGGTGATGTCCTCGTGGGGGGCGATCTCCTCGGGCTCCGCGGGCTCGGCGGCCGCCGGCGCCGGCTCCAGCTCGGGCTCGGGGGGAATGGGTATCTCCGGCGTCGAGATCGGCTCGGGCGCGACGGCCTCGGCCTCCACGGGGGCGACCTCCTCGGCGACCGGTTCGGGCTCGGGTTCGGGCTCGGGCGGGGCCGGCGGCTCGGCGGCAACGGGCTCCGGCTCGGGCTCGGGCTCGGGCTCGGGCTCGGGTTCAACTGCGACCGGCTCGGGTTCCGGCGGGGCCGGCGCCGGCGGCTCGGGCGCGGGCGGCGGCGGCAGGCTGGAGGCGGCCAGCGCCTCCTGGGGTATGCCCACCACCTTCCCGCAGGTCGGGCAGGCGCCCGCCC
>CAZONU010000367.1:0-5186 GCA_964581145.1 uncultured Planctomycetia bacterium
GTAGGCCGTGACCTTGTCGCCCCACTTCTCCATCTCGGCCACCGCCGCCTTGCGGCTGTTCGCGTCCATGTCCGGGTGACCGTGCAGCCAATCGTAGAGCATGGCGTAATGCGCCGCGGAGTCCCCCCAGTTGGTGGGCGTGCCGCCGCCGATCTTCATCTTCCTGAAGGCCGCCACCGCCGCCTTGCCCGCCGCGGCGTCCCCCTTGACCAGGTACATCACCGCGTTGAGCATGACCGTCTTCTTGCGGGGCTCGGCGCGCTTCTGGTACTCGGGCAGCTTCATCCAGAGCTTGATCTTCTCGACGGAGGGCCCGTCCCAGGCTTTGGCTCTGAGCAATATTCGCGGGCGCTCCTTGCGGACCTTGGGAACGGCCCCCTCCCCCGCCCTGGCCGCGAGGGACGCAACCAGGACCGCCAGCGCCGTGACCGGAAACGCGCGTCTCATAGCCGCCTCCTCAAGGGCCGGGGGCTACTTGCCGGGCTTAAACGTGTAACTGAGCGCGCCGACCTTGACCACCAGGTCCGCGCCCTTTCTCTCCACCGAGCAGGCCGGCATCTTCGCGACCGTCGCCTCGGTCGGGAAGAGCACGTGCAGGAACACCGACTTCTTCTGCTTGTCGTCCTTGGGCTGGACCACGTGGCGGTGCCACTTGCCGACCTTCTCACCGGAGATCCTCGCCCCCTGGGGCAGCAGGGTCTTACAAAAGAGCCGCCCTTTCCCGGCGGTGGTCACCGCCAGCGCCCCCTCGACTTTCGGCTCCGCGGTGAAGTGCATCTGCCACTTCTGGACCACCGGGATGTCCTGCGTTTCGACGCGGTCGAGGACTAACACGTATTTGTAGCCCAGGTAGACCAGCTCGCGGGTCCAGAGTCTGCAGTCCCGTTTGACCGCGGCGCTGATGTCGCCCCTGACCCGGGCGTACTCCTTCTTCACCTGGTAGTCGAGGATGCTGGCCAGCTCGACGTTCCTGCGCTTCTTGCGCTTGAGGAATCCCGCGAAGTCCAGGGGGACGTCGGTCTTCATCTCGGTCTTCTTGTGGTCGTGGTCGTTGAAGACCATCGCGTTGCAGGACTGGATGCGGTCGTCCTTGCCGTCCTTGGGGTAGTCCTTGTTGGCGCGCTGAGCCAGCGAGCGGTGGCGGTAGATGTCGATGCTGCCCGCCCCGCGGTTGGAGTGGACGTCCAGGCCCTCCCCGCAGCGGAAGAAGACGTGGGTGTTGCCCGCCCCCCAGCCGTCGCGGAAGATCACGTACCCGTGGCTGTCCCGGCCGAAGAGCTCGGCGCGGCCGAGCGCCTCGAGGGGTTTGGGCTTGACCTCGGGGTTGTTGAAAACGAAGAACTGCCAGACGTACGAGCGATGGTAGTCCCGCGTCCCCCAGCGCTTGTACATGAGGTCGGCGTGGGCCCGCCCGTAGGGGTTTTTCAGCAGGTGGGTCAGCATGCGGACCTGCCTGCTGTCCGGATTCTGCCAGAGGTCGCCCTCCTTGACGAAGTAGCCGCTGGGCAGCGTGGACCAGATCTGCCAGAGCAGCTGGCGCTGGAGCCAGTTGCCCTGCTTCTCCTTGATGTACTTGGCCAGCCCGGCGTCGGTGGCGCTCTCGAAGGCCAGGACCGCCCGCGCCAGCGCCGGGAAGGCGTGGTATATCGAGTAGGTCCCCCCGCCGGTCGACCCGTCCTCGTACTGGCGGGCCAGGCCGTATTCCTTGAGCGCCCTGTAGCCGGCGGATACGTACTTCTCGGCCTTGGGGCTGTCGCCGTAAAGGGCCAGGCCGATGACGCACAGCCCGCCGATGGCCCCCGGGTAGCGGGAGTAGTAGATCGGCGCGCCGGCGCCGGTCACGTACTTGACGTAGTAGTCTCCCCACTTCTCCAGGTGAGCGACCACCGCCTTGCGCTTCTCCTCGGTGAAGTCCGGGTGGCCGCGTATCCAGTCGTAGCTCGCGGCCAGCCTCTGGGCGTCGGACCCGGTGTAGCTGGGCGAGCCGCCGGAGATGCGGAACTTGCAGACCCAGGCCACCGCCTCCTTGCCTTTGGCGGCGTCGCCGTTGACCAGGTACTGCAGCATCCGCTGGCCGCCCACCCCGCGCTTCCGGTACTCGGGCAGCTTGAACCACTTCTTGAGCTTGGGGATGCTGGGCCCGTCCCAATCGTCCTTGCGGATCCAGATGCGGGGGCGCTCCTTGCGGACCTTGGGGATAGCACCTGCCCGCGCACTGGCCACGGGAAACACGGCACAGGCCGCCAGCGCAGAAATCAGAAGCGCGAGTCTCATGGCTGCCTCCTCAAGGGCCGGGGGCTAGTTGCCGGGCTTGAACGTGTAGCTCAGCGCGCCCACTTTCACGACCAGGTTCGCGCCGCTGGTAGTGACGGAGCAGGCCGGCATCGTATTCGTGCCCGTGTCCGCCGGGTAAAGCACGTGCAGGTAGACGCACGGCGCGCCCTCGTCAGGGGGGATCACGTCCAGGCGCCCGGCGCCGAGTATCTGGTAGGGCTTGCCCTTGTTGGGGGAGAAGGACCTGTCATTGCCCTTGCGGTCCTTGTGCACGAAGGCCTTGCCGTCCCCGCCGACGTTCTGCATCCGGGCGTTCCGGGGAAGCAGCGACTTGACCAACAGCCGCGCCTTGCCGTTGTCGATGACCGCCTGGCGCTTGGCCGCGTCGACCGTCGCCTGCTTCACGCTGTGCAGCAGCCAGCGGGTCTTGGTGCCCGTCCCCGGATTGACCCTGTCCAGCACCAACAAGTACTTGTAGCCCAGGAAGACCAGCTCGCGCGTCCACTTCGAGCCGCTGGGGTAGGTCGAACCGGAGAGGTCCGCCAGCGCGCGGGCGTAGTCCTTCTTGATCTCATGGGCCACCAGCTTTCCGCTGACCGGATGCCGGAGCTTGTCGCGGGCCGCCTTCCAGGTCGGCCACGAGGTGGTCCTGTCGAGATCCGGCATGCCCGGCTGCCAGCCGTGGTTCTTGGGGCCGTCGAAGACCACCACGTTGGCGCTCCAGGGCGACTTGTAGTAGTAATGCTTGGAGCTCTTGTAACCCTTGTAGTAGCCGTTCTTGATGGCCAGCGGCGCGCTCTTGAAGATCTGGAACTTGCCGGTGTCCCAGGTGCCGTGGTGGTCGACGTTGTCGCCGGCCTTGAAAGTGACGCAGGTCGCGTCCTTGGCCCAGGAACTGCGCCAGGACACGTAGCCGTGCAGCTGAGGGCTGAAGGCCTCGCCCCGGCCCAGGCCGCTAAGCGGCTTGGCCTTGACGGTGGGGTCGTTGTAGACGATGTACATCCAGATGTTGCTCTTGTAGAACGTGGAATTGCCGAACCACTTGAACATCTGGTCGAGGTAGGCGCGGCCGTAGCCGTTGCGGTACATGCCGGTGACCGCCGCGACCTGCATGGCGTACTGGTCCTTGAGCCGGCACTTGCCGCCCCAGGTGTCGCCCTCCTTCCAGTACCAGCCGTTGGGATGGGTGAACCACACCTGGTAGAGCAGCTGGCGCTGGAGCCAGTTGCCCTGCTTCTCCTTGATCCACTTGGCCGCGTCCCAGTCGGTGGCGCTGCGCCACATGGCCACCGTGTTGGCGCAGTCGGTGAACTGGTGCATCAGTCCGTAGCTGGAGCCGCCGGTGGCCCCGTCCTCCGCCTGGCGGATGGTCCCGACGTTCTCGCGCAGGTACTTGTAGGCGTGCGCCAGGTAAGCCGGGGCTTTGGGGCTGTCGCCGTGCAGGGCCAGGGCGACGGCGGTGAGCCCCGAAAGCGCGCCGGTGTTCCGGCTGTAGAACGGTACCACCCCGGGGTTGAGGTAGCGCTTGAAGTGGTCCCCCCACCACTCCAGGTGGGCGATGGCCTTCTTGCGCTTCTGGGCGGTGAACTCGGGGTGGTTGCGCATCCAGTCGTAGGTCAACGCCAGTTGCGTGACCTCGATGCCGTCGTAGGACGGGGAACCGGCTTTGCTCGCGGGCTGCAGCCCGGCGAGGTGGGCCACCGCCTTGCGGCCGGCTTCGTTGTCGTTCAAGATCAGGTAGCGGATGGAGTTCCCGCAGTCCCTGACGATCCTGAGGGGATAACGGTACTCAGGTCGCTTGACCCAGCCCCTGATCTTCTCGACCGAGGGGCCGTCCCAGGCCTTGGCGCGCACGAAGAGCCGCGGCCGCTCCTTGCGGACCTTGGGAAGCGCCCCGGCGCGGGCGGCCGGGACCGAGCAGAACACCGACAGGGCCAGTGCGGCAAGCGCGGCTTTCGTCTTCACGGCATGCCCTCCCTAATCCGTCTACTCGCCGCCCTTGAGGCGCAGGGGCGGCGCCTTGGGATTCCACTCGTACTTATCGTTGTTCGCCTTCCAGAAGCCTTCCCACGCGGCGCGCAGGTCCGCCGGCGGGGGCAGCCCGTCGACGCGCACGCGCACCAGCTTGCCGCCCCTGGGCACCAGGCAGCGGTCGTCAGGAATCTCCGCGTCGAACATGCGCGAGAGCGCCCGGCGGGCCAGCAAGCGCACCTCGGGCTTCTTGACGGCCAGCAGGGCGACGATGGGCTTCACCGACCTGGGGTCGCCGATGCGCACCAGGGCGGTGGCCGCGTACTGCTCGGCCTTGTCGCCGCGCTCGCGCAGGTAGGCGCTGCCCCGCCCGCGCTCCAGGAACTCGAGGAGGTCCGGCACCGAGCGGCGGACCCGGTGCAGGCCCAGCGAGGCTATCAGCCGGTTGCGGTTCCGCCCCCAGGCGTTCTTCTTTTCGAGGCGCAGCGCGGCCAGCAGCGGCCCGGCGGCTTCGGCCCGGCCGCTCAGCCCCAGGAGGTAAATCGCGCGCTCGCGCAGGAACCAGTAGCGCTGCTTCCCCCCCTTGAGGTCCCTGGTGTCCGCGGTGGTGATGCGCAGCAGCAGCGCGCTGAGGGCCTTCACCGCGGGCGCCCCCGCGGGGTAGGCCGGCACGCGGCACTTGGAGGGGTCGAGCAGCCGGGCCTGGGGATGGAACTCGTCCCAGACTATCAGTTTCTTGAGGATGGCGGTCTCGGCCAGCTTGTAGATGTCGGGGTTCTCCGAGGCCGCCCCGCGGAATATCTCGGCCAGGCCCGCGGGATCCCCGCGGTCGAGCAGCGCGTAGGCCGCGGTCACCCGGACCAGCTGGGACTTGTCCTCGAGCGCTTTCACCAGCAGTTCGCGCCCGAGTCCCCCGAGCCGGCCGCCGCACAGTCCCCAGG
>CAZONU010000368.1:0-5183 GCA_964581145.1 uncultured Planctomycetia bacterium
ATGGAGCTAGACGCTGCTGGCCAGCTTGTCGAACTCCTCCACCGAGACGGCCGGCGCGGTGCTGAAGGCGATGCCGGTCAGCTTGGCCAGGGCCAGGGAGGCCTTGGCGGCCTCGATGACCCCCGGGAACTCGGCGATGACCGCCAGGTCCGAGGCGCCCAGCAGCGCGTGGATGGACTTGATCTCGCCGCCGCACTGCTTGACCAGGTCGCCGGCCTTCTTGGTCCGGTCGGCGCTCACGCCCTTGATGGCCTCGCCCGAGTACTTGCCCATCATGAAGAAGGTCTGCATGCTCCGCTCCTTTCCGAGAGAAGATATCGCCCGCCTCCAGACGGGCCCTCTGGCCGGGATGATATTGCCGGGCCGGGGCGCGGTCAAGTCCGGCCGGGGCCGGGCGGCGGATTGCTTTTCGGCCCGGGCCGGGTTATGACATTATTTCAGTGAAACCGGTGGCCCCCTTGGGCGTCTAACTGTTAGAAACCCGCAATCTTAGGCCCCGCGCGGGAGGCACGATGCCCAGATACGCCCTGGCTGGCCCCATCCTGGTCCTGGCCCTGGCCCTGCCCTGCCCCGCCGCCGAGCCGCCCCCGGCCGACGACGCCCGGGCCGCCAAGCTGGCCGCCGAGGCGGAGGCGGCGCTCAACGCCTGGAAGTACGAGCGGGCCCAGGAGCGCCTCGACCAGCTGGCCAAGGCGGCCCCCGACCACGGCCGCCTGGCGCCCCTGCGGCTCAGGCTGCTGGTCCGGGTGGGGAACTTCGGGGCCGCCGCCAGGATCGCCCTGAAGCTCTCCCCGGAGGCCGCCGCCAAGCTGCCCATCGACGAGACCCTCAAGACCGGCCGGGCGCTGCTGGCCGCGGGCAAGCGCGCCCAGGGCCGCAGGTGGATCCTGGCCGCCGCGCGCCGCGCCGGGCCGGCCTCGCCGGAGCGCTACGCCGACAGCCTGGCCGCGCTGCTCGGCCCCGGCGGCGGCCAGGGCCTGGTCAGCCACAAGTTTGCGGCGGAGATGGCCTCCCCGGTCGGGGAGCGCCTGGAGCACGCCAAGGCCTACGCGGTCGTCGCCGGGACGCTGGCCAAGCGCAAGCCCGCCGGCAAGACCGCCGCCTACCTGGAGCTGGCCTGCTTCGCCGCCCAGCGGCGGCTGGCGGAGCTCAGCGACGTCAACCCTCCCGGGCTCTCCAGGAAACTCGCCGCGGCCCGCGCCCTGGCCTGGCAGGCCCCGGTGGGCGTCGCCGAAAGCCCCGAGCACTGCGCGCTGGCCGGGGAGCTCCTGCTGGTCGCCAGCCAGCCGGCCGGCCGCGCGCTGCCCCGCAAGCCGCTGCCCGCCCGCCTGCGGGCCTTCGAGATCGCCGGCGGCAGGCAGCTCTGGAGCCTGGAGCTCCCCCCCATGAACGAGCCGGGGACGCTGGGGGCCGAGGCCGCCGGCAAGGTGGCCTACTCGTCGCGCATAGACGGGCTGGTCGCCGGGGCCGGGCGGGCCTACCTGCTGGTCAAGACCAGCCGGGCCCAGCGGGTGGGCGCCTCCCGCCGGCTCTCGGAGATCGGCGCACAGCTCGTCGCCGTGGACCTCAAGCTCGGCCGGCGGCTGTGGACCGCCAGGGCCGCCCGCGGCAGCAGCCGGCTGTACCTGGCCGGCCGGCAGCTGGTGGCCGCCGGCTTCCGCTCGCTGGCCGGCTACTCGACGGCCAGCGGCAAGCCGGCCTGGCCCTCCCGGGAGTTCGCGCGCAGCTTCAGCGGCGCGGCGGTGGTGGCCGGGGGCGGGCTGGTGCTCCCCGGCTGGAAGGAGACCGCCTGCGTCGACCCGGCGACCGGCAAGGTCAAGTGGCGCGTCCCGCGGCCGGCGGGCTCGGGGTTCGCGCGCACCTGCCTGACCGCCGGCCGCCTGGTGGTCATCGGCGAGAAGGGCGCGGGGGTCCACGGGCTGCTGTGCCTGGACGCGGCGGCCGGCAAGAAGCTCTGGACCCGGACCTTCCGGGCCTCGCGCGGCGGCAGCGAGGAGCTGGCCCTGGCGCTGGCCTCCGGGACGCTGGTCGCCGGGCGCGGCGCGGCCCTGCGGGCCATCGACGCCAGGAGCGGCAGGAACTCCTGGCGCGCGGCCCTGCCGCTCCCCGCGGGGGCCGCGGGCGTGGGCATGCTGGGCGCCGGGCCGCACGTGCTCTGGAGCGCCGGCGGCGAGCTGGTGCTGATGGACGCGCGCAACGGCCGGCCGCTGTGGTGGACGCCGGGCTCCTCCTCGGGGCTGGAGATCCTGGGCATGAGCGCCGCGGCGAAGTCGCGCCTGGCCTTCACGTTGGAGGGCTCCTCGCCGCGGCTCGTCACCGCCTGGCGGGTGCGGCCCCCCAAGGGGACCGCCCCGGACGAGCGCGCCGGCGGCGGCCGCGAGCTGGCGGCCATCGCCCGCCAACTGGCCGGCGCGGGCGAGCCGGCGGCCGCCGAGCGCCTGCTGGACATCGCCCGGAGCTACGCGGCGCCCGGGGTGCTGGGGGTGGAGTGGGCCGTCTTCCGGCGGGAGCTGGCCGCGGGGGGCAAGAGCCCGAGCCTGGCGCGCTGCGGCCTGCTGCGCGCGGCGCTGGCCAAGGCCGCTCCGCCCGGGGAGAAAACCGCGGCGCTGAACTTCTTCCGGACGGCGCTCGGCGACGCCAAGACCGACCCGGCGGCCCGCAGCCTGGCCGCCGCGGCGCTGCTGCTCTTCGGGGACACGGGCGGCGCCAGGCACCTGGCCGCCCATCCCGGCAACTGGACCGGCCGGAAGGCCCGCCTGGAGGCGGTGCTGGCCGCCTGCCGGCTGGCCGGGCCCGGCTCCGCGCCGGTGCTGCTGGCCGGGCTGACCACCGCCCAGGGGGGCGTGCGGGTCACGCTGGTCGAGCGCCTGGCGGCCTACAAGGGCAAGGAGGTGCAGGAGGCCCTCGAGAAGGTGCTCTTCGCGGACCCCAGCCGCGACGTGCGCATCGCCGCGGCGGGCAGCCTGGTCTCGGTGATCGGCGGCAACGCCGCGGTGCCCTACCTCAAGAAGGCCTACAAGAAGGAGGAGGACTTCCTGGCCAAGAACCGGCTGCGCGCGCTGCTGGTCGGCCTGGGCCAGCGGCCCGACCCGGTGGTGCGTCCCGTGCCGGTGCCGGTGCCGACCCCCACCCCGCGGCCGGTGCTGAACCGCGAGCGGGCCCTGGCCCGGGCCAAGGCCATGGGCAAGCTGCTCTGGACCAGGGACGACCCTGGGGACAAGCTGCTCCTCTGGATCGCGCTGGAGAAGAAGTTCCTGGTGCTCTTCAACGCGGCCGACGGGTCGCTGGCCGAGTACAAGGATTTTCTGAAGATGGTCGGGCGCAAGGAGGTCACCGTCACCGGAATGGCCTACGGGACCGACTCGGTGTGGGCGGGGACCGACAAGGGCGCCTTCGTCTTCGACCGGCGCACGCGGGCCTGGAGCCAGCTGGTCATCAACCTGGACTTCGACCTGCTCGAAGCCCGCGTCGAGAAGGTGACGCTGGCCAAGAATGCCGTGACCTTCATCGTGAAGGGCAAGGGCACCTTCGAGTTCAATATCAGGACCAAGAAGTGGAGGAAGGTGTAGCGACAATCAGTAGTCGTCCCCGTCTCTTATAGAAACTTGCGTTGGGATATGAATCAATGCTTCTTCTTGACCTTCCACTGGCCGCCGGGCTTGTCCTCGATCTCGTAGCCCAGCTCGGCGACCCGGTCGCGAATCTCGTCCGCCGCGGCGAAGTCTTTGTTCGCCCGCGCCTCGGCGCGCTTGTGAACGAGCTCCTCGACTTCGGCGGAGACCTCTACCGGCCCGGCCGCTTCCACTTTGCCGAGGTCCAGCCCCAGGACGCCCTCGGCGTAGTTCGCGAAGGCCAGCTTGTCGCCGGCGCCCAGGTCGGAGTCTCTCAGGCACTCCCACAGCGCGGCCAGCGCCTTGGGCATGTTCATGTCGTCGCTGACCGCCTCGTCAAAACGGCCGGCGTACTCCGCGGGCGCCTCGGCCGCCGGCCCGGCCTCGGCGCGGAGGCCCGCAATCGTCTCGCGGAGGTTGCGGTACCCGTTGGCCGCGGCCTCCAGAGCGCCCCAGGAGAAGACCAGCTGGCTGCGGTAGTGGGCCTGCAGGAGGAAATAGCGGTAGGCCAGCGGGTCGAAGCCGCGGTCGATGAGCGCCTGGAGAGTAAGAAAAGCGCCGGCGCTCTTGGCCATCTTGCCCTTGTCCATCACCAGGAACTCGCCGTGGACCCACCAGCGGACCCAGGGGTGCTTTCCCGTGGCCGCCTCGGACTGGGCGATCTCGTTGGTGTGGTGCACGTTGATGTGGTCCACCGCCCCGCAGTGGATGTCGAACTGCTCGCCGAGGTACTTCATGCTCATCGCCGAGCACTCGATGTGCCAGCCGGGGAAGCCGGCGCCCCAGGGCGAGTCCCACTCCATCTGCCGTTTCGTGTCAGGAGGCGAGAACTTCCAGAGCGCGAAGTCGGTGGGGTTGCGCTTGCCCTTCACCACCTCCACGCGCGCGCCGGCCTTGAGGCCTTCCTTGTCGAGCCGTGCAACCGCTCCGTACTCCGGGAACTTGGAGGTGTCGAAGTAAATCCCGTCGGCGATGCGGTAGGTGAAGCCGTTCTTCTCCAAACGGGCCACCAGGGCGATCATCTCCGCGATGTGTTCCGTCGCCTTGCACCAGATGTGCGGGGGCAGGATGTTGAGCCGCGCGCAGTCGGTTTTGAAAGCGTCGGCGTAGAACCCGGCGATCTCCCAGGCGGTGCGGCCCTCGCGGCGGGCGCCCAGCTCCATCTTGTCCTCGCCGGTGTCGGCGTCGGAGACCAAGTGGCCCACGTCGGTGATGTTCATGACCTGCCTGACCTCGAAGCCCGCCCGGTCGAGCGAGCGGCGGAGCACGTCCTCGAAGACGTAGGTGCGCAGGTTGCCGACGTGCGCGTAGTTGTAGACCGTGGGCCCGCAGGTGTAGAGGCCCACGTTGGGCGGGTCGATGGGCGCGAGCTCGTCCTTGGAGCGCGTGACCGTGTTGTAGAGCCTGAACATGCGCGGCGCCTACTTCCCCCTGGCCGGGGAGATGGTTCCTTCAACCGGGCTGGACGCGGTGGCGTAGAGCTTCTTCGGGATTCTACCCGCCAGATAAGCCTCCCGCCCGGCGGCGGCCGCGGCCTTCATGGCCCGGGCCATGCGCACGGGGTCCTTGGCC
>CAZONU010000369.1:0-5180 GCA_964581145.1 uncultured Planctomycetia bacterium
TGTCAGTGTGTTACGAAACCCGACGGCAGGCCAGTCGGCCCCAGCAGAGGGCCGACAGTAGGGGTGAACCATTGGGACACGAATTGCGTTCTCCTGGCTGGAGGATTCAAGTGGCAGGCTACCCTGGGAAATCGGCCCGGCGGCGCGATGTGGCCCGGATGGTCTTTCTGGCCGCCGGGCTGGTGACGCTGCTGGCCGGGGTGGCGGTGGCGGGGCTGTATCAGGAGCAGATTCGTGGGTGCTACTACGCCGCGCGGCTGGTGGCCAGCGGTGATGGAGCGTGGGCCGAGGAGATATGGTTCCTGGGTGAGGCGGGCGCACCGGCCTATCGCTTGGCTTACGGCCTGTCTTCCGACGTGAAGACAAAGCGCGCCGCGGCCAACGCCCTTGGGGAGTGCGCCGGGCTTGGGGAACTCAACGTGCTCGTTGAGGAAGTCGGTGTGGGCAGCCCGGCGGAGGAAGCTCTCGTCGCACTGATTGCGGACCGTGCAGAGCCGCCCGAGCCGGTCCCGCCACGCGGTGTGGAGGTCTTGGAAGACGACGAGTCGCCTCCGCCGGAGGGCCTCAAGGTCCTAAGCCCGGGAGGGAATAAGAAGCTGGCGCTGAGGTATGTGGTCGGCAGTTACGAGGCCGAGGTGCACGTGCTCTGGCACCGGAGCATGGCCATGGGCGGCGATGGCCGCGGAAAGACATGGGAGCGTTGGGGACCCTGGTTCCGCGGTGGGACCAGCCTGACCGTAAACCGGAAGGGCCCGGATGGGGAAAGGGCGTTGATAAAGACACTCGATCGGTGGCACCGGTCTCATTGAGGCCTGTGCCTGCGCTGCGCGCACCCTCACTCGCCATTCTGCGCCATTGCGTCAGGAACCTGTTATAGCCCCCACGTCCAGCTTGAAGAGCTCCGCGGTGTTGCGCCAGGCGATGCGCTCGTAGTCGACGGACGGGAGTTTCAGCCGGTCCAGCGCGGCAGTCAGCGGCGCGGCGCGGACCGCCGGGAAGTCCACGCCGAAGAGCAGCCGGGAGGCGCCCAGCTCGTCCAGCGCGCGCTCCATGGCCCCGGTCGAGAGCATCACGTAGCCGCTGGTGTCGGCCCAGAGGTTCTCGTGGCGGCGGGCGACGCGAATCCCCTCGGGCCAGTTGTGCATGCCGCCGATGTGGGCCATGATCAGCCGCGCATTGGGAACCCGCGCGGCCAGGCGGTCGAGGCCCGCGGTGTGCTCCTCGCGGGAGCAGTGCACCAGCGCGGGGACATCCAGCTCCGCGGCCCGCTCAATAAACGGAAAAAGCCGCGGGTCGTCGTTCTCGTAATCAAGCAAGTAACCGCAGATCTCACCGAGCCCGACCATGCTGCCCTTGGCAACGTGCCTGTCTATTTCCTGCATGGAGGCTTCCGGGAGGTGGGGGTTCACCTGGCAGAGGCCGGAGACGAGTTTCGGCGCGGCGGCCGCCGCCTCGGCGACCAGGTCGTTCCGGCGGAGGAGCTCCCCGGCGGTGGTCATGCCCCGCGAGTGGGCGGAGAGGAGGACGTGATCCAGCTCCTCGCCGGCCAGGTGGGCCAGGAATCTTTTCATGGGCAGGGGACCCGGCGGCTCGCCCGGGAACCAGACGGTGCTTTCGGGATCGTTCTCTTCGCGGCAGTGGGAGTGGCAGTCGATGATCATCCTACGAAAAGCGCTCCTGGGCCTGCTTCATCTTGGAGATCACGTCCACGCCGAAGGGGCAGCGCTCCGCGCAGGAGCCGCACTCCACGCAGTCGGGGGCCTTGGCCCGCAGGCCGTCGTACTCGGAGCGCAGCTCGTCGGTCAGCCGCAGCGCGGCCCGGTCCAGCAGGCGGAGGAGGCCGCCGATGTCGATCTCCGCGGGGCAGGGCAGGCAGTGGTTGCAGTAGACGCACTCTCCGGCCACGCACTGCTGGAAGCGGGCGACGACCGCGGAGAAGTCCTTCTCCTCCTCCGCGGCCCGCCAGTAGGCCAGGGCGCCCGCCAGCTCCTCGGGATTCTTGCAGCCGGGGACCACCGTGGAGACGCCCAGCTGCCCCAGGGCGTAGGACAGGCACTGCGCCGGGGTGACCGGCGGCGGCTTTTCGGACCCGGGCGCTGGGCTGCCCGCTTCGGGGAAGGCCCCCTCCTGCAGCAGCTTGCCGCCGGCGAAGGGCTTCATGGCTACCAGGCCCACGTCGTGTGCCAGGCAGGCGGCCAGCAGCTCGGCCCGGCCCTGCGCCGCGTGGTTGGTGAGGTTGACGGGGAACATGAGCACGTCGATGCGGCCGCTCTCGACGGCCTGCCGGGCGGTCTCGGGGGTGTGCCCGCTGAAGCCCACGAAGCGCGCCCGGCCCTCGCGCTGCAGGCGCTGGGCCAAGTCCAGCAGCCCTCCCGGCTTCAGCAGCTCGTCGTAGTCTTCCTGCCCGTCGCTGTTGTGCAGGAACAGGACGTCGGCGTAGTCGGTGTCGTAGCGCCTGAGGAAGTCGACGAAGAACCGCTCGCTGGCCCCCGGGTCGCGGCTCTTCTGGTACTGCCCCTCCTGGTGGGTGGCGCCCAGGTGCGCGGCGAGCATGACCCGCCCGCGATGCCCCTTGAAGGCCGCGCCCATGTTGTCGCGGAACTCCGGCTGGGCCCAGAAGAGGTCGAAGTAGTTGACGCCCCGGGCGATGGCCTCGCCCACCACCGCGAGGACCGTGTCCCGCGGCACGTCGATCAGGTATTCCGTGCCCAGGCCGATGGCGCTGACGGCGAGATCGGTTCTCCCCAGCTTGCGGTGCTGCACCGCTCGTGTCCCCCGAAACCGTCCCAAGGCCCGGCCCGGGACCTTATACTTGGCCCGGAGGGCGTCTGCAAACGGCGATCTGCGGGTGCGCGGGGGCGGGGTCAAAGCGGGACGGGCGGAGCTTCATCTCTTGTCCCCGCCGGGGTTGGGAGGTATAATACAAGTGGAGCGGGGAATAGAAGCCGAGACCCATCCAGGAGGAACCCCATGAAGAAGGTCTACGTGGAGGAAGGCGGGGCCATCTCCGTCAAGGACCAGGCCGATCCGGAGCTCAAGCCCGGCTGGTACCTCACTGACACGCAATACTCGCTCATCAGCGCGGGCACCGAGGCCGGGCACATCCGCAGCCAGATGAGCCCGGAAGCGAAAGGCAAGGGTCCGCGGCGCATCGGCTACAGTAACTCGGGGATAGTCCGCGAGGCCGGCGAGGGCGCGACGCTGCACCAGCCCGGCGAGCTCCTGGGCTGCTACGGCGGCGGGTTTGCGGACCATCAATCCGTCTGCGCCGTGCCCGAAACCCTGGTGGCGCCCTGCCCGGAGGGGGTCACCGCCAAGCAGGCCGCCTTCGTGGGGGTGAGCACCTTCGGCTTGAACGGCTTGCGCCTCTGCAACATGTCGTTCGGTGAGGTCGTGGCCATGATCGGCATGGGGCTCATAGGGCAAATAACCGCGCAGATCGCCCGCGCAGCAGGCTATCGTGTCGTGTGCCTGAGCCACTCGGAAAAGTTGCTCAAGCTGGCCACCGAGCTGGGCGCCGACGGGGTGGTGAAAAGCGGGGAGCCGGGGGCCGTCGAGAAGGCCAAGGAGCTCGGCGTCGGGCTCGGCGCCCAGCCCGACGCCGAGGGCCGGCCCGGGGGCTTCGACGCCGCGGTGGTCTGCTCCGGCAGCCGCGACGACAACACCGACCTCCTGATGGCCCTGGACCTCATCCGCGACGGGGGCGCGGTGAGCATCGTCGGCGGGGTGAAGCTGGACTTCCCCCGCGGGCCTTTTTTTGCCCGGGAAGCGCGCCTGGTCATCGCCCGCGCCGCTGGCGTCGGCCGTTATGACCCCGTACATGAAGACGGCGTGCAGCACATCCCCCACAGCCACGTGCGCTGGACCGAGGGCCGCAACTGCGCGGAGGTGCTGCGCATGATCGGCGACGGCAAGCTCAATGTTGATCCGTTAATCACCCACGAGTTCCCGGTGGAGGACGCGCCCGCGGCCTTTGACATGATCATGAACCGGCCCAAGGAGTGCCTGGGCGTGCTGCTGGGCTATGGGGGGTAGCCCAGAGACGCTGCGACAGGTCCATGACTGCTGGACTGGAAATGCTCTGCCCGGCGCCTGGAGTGCCGAACCCCACATCGACTTACGCCCGGGGGGCGTGTCTTTCGTGCGAGCAAGCCCGTCACGGACAAGTTTCGCAAACTATAAATATGCGTAGAAATGCACTAAGTGCATCTAATGCGCTATCTTGACGCAGTAACGATATAGATATATCTATAACCGAAGATTTCGCACATTTTTCCCTTGACAAACCATCTTCTGTGAGGTCTACTATACACAGGAGTGTGGGTTGAGGTCTCCCGGAGGGGACCCTGGTCGGACATTGTGGCCGCTGGTCGACCCGGCTGTGATGTCAAAGCGCAACCATGAGGAGGTGAGCAAGCATGAGGAAACACAAAGGATTCACCCTGATCGAGCTGATGGTGGTCATCGCAATCATTGGTATTCTCATTGGGCTGCTGCTGCCCGCCGTCCAGCGGGTCAGGGAGAGCGCTCGTCGGGCCACGTGCAAGAGCAACATTCGCCAGATCGCTCTGGCCATTCACATGTACGCGGACGACAGCGACGAGATCTTCCCGAACGCCGCGCAGTCCACCGACACCAACGCGCTGAAGTTCACCACCGCGGCGCCGGACGGCGGCGCGGGCGGGAACGCCGCGGCGGACTTCCTGGGGTTCGAATCGCTGCAGCTCTTGAGCCCCACGTACGTGGACAACCCCAAGGTGTTCAAGTGTCCGTCGGGCACCGCCGACTACATCGACATGAAGATGAACGGCACGCTCGACGGTGACAGCTGCAGCTACTGGTACGACCCGCGGCACCGCGCCACGCACCCCGGGCAGACGGTCATCCTCGGCGACAAGAAGGACCCCAACACCAAGTCCTGCAAGTCGCACCAGGGCGCTGGCGGCAACTTCGGCTTCTCGGACGCGCACGTCGAGTGGCGTCGCGCGCCGGCGGGCAGCGCCTCGATCAGCGGCGACACGGACACCGACCTCGACGTCTGGGCGCCGGGCACCCTGGATTACGAACACGACACCTGCTTGATAGATTGACCAACCACACGTTCCCACACTCCGGGCGGGGCGGCCTTCGCAGGCCGCCTCGCTTTTTTCGTGTAACTGCCGCGCGCAAGCGTGTAGAAT
>CAZONU010000370.1:0-5165 GCA_964581145.1 uncultured Planctomycetia bacterium
GGTCACCAGGACGTCGTCCTCCAGGCGGATCCCGAAGCGGCCCGGCAGGTAGATGCCCGGCTCCACGGTGAAAACCATCCCGGCCTCGAGGCTGCCGCCGCTCCGCGCCGCGACCCTGGGGAACTCGTGGACCTCCAGGCCCAGCCCGTGGCCGGTGCCGTGACCGAAGCGCTCCCCGTAACCCGCTTTGGTAATCACCCTGCGGGCCGCCAGGTCCACCTCGCGGATCGGCGCACCGGCCCTAATCCGCTCCATTGCGGCCAGTTGCGCCTCGCGGACCACGGCCGCCAAGCGCTTGAAGAGCCTGGGAATTCTACCCAGAGCCAGAACCCGAGTCAAGTCTGAGTGGTAGAAGCTCTTACGCGCGCCCCAGTCGATGAGCACCACGGAATCGCGCTTGATGGGGCGCGAGGTGGGCCGGGCGTGAGGCAGGCTGCCGCGGGGCCCCTCGGCCACGATGGTCTCGAAGGCCTGATCCTGGGCGCCGGCCACCTTGACCAGCCTGTAGCGCAACTCGGCGGCCGCGGCGCGCTCGTCGGACCCGGCCCGGATGGTCCTGCGCGCGGAGCGAAAGCCCTTCTCGGCGGCCCTGACCGCCTCGGTGATCGCGGCCACCTCCGCGGGGCTCTTCACCCCGCGCAGGCGGTCGACCATCAGCTTGGTCGGCACCAGGCGCCGGCCCCCGGCCAGGCCCCGCCGGTCGGCGGCGGTCAGGACGTGCTCCTCGAACCCCAGCCGCCTGAGCCGCAGCCGGCGCGCGGTCCGATCGGTGAGGCCCACCAGCCCGCGCCTGTGTATGAGCGCCTTGAAGAGCGGCGCGGTGATGGCCGCCTCCTCCTCGAAACGGAAGTCGGTTATGAGATACTGCCCCCGCCGGGTGACCAGCGCGACCGAGCTGTCCCCGGTGAAGCCCGAGAGGTACCTGACGCCCGCCACCGAGCTGACCAGCACCCCGTCGAGCTTCCGGCTCTTGAGCTCGTCGCGCAGGCGCGCGAGGCGCGCGCGGATTTCGCTCTTCGAAAAGGGATTCGGCGACCTCTTCTTTGTTTTGGTCCCGTGCTTCGTCACGGCCGGCACATCTCCACGAAGGCCTTCAGCATGGCCAGGCCCAGCGCCTGGCTTTTCTCGGGATGGAATTGCGTCGCGAAGAGCCTGCCCCGCGCGGCGTCCCCGAAGGCCTCCACTTCCGGGAGGATGGCCCCGCCGGCCGAGCGGACCTCGCCGGGATCGGCGGTGATCACCGCCTCGGCGCCGAGGTGCGCCAGGGCGCCCGAAACGCTGCGCAGGTTGCCCATCTCGTAGTCGACGACGGCGATTCGCGGGCCGCTCATGGACCGAACCCGAAGCAGTCAAGGGACACGAAGGGCACCTTGTGGTGCAGGGCCCAGGGCCCGGGGTTGAAGACCGCATCGAAGTAGACGCTGGCCAGCGGCTCGTAGAAGATGATAATCACCGCCGCCGCCGCCAGGAACGGCCCGTAGCGCACGTAGTGCTCGCCGGACATGGCCAGCATGGCGATGCCGAAGATGGCCCCGAAGACCGGCGCCAGGAAGAAGATGAGCACCGCCGCCTTCCAGCCCAGCAGCGCCCCGAGCATGGCCATCAGCTTGACGTCCCCGAAGCCCATGGCCGCCTTCTTGAAGAGCACCTTGCCCATGACCCCCATTCCGAAAGTCATTCCCCCGCCGACCACCGCGCCGATGGCCACGTCGAAGCAGGCGTTCAGGCGGGGCCAGCCGCGGACCAGCTCGGCCATGTTCCAGTGGGTCTGGGGAAAAATCAGCGCCAGGGGCACGGCCAGCGCCAGACCGCCGACGGTCACCTCGTCGGGGATGATCCCGTAGGTCTTGGGGCCCTCCTCGGCCTCGGCGCTCTTGCCCTGCTTCTTGAGCTTCCGGGCGCGCTTGGCGGCCGCCTTCTTCTCCTCCGGGGTCTCCTCGTAATCCTGCAGGTCGACGAAGGCCACCAGGATCAGCCCGGCGACCAGGGGCATGTAGACGGCCAGGCAGCTCCAGTGCAGGAGCGCCTCCCCCCCGCCCGGCCCGGGCCCGTTGAGGTGCCGGACGTGCCAGTAGAGCGCCGCGAAGAGGCCGGCGGTCAGGAGCTCGATCAGCGGGTAGCGCAGAGAAATCCGCTTCCTGCAACTCCGGCAGCGGCCCAGCAGGAACAGGTAGCTGAGCACCGGGATGTTGTCGTACCAGGCGATGGTCGCCCGGCAGCGCGGGCAGAAGGAGCGCCGCTCCGTGACCATGGAGATGTTCCGCGGCAGGCGGTAGATGGCCGCGTTGAGGAAGCTGCCCACTATCGCGCCGAAGACGGCGCTGAAGGGCAGCATCACCTGGTCGAAGAGTTCCCAGTTCACGTGCCGGATTCTAGACGCCGGAGAGCGGCTTTGCAAGCCTCCGCGGCGAGGCCCGCCGCCTGCGCGGGAGCTTCTGGCAGCCGGGGCAGAAGTGCGTCCCCCGGCCGGCGATCTCGCGCCTGACTATCTTCCGCCCGCAGCGCGGGCACTTCTCCCCCTCGCGGCCGTAGACCAGGTGGCTCTCCTGGAAGGCGCCGGCCTCCCCGTCGGGCCCGACGTAGTCGCCTATCGTCGAGCCGCCCGAGGCGATGGCCTCCTCCAGCACCGCGCGGATCTCGTGCCCCAGGCAGAGGGCCTCCGCGTCGCCCAGCGTCGAGGCCACCCTCTCCGGGTGAACCCCCGCGCGGAAGAGCGCCTCGTCCGCGTAGATGTTGCCCAGCCCGGCGACGGCGCCCCCCTCCAGGAGCAGCGCCTTGAGGCGCTTCGGGCGGGCGCGGAGCGCCGCGGCGATCTCGCCTGGCGAGGCCTCCAGCGGCTCGATGCCCAGCCGGCCCAGGCCGGTCCACCGGGCGAGCTCGTCAATGCGGCCCAGGGCCACGCGCCCGAAACGGCGCGGGTCATAGAAGCGCAGCTCGGCCCCGAGCCCTGTCAGGCGCACCGCCAGGTGCAGGTGCTTCTCGGGTCTGGACCGCAGGGGTTCCAGCACCAGGCGCCCGGACATGCCCAGGTGGACCAGGAGCGCCCTGCCGTCGTCCAGGTCGACTAACATGTATTTGCCGCGCCGCCACAGGCGCGCGACCCTGCGGCGGACGAGCCCCCGGGCCAGGCGCCGCGCCGAGGGCAGCGCGCGCAGCAGCCGGCTGCTCCTGGCCGCGGTTATCTTGCGACCTTCCAGGTGCGGCGCCAGGCCGCGCACCACGGTCTCGACTTCGGGCAGTTCGGGCAAGGGGTTCCCCCGTCCGGCGCGCTGACCCCGATCCCCGGCGCCCGGCAGCGGAGCAGAACCGCCCCCCCTCCCCGGACGCGGAACCAGTCTACCGGCACCCGGGAGGATCGGTCAAGCGGGGGCGGATGGCCACAGCGTCCCCCGCCACCTCAAACCGCAAGCCGTAGTGGCTGGTCGCTCAGGACCTGCGCCGGTCCGTCATGAACACGCTCCCGGGCTGCTTCTTGGCCTGGCTCTTGACCTCCGCGGCCGCCGCGGCCAGCTCGGAGAAGTGCTTGAAGCTCCGCTGCCCGGTGTCCACGCAGGCCAGGGACAAACCCATCAGCGGGAAGCGCTGCTCCCGGTGCTGGCGGTCCTTGGAGACGATGTAGCCGCGCCCGCGATCCTCCGGCGAATAGAACTCCTCGATGCGCGCGTCGAACCTGCGCAAAATCTCCTCGCCGGCTTCCCGGGCCAGCGCGGAGTCCACCACGAAGATGAAGTCGTCTCCGCCGATGTGACCGACGAAGGCCTCCCCGTCCCGGGCGGGGCAGACGTCGGTCAGCAGCTCGGCCACGAAGGATATCACCCGGTCGCCGGCCTCGAAGCCGTAGGCGTCGTTGTAGGCCTTGAAGCTGTCCAGGTCCACGTAGACGACGGCGCGGGCCCGGCTCTCCCCGATGACCGGCCCCAGGAACTGCTGGATGGTGGTGTTGCCCGGCAGGCCGGTCAGCGGGTTGGCGTCAAGGGCCAGCTCCTGCATCTCGGCCAGCCTGTCGAGCATGCCCGCGAAGCTCTCGCCGAGCTCCTCCAGCTCGTCGCCGGTCCGGACGTTTACCTCCGCCTCCAGGCGCCCCCCGGCGACTTCCTGGGCGGCCCGCCGCAGCTGCATCACCGGGCGGAGGTAGGCGCGGTTCACGAAGGCGAAGAGCGCCGCCCCCAGGACCAGGGTCAGGGCGGACCCGGCCAGCAGGGGGCCATATGCCTCGGCCAGCATGTCGGCGAAGCCCTTGGCGGGCACCGCGACCTCCAGGCGCAGCTTGCGCTGCCCGCCCCCGCTGTCGGCCACCAGCAGCATTTCCCGATGAGCGAGCGCGTCGTCCCCCGGCGGGGCCCCCAGCTCCACCAGCGTCCTGCCTTCCTCGCCGTCCTCCAGCTCGGTGAGGACCACCGCGCACCTGCGGGCCTCCTCGCCGGAGGCGTCCAGCTCGGCGCGGAGCAGCCTGACCAGGCCGCGGCCCTCCGGAATCGAGCCCTTGTCGGCGGCGCGCTCGATGGCCCGCGCCAGCCGGGCGGAAAGCTCCGAGACGGTCTTGCGGTTGGCCACCCGCGCCCAGCGGGCGGCCAGCTGCACGGCGATGATCGAGTAGGCCGCCAGCATCACCAGCAGGAAGGTGCTGAGCGCCACCAGGATCTTGACCCGCAAACCCATTGTCCGACTTTCCGCTCAGGGCGTCGCGGCGGGCTTCTTGAGCTTCTCGATGAGCCTGCGGGCCTCGGCGGCGGCGGGCTCGTCCGGGTAGCGGGTGATGACCTCGTTGGCCCTGGCCAGGGCCTCCTGGCGCTTGCCGTCGGCGGCCAGCTTGACGGCCTCGTTGACCATCCTCATGGCCGCGTCCGCGGGGAACTCCAGCTTCTTGAGGGGACCGGCCGGCGGCTCGCCGTTGGCCTCCGGCTCGGGCTCAGGCTCCCCGGACGCCCTCAGGGCCAGCCAGGCGCCCAGACCTATGCCCAGCACCGCCAGCACGGCGACCGCCGCGATGCCGATCTTGAGCAGCGGGAGGGACCGCTTCACCGGTTCGGCCGCTGCGGCCTGGGCGGCGGCGGGCACCACCGCGGTATCCGCCACGAACTCCAGGACCGTCGCGCCGATGGCGATCCGGTCGCCGAAGGAGAGCAGGACGTCCCCGGTCATGCGCCTGCCGTTGTGGAAGGTGC
>CAZONU010000371.1:0-5113 GCA_964581145.1 uncultured Planctomycetia bacterium
GCCGCACTTCCCGGACGCGTGTCATTCTTGCATTCTTTGTACGAGGCTACTTAGTGGCGCGCAGCCCGATACTTCGCGCCGGAAAGGAGCAATCGTGAACGCGCCGGAAAACTCCATCCAGCAACTGCCGGTTTCGCCCGGACGCAAGCGCTGCCCCTACTGCGCCGAGGAAATCGCCGACACCGCGATCAAGTGCAGACACTGCGGGGAGTTCCTGGACGGGCGCCCGCCGGCGGTCGAGGAAGAGCCTTCCTGGTTCGACAAGCAGATGTTGAACAGCTCCACGATCACGCTGGTCGTCCTGGCGGTGCTGGTCAATGGCCTGGGGCTGCTCCTGGGGCTCATTGGGGTTTTGGTCTGCAAGCATCCGGAGGCCAGGCGGAAGGCCAAGCTGATCCTCATCATCAGCGGGGTCATAACCGTGGCTGCCATCCTCTTCTTCACTATCGCGAGCGCGCTCAGCAGTCACTGAGACCCCGGCTTTCGTGAGGAGATGCACTTTGAAGCTCGCACATGCGCTGCCCGGACTGGCCCTGGCCCTGCTTTTTTCCGCCGCGCGCGGCGGCGAGGCTAAACCGAATCCCGCCGTCACCAAGAACGAAGCCGAGGTCCGGCTGCTGCTGGCCCGGTATCTCGCCGCCCAGCAGGCCTCCTCGGCGCTCACCAAGGGCTTCACCGCCAACTTCACCGGCACGGGCGGCAAGAAGTCCGTCAAGCTGAGCGCCGAGGAGGAGAAGAAGGTCAGGAAGCTTATCGCCCGGCTCGGCGACAAGGACTTCCGCGCCCGCGAGAGGGCCTCCAAGGAGCTGGTGGCCTTCGGCCGGCCGATTCTCCCGCTGCTGGAGACCGCCAAGAAGAGCAAGGACGCCGAGGTGGCCTCCCGCGCCGCGGCGATCATGATCGCCCGCAAGACCGGACCGGTCCCCACGCTGTTCGGCAGGAGCACGCCCCTGCCCTGGTACAAGGTGAGCGTTCCCTTCGCGATCGCGGTCCTCAATGGGAAACCCGTGGCCGGTTACGTCTTTTGGCCCATCACCAAGGACGCCGCCGGCAAGCCCCTGAGCCCCCGGCGCCACGCGCTGGTCGCGGTGCCCGAGAAGCCCGGGAAGACCGGCAAGCTGACCTACGTGGCCGTTGACAATCTCGGCGCCAGGAAACCCGGCGGGGAGGTCTGGGCCAAGGACACGGGGGGCAAGCGACCCGCGAAGCTGCCCGCCAGCCTCTTCGCCGCCGGCTGGAAGCGCGCCGAGGGCGTTAACGTCAAGCTCAACGGGCGACCCCGCGAGATCAACGCCATCGGCTGCTGCCGGGCCTTCGCCGCGGCCAACACCATGTTCCACCGCAACGACTGGACCGGCAGCGGCACGCGCGGCGTCTTGGAATACGCCTATCCCTTCATGATTCTCTACAGCCAGCCGGACGGCGCGGGCAATCCCATACAGCTTATCGACAGGCGTTTCGCCCGGGCGACCTCGCCCAAGAGCAACAAGCACGGCTACTTCTTCGTCGACCTCCTGACCATCAACGGCAGAAAAATCGACATAGTCGACGACTACGGCCTGTGCGCGGTCCCCGCGAAGTACGGCGGCAAGACCAAGCGGACCCTCATAGTCAGCACCAACGGCACGGTCTGGGCCAAGGACACCGGCGGCAAGCCGGTCTTCGACTACCCGGCCGACCCGGCTATGGCCGGCTGGAAGGTCGCGGAGTAGCCGACGGCTTCTTCCCGCCCGGCAGCGGCTTCTTGTATAAGGTGGGCTCGCCCCAGGTAATGGAACCGTAGAGCCAGCCCTGGGGGCTCCGGCGCAGGACCCGCAGGGTCAGGCTCCGCACCCCGGTAATATCCACGGAAAAATTGCCCGGCCGGTCGCCGAACTGCACCCCGTGCTTCTCGGCCAGCAGCTGCCCGTCGCCCCACACCTGGAAGGTGGTCTGCTCCGCGCTGCGCCGCGCGCCGCTGATCTTCTTCTGGCCCTCGGCGTCGATGCCGAAGCCCGTCCGGAAGCTGCGGTACCTGCCGCCCAGGTCGTAGACCGCCGCCGACTCGATCCACTGGCCCAGGCCGTGTCTCTGCCGCCTGCGCCCGATGCTCAGCGGCTGGCCCTTGAAGCTGCGGTTTATCGCCAGCGGTCCCTTGGCGGTGTCGATCTGCCGGGGCCAGAGGTCGCCCAGCCGGACTGTTTCGGCGTCCGGCGGCTTTCGGAACTTGGGATAGTCGCGCGGCTTCACTTTGGCGCGCCAGGGCTCCAGACCGCGCCAGCGGTTGGCGCGCGCCAAGCTCCAGTCCTCATCGAAGAAGCCCACGTCGAGCATGGTCTCGAAGCCTTCGCTCTTGTCGTCAAAGACGCAGAAGTCGAACCAGTCGCGGTTGTCCAGGGGCATCCAGTCGAACCAGTTGCCGAAGCGGTGGGTCATCTGCCACATGCCCCGCCAGGTGTTGGCCGCCTGGACCAGGACCAACCTGTCAGGGTTGAGCGGGTTGGGGTAGCAGAGCTTGAGGCCCACGTCGCGGCCCTTGTACTCGCGCTCCCCGACGACGACCTTGCCGCCGCCGATGCGCACCGGCAGCCCGGCCATCACTTTCGCAGTAACGCTGTTGGCCTCCGGCCCGCCGAAGAGCAGCAAGTTCTTGGCGGCGATGTCCGCCTTGGTGACCGCGTGATCCTCCTTGGCCGGCGGCCAGGCCTGAAAGCGCCGCTTCCACTGCCTGCGCCAGCGCTCGGCCTCCTCGCGCACCACCCGGCGCTCGAACCCGTCCTTCGCGGTCGTGCCCACCACCACCAGGAAGGGATCGCGAAAGGCGTCGTGAATGGGGCCCTCCAGGCCCTTGCGCTTGGCCGGGGGGAACTTCTTGGGGTCCGCCCTGGCGGCGCCCAGCGCCCAGCGGCCGCCGGTCTTGCCGAGCGTCACCGACCCGGGCAGGGGCGCGGGCAGCTTGAGCTCTTGGCCGCCGACGGCCAGCACCGCGCCCCGTCCGAGCTTGTGTCCTTTCAGCTTCAGGGCGAGGCGCTCGATGTTCTCGCACTTCGACACCTCGATGCGCGCCGGTGAGGCCACCCTCACGTCGATCCCGGCCATCTTCATGCGGTCGGCGATGCGCAGTATCTCCACCCAGTAGGCCTTCCCATGACGATAGCTGCCGGTCTTGAAGCGGACCCGCGCGGGACCCGCCGGCCGGCGGAACTTGAGCATCCACTTGAACCGGTCTTCGAGCGAGGCGCCCCAGCCGTGCCCGCCGGAGCCGAAGCGGTAGCGCACGTTTTTATACTTAAGCTGTTTGAGCCGCCCGGCCATGCTCTTGGAGTGGCCCACCGGGTTGACCGAGTCGCCCGCGCCGTGGTCCATGGCGATGGGCACGTGCAGGAAGTTCTCGGCGTAAGTGACCGGCGCGGTCTTCCAGCGCAGGAACATGCGCGCCGCCTCGAGCGGCGTCTTCAGCCGCACGCGGTCCGGGCCCCAGGCCTTCTCCCAGGCGGTGAAGTCGGCGTTGCCGGCCTTGGGGCAGGAGGCCGCGAAGCGGTCCGGGTAGCGGCCCGGCAGGTGGAAGCTCCCGGTGCCGCCCATCGACCAGCCGGTGACGTAGACCCGCGCCGTATCTATCGGATACTCGGCGGAGACCGCGTCGATGACCGCCAGGGAATCGTCCTCGGCTATCCATAGGTAATCGCAGCTGCCCCGCCCGTGGGGCGCGGCCACGACGGCCCCGGCCAGCTCCGGGGCGGGGTGGCCCTGGAAGGGGCTGTACCAGTCGCTCCAGCCGTGGTGGTGGAGGAAGAGCACCAGCGGGTATTTTCTCTTGGAGTTATACTCCGGCGGCAGGGTCAGCGAATAGGGCTGGCAGGAGTCGTCGTTGGCCGCCCAGTAGCCGCGCAATGAGTTGCCGCGCTCGGCGGCGAAGGGGTCGCGCCCGGCGAGCAGCGCCGCCAGCGCGGCGCCCAGGTCTTTCAACGTGTAAGCGGCCCAGCCGGTGCTGGTCAGGTAGTCGAGCCGGACCCTGAGGGTGGCCAGCGCGCGGCGCTTTTTCCCGGGCTTCTCGGCGCGGATGAGCTTATCCAGACGCGCGGCGAACTTGCCTTCGGGGGTGGCCGGGTCGAGGTCCTTGACCCTCGCGTAGGGCTCGACGAGCGGCAGGTAGGCCTTTTTTTTCGGCGCCGAAAGCAGCTTCTCGAAGCGCGCGCGGAGGGGCATGTCCTCCGGCGGCGTCACTGGCGCAGCGGCCTTGCCGGCGGGCACCGGGAAGACCTTGGCGGCCAGGTCGTCGCGGAACGGCGGGAACTGGATTTCGACGCCGCCCTTGGGCATGACCTTCGCCCAGGCCGCGCCCACCGGCACGCCCTCTATCGTGTCGTAGAAGACGGCGCGCAGGCGTCCGCCCTTCTTCGGCGCGGGCATAGCCAGGCTGACCCGTGCCGAGACGGTGCCCTCCGCCCGCGCGTAGCGCTTGGTGACCGTGTTCCTCCAGCGGTTCTTTTCGGTCCCGATGGCGCGCTCCGCAGCGACCCACACCAGCGCGCGGCCCTCCCCGGCCAGCGCCCGGGCGGCGGGCTCCTTCAATGTTCCACGCCACTCCTCGGCCCGGCAGTCGGCGGGCTTGTACCTGCGAAGGTCCTCGCCCCTCATGAAGCGCGAGATTCCCGTGAAATGAAAATAGAGGTCGCGGGGGTGGACGTAGCGCTCCCACCACCAGGTCATGCCCGCCCCTGCCCCGCCGGCGAAGGGCACGGCCCACAGCCCGTCGTGGACGTGCAGAGCGGCGGGGTCGGCGTCGAAGTAGTCGGGCAGCACCCCGATGCCGAACTCGCTCAGGAGGCGCGGCTTCTTGAACCTGGCGATCTCCGCCAGCCGCTCGGGCAGGACGTCTATTACGTCAGGAAGGTAGGAGTGCGCCTGGGCGAAGTCGAAGGTCTTCATCTCATACGCGTTATTCGGCGTCCACTGCGGCGTGAAGCGATAAGAAGTAGTAATCATGTGCCCGTGGACGTCAAGTGTGCGTAAATAATCGCCCATCTCGCGGTGCCACTCGGTAACGGCTCTCTCCTCGTAGCCCTGGGAAGTTTCCACCTCGTTCCAGAGCTCCCAGGCCCAGACGTGGTCCGACCAGCCGTAGCGCGCG
>CAZONU010000372.1:0-5080 GCA_964581145.1 uncultured Planctomycetia bacterium
CTACGCCCTCTGCCTTGATCTCAACTTCGTGTCCAACTATTATTGGCACAGAGGGCTCGCGGTAGATGTAGCGTCCGAAGGCTTGGAAATCTGACGCCCTTACGTACCACCGCTCACATTCGGAGAAGTACTCAAATAGAAGGTCCGTCAGCAAGTCCGTGAGTTGTAATGCCCTCCCAAGCATCTCCTTGTCGCCGTTGACTTCGGCCTCGCGACGCTGCAAGTCTATAAATGTGAAGCACTCTTCCAGATCGAAATCCGCGCTCTTCAACTGCTCCTTGTCTAAGCGCCAATACCGGCGAATAAAGTCGAGCAGAGGGACAAGCTGGTTCTGGCCGAACTTCGTCGCCAGTCTGGGCAGACGGAGAGCTTGGCGGAAGAAATCGCGTGCAAGAGGCGGAGCCAGCCCTTCCGGGCTTCTCACCGCCCGGTTGATGCCGGCTCCCAACAGGTAGGTTGTGTCGGCCATGTGCCTGGTGCGCCTAACTCCTGACCACTTGCTGGGGAATCCGGCTGTGGCCCTCTCCGAACATGAGTCTCATGGCCTGTCCTCCAGTAATGTGCTGGGTACTATTCTACGGTCACGGGAGGCCAAGGCCAAACACCAATTAGAGTACGCGGACGAGATGTCAAGGGTCCGCCGCGAATGCCGTTCTGCCCGACATGCGATGACCCGACCTTGCCCAGTAGGGCGAGGAGGAGTGCCCCTGCAACGGCGGGGGGTATGGCAAAATCGGAGGACGTACGTAAACTTCCCTCTCGAACAGGCCATATAGTAGAGCTGGGGGAGGTCGGTTGACGGAAGCCGGGTGGCCGTGAAGGAGATTATGGACATCCATGGAGGAACTGGTCATGTTGGACGTGTTGGAGGGGATCTGGCAGTGGTGCTGGTCCATGGCGTGGGCATTGCCGCTGTGGTGCTGGTCTAAGGCGCCGTGGGGGAGGGAGCCTTCATCCGGGGAATCCGAAGTGAAGGTCCAGCTCTGGAGTATTAGCATCACCTTCAAGAACCGCAGGCAGAAAGGTTAGCACCTGCGCTGTCTTCTCGGCCTCCGGGCTCGTCACGTCGGGGAGCCTCGCCAGGGTAGCGGATTGGTCGTCGAGGAATTCCGGGCATTCCGCGCCCCCAATATCTAATCCCCCCACCCGCCGCTTAGTCCCGCTCGGCCGGCTAGGCCCGGCCGTTGACTTCCAGCGGTTCTGTGAATACCCCCCGCGCTCGGGTTACCTGGGGCCGGGGGAGTCCTTCCGCCGGATGCAGCCGCAGCTCCGCGTCCGGCCGGAGCACAGGTGGGTGGCCTGGATCAGGCGCCGCTTGCCGCAGTCGCAGAGGCATATCCAGCGCACCTTGGGCCCGGGGCAGCCCGGCGTGGCCCGGGAGTTGCGCCCGCGGCGCAGAACGGTGAGGCGGCCGAAACGCTGGCCGGTGAGGTCCCTGAGCGGCGGCATGACCGCCAGACTACCCCCACCCCGGCCCGCCGTCAACCGCCGAACGCCGCCGGGGGCTGACAGAGTTCCGAGTTGCGGGTTGAGAGTCCAGGGAATCCTTGACCCCGCCAGTGAGCGACTTCGGATTCCGGATTTCGGATTGCGGAACTGCACAGGGGCTTGACCACTGCCCGCCGGGAGGCTATCTTCCCGTCACATGAACGCACCCGGCCCCGGCCCACGGAGGACCGCCCCCATGAGCGACAAGATCACCCCGCGCTGCGCCCGCTGCCAGAGCAAGGACTGCCGGAACGGCAAGGACTGCTTCGGGCTGGCGGCGGAGCACCGCGAACTCTACGCCGAGGAGACCGTCAGGCGCCTGCACTCGGCCGCCGCGGCAATCGAGGCCCGGCACTACGGAGAGGCCCCCCGGCTCGTCGAGATCATCCACTTCGCCCGCGAGCTCGGCTTCCGCAGGCTGGGGCTGGCCTTCTGCGTGGGCCTCTCCGAAGAGGCCGCCGCGATCGAAGAGGTGCTCTCCCGCGAGTTCGAGGTGGCCTCGGCCGCCTGCAAGGCCTGCGGCCTGCCCAAGGCCGCGCTGGGCCACGAGCAGCGCCCCGGCCTGGGGCCGGCCGGCTGCAACCCGGCCGGCCAGGCCGACCTGCTGGCCCGCGCGGGCACCGAGCTCAACGTGACCTGCGGGCTCTGCGTGGGGCACGACGCCATCTTCGGCATGAAGAGCCGGGCCCCGGTGGTGACCCTCATCGCCAAGGACCGCCTGCTGGCCCACAACCCGGCCGCCGCGGTCTACTGCGGCTACGTCCGCCGCAAGGTCGACGAAGTCGCCCAACCCCGGGCTTGACGGCGAGCCGGGCTCCCCGATTACCCGCCGATCCTGTCCACTCCGGGCCCCTGGTAAACCGACAGGTATCGATAGTAAACCTCGAAGACCATGGCTTGCAGCGCCACGGTGCCGACGCGGCCCAGGCGCCGGACCTCCGCCGAGTCGCGGGGCCACGGGCCGCGCGGGTCCTCCTTGTCGGGACGGGCCAGGAGCAGCTCGTCCTTGACGGCATCGTTCCACCGCTGCCAGTGCTTTCCGCCGACGCAGAAGTGGAAGTGCTGGCCCAACCATGTGGCCCAGGGATCGCGCATGGCTTCCGCTCTCCGCCTGTAGAGCTCGTCCGCCGGCCGAAAGTGGGGAGGCTTCTCTTGCGGATCCAGGGCATCCAGGCCCCGGTAGCCGGAGGGCAGGTGGCCGGATATCAGGAACCGAACCAGCCCGCCGCAGGCGATCGACCGGGGGGTCGGCGCGCATCCTTCCCGCGGCCGCGCCAAGCCTTTGTCGCGGCCCTCCCTGACCACCATCCAAGTGAGAAGCGCATGCCCCCCGTGCTCCAGAGCGTCGCGCTTCACCGGGATCCGGGCCAGCGCGCAGCTCTTGAGTTGCAGCAGGCACAAGGTGCTGAGAAAGGCGTCCGGAGACTTGGAGGGGCTTTCGGCCCAGCCGCCAAGCTTGAGCTGCCGCCCCAGCGTGAAGGCCAGCGCCTTCCGGGCGGCAGCCCTGAAGCGCGGGTCCTTGGTCAATCCGAAGGCCTCGGCCAGCACCAGGCCGGCCAGCACGTGCTCGCGAAGCCATCCCTCGCCAATGCGCCCGTCGGCGCGCTGCTGCCCGGATATCCAGCCCAGGCCGGCGGCGACGGACTTCTTGTGCCGACCCTCCTTGAGGGTGTGGCCGGCGCCCAGGTAGGCCAGGAGCGCCAGCGAACTGACCTCCAGGTCCGAAGCGCCCTCGGCGCCCCAGCGATCCGCGTCCCAGCTGCCGTCCTGCTCCTGCCGACAGGCCAGGTAAAACAGGCAGACCTCTACGGCGGAGAAGCCTCCCATGAACACTGAGTTTATCCGGCCGGAGACCATCCCATCGGTATAGAGCAGTCTCGCCTCTCGCCCCGGGAACTCCCCCAGCGCGGCGAGCATGTTGTCCGTCTTGTCCCCTCGACTTCGCAGGAGCTCAATCCGACGCAGGAGAAGCGCCTCGCCCTCCGGCCCCATGGAGGCCAACAGTTTGGCGGCTTTGAAGTAGGCCATGGCGGCCTCGTCCGGGATGGGCGTCCTGCGCTGAATGAGGTCGACGAGATGGGGAGCCGCGGCGGGCATGAGTTCCTTGAGCTTGCCGCTGGCCCGGGCATCCCCCTTCTCCAAGCGGTGCACCCAGTAGCGAGACTGCAGGGATTTCCAGGAGAGGCCGAAGCCTGTCGCCAGAGCGGCGAACGCAAGTATGCCCAGCAGCAACATGACCTCGGCGCGTCTGCCGCGGCGGGCCTCTGGTGCTGCTTCCTGACCGACCTTGCCTGCGGGCGCAGTTTCCATCACTGATATTATAACGCGGGATGCTCCTTGGACGTTCAGCATATCTTTTCCCCCCGCCCCCCTCCCCGGATTTTAAAAAGAATTTTTAGAACCCCGACCCCCCGAAGTCGGTCTATAATATAGTGTGGGGCCTGGCCGCCGGCCGGGCCCCGGCAGGCGGCCCCGGGAGGAAGCGATCATGGCCGACGACTCACCGCAAAGCCCTCTCACAAGGCCGCTTACGGCCGGCGCCCGGCGCCTGCGCCTCAACGACGCCCTGGGCGTGGCCTCCTGGGCGGGGCTCGGCGCCCTGGCGGCCATGGCCCTGATGATCCTGGCCCAGCGCATTTTCTTCCTGGGCCAGCCGGTGGCGCTCCCGGCGCTGGGCTGGCCGCTGCTGCCCGGCTGGGCCATGTGGATCATGCTCGGCCTGCTGCTGGCCCCCGCCGCCGTCGCCGCCGGGGCCTACTCGCTCTCGCAAAAAGGGACCCTGTCCGCCGCCATAGTCGTCGACCGCCGCCTGGGGCTCCGCGCGCGGCTCTCCAGCGCGGTGGCCCTGGACGCGGTCTGCCGCCGGAGCCCCATGGCCCCGCACCTGATGGCCGACGCCCACCGCCACGCCAAGGCCATCCTGGTCGGCCGGGACTTCCCGCTGAAGGCCCCCCGCGGCGCGCGCTTTCTGCCCTTCGGGCTCTTCATCCTCACGGTGGCCATGCTGGCCATCCCCCAGGGCGACGTCCTCGGCCGCGAGAAGGAGATCAAGGAGGACGAGGAGGCCAAGGCGGACATCAAGCTGGTCGCCAAGGAGATCGAGGAGCACCTCCAGCAGGTGCTCAAGCGCACCCCGCCGAGTGACCGCAGCAAGAAGAACGTCCCCAGCAACAAGCTCAAGGACGACCTCAGCAAGCTGGTCAAGGACCTCAAGGAGGTCTCCGACCGCGAGGAGGCCATCACCAGGCTCAACAAGATCATGGACAAGGCCAAGCTCATGGACGCGCGCGTCGCCGCCATGGCCGAGATGATGCGCCGGATGGAGCAGCTCAAGGAGCAGGGCGACAAGGCCGAGCTGCCCGAGGGCCTGGGGAGCGAGATGGCCAAGGCCATGACCAGCGGCGACTTCAAGAAGGCCGCCGAGGAGATGAAGAAGCTCAAGGACATGCTCAAGGACAAGGAGCTCTCCGACGCGGAGAAGGCCGCGCTCAAGCGCGAGCTCGCCAAGCTGGCCAAGATGACCGACGACTGGAAGGACCTGGCCGACCAGCTCAACAAGGCCGGCGACCAGCTCGGCAAGGAGGACCAGGAG
>CAZONU010000373.1:0-5059 GCA_964581145.1 uncultured Planctomycetia bacterium
CTTCAACGTCCTCGGGGTGCGCATGCGCGGCTACCACGATTTCGGCGTGGCGCTCCAGGACCCGCGCGGCGGGCTCAAGGCGAAGGGCGAGGCGTAAGAAAGAAGGCCCGGTGGGTGGAGCCGAAGCTCCATCGCCCGCGTCAGGCGCCGGTGTCTGATCGCGGGCTGACCACCGGGCGCGCGGTCGAGGATACGCGGCGGAAGGCGCGAGGCAAGGCCAAAAGCTGAAGGAGCGGATTCATGGCGACACTGATCCAGAGAGGCGACAGCGTGGACTACACCCCGGGGGCGGACGTGGCCGCCGGGGCGGTGGTGGTCCAGGAAGACCTGGTCGGCGTGGCCGGCCGGGAGATCAAGACCGGGACGCTGGGGGCGCTGGCGGTGACCGGCGTCTACGAGTTCCCCAAGGAGACCGGCGGCGGGAAGGCGATCCCCGCGGGCAAGAAGGTCTACTGGGACGCCACGCCGGGCATCGTCAAGAAGGGCTCCGCGGGCGCGACCTACCTCGGCAAGGCCGCGAAGGCGGCGGCCGAGGACGACGCGACGGTGCAGGTGCGGCTGGAGCAGTAGGCGATGGCCGACCTGCTCAGGAAATCCTCGGCGTGGCTGGAGGGCCAGCGCCAGAAGCATCTCACCGCGCGGGTGACCTACGTCCGGGGCGACGCTTCCGTGGCGCTCAAGGCCACGGTCGGCAAGACGGTCTTCGAGCTGCGGGGCGACTACGGCGCGGTGGAGAAGACCGAGAGCCGGGACTTCCTGGTGCGCGCCAAGGACCTGGTGCTTGACGGGGAGCGGACGCTGCCGGAGCGCGGGGACCAGGTGCGCGAGACCGCCGGCGGGAAGATTTTCGTCTACGAGGTCATGGCTCCCGGCAAAGAGCCGCACTGGCGTTACAGCGACCCCTACCGCCGGACGCTCAGGATTCACACCAAGCACGTGGGGACGGAGGACGCCTGATGGAGACGCACGAGCTCTTGCTGCAGCCGGTGGTCCAGTACGGGTTCCTGGGCTTCTCGATGGTGCTGCTGGGGGTGGTGATCTGGCTGATCAAGCGGCTCCTGGGGGTTCTGGAGGCCACCAACCGGATCGTGGCGGCGAACACCGAGGCGATCAACGACATGGCGGCGCTGACCCGCGACCTGTTGGCACTGAACCGCTCGGTGCGTGACAAGCTGCTGGCGCGGCCTTGCATCGCGCGGGGCGAGAGGAAGCACTGAGATGGGCCTGGTAACGGAGGTCGCCGAGGCGGTCAAGGCCGGGCTCAACGCCGGGACGTTCAGCATGCCCGTGGCCGCCGAACGGCACTACCTGCCCGTCTTCGACCTGGCCGAGATGAAGGACCTCCACGTGTCGGTGGTGCCCAGCGGGGTCACGCTTTCGACCTTGGGCCGGGGCCGGAGCCAGGCGGACGTGAAGGTCGACGTGGCCGTCCAGAAGAAGCTCAAGAAGGCGGACGCCGCGGAACTAGACCCCCTGATGGCGCTGGTGGAAGAGATCGCGGAGTTCTTCAAGGCGCGACGGCTCGCCGGATATCCGGGGGCGGCCTGGGTCAGGACCGAGAACCAGCCCATCTACGCGCAGGAGCACCTCGGCGAGATGCGCCAGTTCACGAGCGTGCTGACCTTCACCTTCCGGGTGATGAGGTAGGCGATGTGGAACCTGGACATCGGCCGGATGCCGCCGCTTCTCGTGGAGCACAAGCGCGAGCTGGTGCCGGCGGGCGGGGACGTTTTCGTCTACGGGAGCACGGTGCCCGACGACGAGAACTGGCTGCTGGTGGGGGTGAGCGTCTACGTGCCCCACAACTCCCCCTGCTACGCGGTGCTGCAGCTCCAGGCGGTGGCCGGCACGAGCGAGGGCCAGCTCGACCTGGCCATGACCAAGAACTACCCCGGAGGGCACGACACCGACCTGGTGGACGCCTACGTAACCAAGCGGCTGATCGTGCCCGCCGGCGGTCGGCTGCGAGCCTTCGTGAGGAACGGCAGTAGCCAGTCGGCCGGCGACGGGCACCTGGTGGCCCATTACCTGCGCTTTCCGCGCGGGGCGATGCCGCAGGGAATCTGAAATGGTAGGGATCAAGGTCAGGACCAGGTTCGACGGCGGCAAGGTGCGCCGGGCCGCGAAGAAGGGCTCCATCGAGAGCCTGGGGCACGCCGGCGCGGCGATCCGCCTCACGGCCCGGCGCAGCATCCGCCGGAGCGAGAAGCCTTCGACGCCGGGGAAGCCGCCGCACACCCGCAAGGGCCAGATGAAGCGGGCCATCGTCTACGCGGTTGAAAAGGAGCGCGGGGACGTGGTGGTCGGGCCGGACTACGCGGTGGTGGGCCCGGCGGGCATGGCCCACGAGCACGGTGGGCGGTTCCGGGGGACCAAGTATGAGAAGCGGCCCTTCATGGGGCCGGCGCTGGAGAAGGTCAAGGACCGGCTGCCGCGCAAGTGGGCCGGATCGGTCAGCTAGGAGGACAGAACCGTGAACAAGCTCGGCATGGAAGGCAAGCTCTACTACAACGCCGCCGGCTACGACACGCCCGACTGGCGGGAGCTTCTCAACGCGAAGGACGTGAATCTGAATTTGGAGAAGGGGGAAGCTGACGTGACCAGCCGGGGTAACGCCGGCTGGAGAGCGACGGTCGGTACTCTTCGTGAGGGCAGCGTCGAGTTCGAGATGGTCTGGGACACCGAGGACGAGGGATTCGCCGCGCTCCAGGCCGCCTGGTTCGGCGACGCGCCCATCGAGATGGCGGTGATGGACGGCGACATTGCCACGACCGGCTCCCAGGGGCTGCGCGCGACGATGAGCGTGATCAGTTTCAGCCGCAGCGAACCGCTGGAGGACGCGATGACGGCGTCGGTGAGCGTGAAACCGACCTATGCCGAGCACGCGCCCGAGTGGCTGACGGTGCCGTAGGGAGGGGCTGCCCATGAAGACCTTCAAGGACAACCAGGGGCGCGAGTGGTCCATCTCCGTGGACGTCTCCGCGGTCAAGCGCGTGAAGTCGCTGCTGGACGTCAACCTGCTGGACATCGTGGACGGCAAGCTCCTGGAGTTGCTGGTCACCGATCCGGTGCTGCTCTGCGACATCATCTACTGCCTGGTCAAGCCCGAGGCGGACGGGAAGGACGTCTCCGACGAGGACTTCGGCCGGGCCATGGGCGGTGACGCCATCGACCACGCCACGGCGGCGCTGATGGGAGAGCTGGTCGATTTTTTCCCGAGGGGCAAGCGTCAGGTGCTCGGCAAGGCCCTGGAGAAGTTTCGGAAGTTCGAAGCCAGGGCGGTCGAGGTAGCCGAGAAGCGGCTGGACAGTCCGGATCTGGAGGCGCGCTTCGAAGCCGAGCTGGCCTCGCTTGGCGGCTCATCTGGCAGCTTGCCGGAATCATCGGGGTCGACCCGGGTCCACTGACGCTGCGGGAGCTCGTGGACATGGCCGAGAGCCGGCGGCGGGAAAGCTGGAGCCATACCTCGGCAATGCTGGCGCTGGTGGCCAACGTGAACCGGGACCCAAAGAAGACGAGAACTTTCAAGCCGAGCGACTTCGACCCGACGGTGGGGTCGGGCAAGGCGGCGGTCAAGACCAAGGACCTGCGCATTCTGAAACGCATTTTTGTGGACAGGAGGGAGAAGAGATGAACTGGGAGTCCGTACTGAAGTTGGTGTGGGCGGCGCTGAACAGCCCCGCGGGGATCGCGTTTCTGGCAGGAGCGCTGCTCTGGGCGCTTAACCGCGTCTATGCGGCCAAGCCCGCGTGGGTCAGTTTCGAGGGGGCGATCATCACGGCGATCAAAACCGCCGAAAAAGCCGTGCCCGACGAGACCACCAACAAGGGCCTGGCGCGTCTCGACGCGGCGCTCAAGTTCGTGGTCAAGGTCTACGAGGAGGCCAAGGGCAGGAAACCCAGCGCCAAGACCGTGGCCGCGCTGAAGGAAGGTATCCAGATCACCCACGACAAGCTGCAGGCCGCCGGAACCTTGCGATGAAGCTCCTGGTCACGCTGATCGTGGCCTTGCTTCGGGCCTTCCTGCCGGCGCTGGTGGAAGCCAGCAAGGACACCGCCGAGGACGCGGCCAGGCAGCCGGAGTTGCGCGCGCGCCTGAGGAAGAAGGTCCGCGAGGTATGGGGCGACGCGCGGATGTGGACGCTGGTGCCCATCGTGCTGCTCCTGACCTCCGGCTGCGGGACACGGTCGATCTACGTGCCCACGGGCGAGCCGGTGCGTCTGCGCGAGACGATCCAGGGGGCCAAGGTCTGGGTAATGGGCAAGGACGGCAAGCCTGTGGCCAGCAAGTGCGACCTGCCTGAAGGGTGGTTCTGCTTACCGGATAGTAGAGAAGGCCGTTCAAGCCAATGACCGGGCTATTTCCCAAGTACTTCCTTATAGCGTTGGCGGCCTTCATCAGTACCGCCATCGCCGGGGTGGATCGTTTCCTGCCTGACGGGCACGAAACGTCCCTTCCGGCTCGTCCACCACACGAGGTCGCCTTCACAGCAACTGCTGCGCCAGTACGACACTATACGGCACTCGCCATTCTGACCTGGCGGAAGAATCCGGAACGCTTTGCGGTGCAGAAAGATATCACCGAGGAATTCATAGCCCCTGTCAGTGTTTCTGAAAGCGCAATATGGCATTCCAGCGTTGCCCGCACCAGCGGACGAGGCAATCAAGAGGTCTTGCTTGCCATCGCCATCCAAGTCCACGTCTTGCCTGGTGAGGACCCCTTTGCCGCCCAGATTCCTTTCGAAGTGTTGACGCGTCCAGGATTCCGGATCACCGACTGTGATTATACGTGGAGCATCAGTTGTCACATGCTTGTCGCTCTTCAGGCAACCGAGGGCAACGCACGAACTGATGACAAGACCCGCAAGCGCAGCACTTCTCGCAACCACGATGCACCTCCCATGTTCATTTCCGGGCGTACCTGTGGCTCTTTCAAACCAAGATCGAGATTCGTGAAGAACAATCTGGGAGTCCAGTAATGCCCAGCGCCCGCGGCATCCGCGCCGGCGCGGCCTACGTCGAGCTCTACGCCCGGGACAACCGTCTGAGGCGGGGGCTCA
>CAZONU010000374.1:0-5057 GCA_964581145.1 uncultured Planctomycetia bacterium
GATCGCCTTCGCGGCAGCCGACGTCTACGCCCGCGCCGCCGAGGCCCGCGGCCTCTACGACCGGGCCGCGCTGGAGTGGGTCAAGGCCGCGCTGGCGGGCCCCAAGAGCCCCGGCGCGGAGCTGGCCCTCCGCCGCCTGGCCGCGGCCCGCCGCCGCCTCGCCGCCACGCGGCCGCTCGTCAAGCCGCTGACCGAGCTCTCCCGCAAGGAGGGCGCCTCTCCGATCGTGCGCTTCCTGGCCAAGCGCCTGCTGGTCGACTGCCTGCGCGAGGCCGGCGACTGGCGGGAGGCGCGCGCCGCCGCCGCCTCGCTGGGTTACCTCGAGAACTGGCTGGCGGTCGGCACCTTCGGCCGCGACATCGCCGCGACGCACGACCGGGCCTTCGGCCCGGAGCGGAAAATCGACCTGGCCGCCGAGCACGACCCCGGGCGCTACTGCGCGCTCTCGAAGCTCAAGTGGCGAAAGCTCCCCGCGCCGATGAGCGGCCGGCCGCTGGAGCCCTGCAAGTTCCTGAGGCCGGAGGGCGGAGCGGCCTACCTCCTGGCCCAGGTCAAGGCGGAGAAGGTGCAGCGCGGCTGCTTCCTGCTGATCGAGGCGCCGGCGGCCTTCAAGCTGTGGGTCAACGGGAAGCTGAAGGTCGACGGCGACCGCTACCGGAGGCTCCTGCCCCGGGAGGTGGTGGTCAACGGCGTGGACCTCGCCGCCGGGTGGAACCGCATCCTGGTCAAGCTCAGCGCGCCGGCGAAGCTCTCCGTGCGCCTGGCCGACTCGCGGGCCCGGCCGCTGGCCCTGCCCGCCGAGAAGAGGTTCGTGCTGCATCCGGCGGCGCGGGCGGTGGCGCCCTGGCCGGAGATTCCCCCCGCCTACCCGGGGGCCGAGGCCCGCATACACCCCAGCACCGCCGCGGGCCTGGCGGCCATCGGGGTGCTCAAGCACCTCGGGGACCTCGACGACGAAGCGATCCGCTACCTGGGCCTGGCCGTATCGAAGGACCCCAAGCGCGCCGCCTGGCGGTTCCTGCTGGGCGAGGCCTGCCGCGATGCCGGGCACCTCTCGGCGCCCGCGCGCAAGAACCTCTCCGCGGAGGCCTACCGCGCCTGCCTCCGGCTCGACCCCGGCTTCGCGCCCGCGCGGTTGCGCCTGGCCGGGCTGGAAGTCGAGGAGGGCCGCGAGGAAGAAGCGCTCGACGAGCTCAAGCGGGCGCTGGCGGCCAGCCCCGGCTGCCACCTGGCGCGCCTGCGAATGGCCGCCGTGGCCGAGCGCCTCGCCTGGCGCAACCAGGCCCGCTCCTGGCTGTCCGACGCCCAGAAGCTGCGCCCGGACCACCCCGGCTGCCGGCTGCTCGAGGCCCGCATTCAGAAGAGGAACGGCCAGCTCGACCGGGCCATCGCCGAGTGCCGCGAGCTGGTCAGGGCCGACGCGGCCAACCGGGACTACCGCCGGCTCCTGGTCCGCGGCCTGGGCGAGCGCGGCCTGTGGCGCGACGCGATCAAGCTCTGCCGGCAGACCGCCAATATCTGGCCGCGCGACCCCCAGGCTCACCTGGAGCTGGTGGAGTGCCTGGAAGCCGCCGGGCGCTTCCGGGAGGGCGCCGCGGCCGCGGGGCCGCTCCTCGCGCTGGTGCCCGCCGAGGCCGCCTGCCGGCGGAAGCTGGGGGAGCTCCTGACCAAGGCCGCCGACCGCAAGGGCGCGCTGGACGCCTACCGGCGCGCCCTGGAGCTGGACCCCGGCGACCACCGGCTGCGCCGCCTGGTCGAGCGCCTCAGCGGCGTCGACGACGACTTCTCGGCGCCCTACGCGCTGGACATCCGCAAGGAGATCGCCGAGAGCAGGAAGCGGCCCCACCCGCGGGCCGGCGCGGTGCGGGTGCTGGACCAGACGGTGGTCCGCGTCTACCGCGACGGGTCGCTGGCCCAGACCATCGCCAACGGCGAGCGCATCCTCGCCGGGAAGGCCATCGGGAAACTCAGCGCCCAGCCCATCCTCGGCGAGTTCATGGAGGCGCGCACCCACCGCAAGAACGGCGAGATACTGGAGCCCACGGTCATCCCCGGCGAGCGCCGGCTGACCATGCCCGGCCTGGAGATCGGCGCGACCGTGGAGTACAAGTACCGCCGGGAGCAGCCTCCGCGCGGGTGGGGCGGCTTCTACCTGAGCAAGTGGTACTTCCGCTCCTTCGGGCTCGACGAGCCCCACCAGGTCTCCGACTACATAGTGATGATCCCCAAGGGATTGCGCCACAAGGTGGTCCGCCACAACTTCGACGTGCCCCAGCGCGTCGAGGAGAAACACGGCCTCCTCGTCTACCGCTGGACCGCGCGGAACCGCCCCCGGGTCGACGCCGAGCCGCACATGCCCCACTTCGACCACTACCTGCCCTTCGTGGAGATCGGCAGCGAGCGCTCCTGGCAGGAGGTGGCCGACACCTTCCGGAGCATCTACCTGGGCCGCACCCGCCCCACGGCCGCGGTCCGCGCGGCCGCCGCGCGCGCGGTCGCCGGGCGCAAGACCGCCGAGGAGAAGGCCCGGGGCCTCTACGAGTTCGTCAACCGGCGCGTCAAGCACCGCGGGGCCTACCGCAACGCCCACCAGGCGCTGGCCGCCGGGGCCGGCGACCGGGAGATGGTCTTCATCGCCCTGGCCGCCGCCGCCGGGCTGGAGCCCTGCCAGGGCCGCACCCGCCGGGCCCCGCGCTTCCAGGGCACGAACCACCCGCCGGCCACCTGGAGCCTGCCCTCCGAGCGGCACTTCACCGCGGAGCTGGTCGGCGTGCGCCTGCCCGGCGGGCGCCTCCTGTGGCTCGACCTGGCCAGCCGCTTCATGCCCTTCGGCGAGCTGCGCCAGGAGCTGGGCGGCGCGCGGGTGCTGGCCGTGCCCCCCCGCGGGGCGGCCTTCTTCGAGCGCCTGCCGGAGCCGGACTTCGGCCGCGCCGGGGGCACCGCCGAGCTGGAGCTGGACCTCTCCGCCGGGGGCAGGCTGACCGGCCGGGCGACGCTGCGCACCCGGGGGGCCGGCGCCGCCCGCGCCAAGGAGCGCCTGGCCCGCCTGGACGCCGCCGGCCGGCGCAACCTGGCCCAGGCCCGCCTGGGCAGCTTCTTCCGCGGCGCGGGCCTGCTGGCGGCCGGCTTCACCGGCTGCGATGAGCCGGAGGCGCCCCTGGTCGCGACGCTGCGCTTCGAGCTGGACGGCCACCTGACCCCGGCGTCCGGGGGCCGCCTGGTGTGCGCGCCGGGCCTGGACCCGCTGGAGCTGGTCTCCGAGCTGGCCGCGGACCCGGCCCGGCGGCACCCGCTCAAGATCGCCGCCCCGCGCCTGGCCCGCGAGTCGCTGCGCTACCGGCTGGGGCCCGGCCTGGAGATCGCCGCGCTGCCGGCCGGCGCGGTGCTCAGCGGGGAGTTCGGCACCTACTCCCTGACCGCCGAGCGCACCGCCGGGGGCTTCAAGATCGAGCGCCGCGCGCTGATCCTGCCCCAGACCGTCGCCGCCAGGGAGTACGCGGCGTTCCGGGCCTTCTGCCGGCAGGTGGACGAGGCCGAGCAGGTCCGCGTGGTTCTGCGCCGCAAGAAGAAGTGATGGACCCCGGGACGGAGCTGGCCGCGCTCTACGCCGAGCTCGACGCGGAGCTCGCCGAACTCCAGGAGACCTGCCGGGCCTGCGGGCGCTGCTGCGACTTCTCGACGCACGGGAATATCCTCTACGCCTCGCGGCTGGAGCGGGACCTCTTGCGCTCGGCGGGCGCGCCGCCCGGCGAGGCCGGGCCCGAGACCTGCCCCTACCTGGCCGGCGGCCGGTGCGCCGCGCGCCAGGTCCGGGCGCTGGGCTGCCGGACTTATTTCTGCGACGCCGACGCCGGGCCGAAGGGCCGGGAGCTCTACGAGCGTTACCGGAAGCGCGTGGCGGAGATCAGCCGGCGCGCCGGCGTCGAGTGGGACTACCGCCCGGTGCTGGACTGCCTGCGGGAAACCGGGAACGGCCCGGAGAGCTTGCGCGCCTCTCCGGGTGGGGAGTAGAATAGCCGGGATGAGGAAGCGCGGATTCACGCTGGTCGAGATGCTGGTGGTCATCGCCATCATCGGTATCCTCATGGGCCTGTTAATGCCCGCGGTGCAGCGCGTGAGGGAGAACGCCCGCCGCGCGGCCTGCAAGAGCAACCTCCGCGAGATCGGCCTGGCCATGCACATGTACGCCGGGGAGTACGGCGAGTGCTTCCCCAACGCCACCCGGGTGGCGCCCAGCAGCGCCACGGCCTTCACCACCAACCCGCCCGACGGGGCCAGCCCGGGGGGCACGAACCAGGGCAACCTGCTGGGCTTCGGCTCGCTGCGGCTGCTGGTCCCCCACTACCTGGACAACCCCCGGATCTTCAAGTGCACCTCGGGCGACGCCAACTACCGGGACATGCGCCCGGGCCAGAAGCTCACCGAGATGAGCTCGAGCTACTGGTACGACCCCCGCCACAAGCTGACCCACTCGGGCTCGGTGGTGGTGGCCGGCGACAAGCGCGCCAGGAAGGGCAACTCCTGCCAGTCGCACATGGGCCACGGCGGCAACTTCCTGTTCATCGACGTCCGCGTCGAGTGGCGCCGCGCTCCCTCGGGCCCGGGCTCCATCGGCGGCGAGCCGGACTTCGACCGGGACGTCTGGCGCCCGGGCGCCCCGGACGACAACCGGGACACCTGCCTGATAGACTGACCGCGCCGAGCAGGGTTTCACCGCAGAGTACGCGGAGAACTCTTGTCGGAACCGCCGATGGACGCGGATGAACCCGTCTTCGCCAAGGCTTCCGGCTCCGCCGAGGCTACGCCGGACAAGACGCCGGGCAGGCGCTGATAGTCTTCCGCGGCGGGAGACTCGGGTGAATCGGTTGGCCCAACCCGCGGCCCGAGCCCCAATCTGCGTCTATCCGCGTGCATCGGCGGTTACGTTTCGTCCGGGCTCGCCCGCGCCGGTGGCGTGAGCCCCGCGTACACGCCCCAGCCGTCCTCGGGCTCCGCTTCGCCGGCTTTCCAGGAGTCGGGCAGTGGCTTGACCTCTATCCTCTCTGCCGCTTCATTCC
>CAZONU010000375.1:0-5025 GCA_964581145.1 uncultured Planctomycetia bacterium
GCCTGGAACTCCGCGCGCATGGCCTCCAGTTCGGCGGCGCCGCCGTCCTTCTCCGTGAGCGCGGCCAGCGCCGCGGCCTGGCACATCGCCGCCGGGCCGCTCGTAGAATGGCTCTGCAGCGAGCCGGCCGCCTTGATGACCGCCGCGGGCCCCGCCGCGTATCCGATGCGCCAGCCGGTCATGGCGTAGCTCTTGGAGTGGCCGTTGACGACCAGGGTGCGCCCCTTCAGGCGCGGCTCTAATCTGGCTATGGAGGCGTGCTCGGCGCCGTCGTAGACCAGCTTCTCGTAGATCTCGTCGGAGATGACCCAGACGTCCCTGCCGACCAGCACCGCGGCCAGGGCTTTCAATTCCGCCGGCGAGTAGACCGCGCCGGTGGGGTTCGAGGGGCTGTTGAGGATGACCGCCTTGGTCTTGGCGGTGACGGCCCCGGCGAGCTGTTCGGGAGTCAGCTTGAAGTCCTGGGCGCTCGACGCCTGGGGGAAGACCGGCTCGGCCCCGGCCAGGCGGGCCATCTCCGGGTAGCTGACCCAGTAGGGCGCGGGGATCACCACCTCGTCGCCCTCCTCGCAGAGGGCCTGGACCAGGTTGTAGATTACGTGCTTGGCCCCGCAGGAGACCAGGATCTCCGTGGCCGGGTCGTACTCCAGGCCGTTGTCGCGCTTGAGCTTGCCTGCGATGGCCTTCTTGAGCGCGGGGGTTCCCGAGGCCGGGGTGTAGCGGGTCTGGCCGGCGTCTATGGCCGCCTTGCCGGCCTCGCGGACGTGCTCCGGCGTGTCGAAGTCCGGCTCGCCGGCGGCGAAGGCGACCACGTCGACCCCCTGGGCCTGCATGGCCCTGGCCTTGGCGGTGACCGCCAGGGTCACCGACTCGCCGACCCGTCCGATCCGGTCTGCAAGCTTGGGCATGGGCTCTTCCTCAGTCTGCCACAACAAATCGCGGGGCCGCGCCGCGCGCAGCCCCAGGGGTCAGCGGGAATTATACGGTCCGCCGGGCGGCAGTCAACGGATTTTGGCCGCGCCGGCCGATGCCGGCGCTCCGGTTTCTCGCCCATCCTGGAGGGGGCCAGCAACTACCGGCTCCCCGGCAAGGCGCACGCGATGGGTCCCTACCGGGGAATGTGCTCAGGACCGTCGCGGCCATCTTCGCGGGGCGGGCCAGGCCCGGCGGCCCCCAGAAGCTCAGCCTCGCCCAGAGGCGGGAGCTGGGGCTGGCGCCGGGGGCCGCCGAGCCTTGACAACCGCCCCCGGGGGGCCTTAGAATCGAGCTCCGGAAAGGCCGGATTTTCGGGCTGATAAGGCCCCGGCCGGCCCGTCATTGACATAGTGGCCCCGTTCGCGGGGCCGGGAGGTGGAAATGCGTCTGCGCCTCTGCCTGGGGGCCCCGCTCTTGGCCGCCGCGGCCCTGGCCCTCAGCGGCTGCCGCGAGGTATGCTATCGGACCCCCCTGGTCCGCGAGGACGTCCGCGACTACGTCCGCCACCAGAAGGAGCTGGCCGGCGACATGGCCGAAGACGTCGAGCGCTACGTCGAGTACAACCTGTCGCTCATGGCCCGGATGCAGGTCGACATGGTCGACTACGTCCGCCACCAGAAGGAGCTGGCCAAGGAGCTGCCCAAGGACGTCAAGCAGTACTTCAAATACAACTTGAAACTGGCCGAGGCCATGCGCGGGGACATCAAGGACTACCTGCGCCACCAGCGCGAGCTCCTGGACCTCATGGCCCGGGACGTCAAGAGCTACCTGGCCGCCGAGAAGAAGCGCTTCCCCAAGCTGGCCGAGAACTTCAGGGACTACGTGCGCCACCAGAAGGCGCGCATCAAGGACCTCGAGGCCGACATCGAGTCCTACTTCAAGAGCAACCTGGCCATGATCAAGAAGCTGCGCGAGGGCGTCCGCAACTACTTCCGCCACCAGGCGCAGCTGGCCAAGGCCGCCAAGGAGGACGTGCGCCGGTACTTCCACAGCGAGCTGGTCGAGCGCCCGCCCAAGGTCCGCGAGGACGTCAAGACCTACGTGCGCTACCAGCTGGGGGAGCTGCCGCCCCAGCTCGCCGCGGACATGAAGGCGTTCTGGAAGAGCAACTGGGCGCTGACCGCCAGGCTGCGCGAGGACGTCCGCGAGTACTTCCGCCACCAGCAGAGGATCGCCGCCGAGCTGCCCGCGGAGATCGGCCGCTACTTCAGGAACGAGCGGAAGCGCCTGCCCAAGCTGGCCGAGGGCACCCGCGACTACCTGCGGCACCAGAAGTCCCTGGCCAAGCAGGTCCCCGGCGAGGTCCGGACCTACCTGCGCAGCGAGCTGGTCCTGCGCCCGCCGCGGGTCCGCGCCTGCATGCGCGATTACTGGCGTTTCCAGTCCAAGCAGCTCTCCGCGGCCGAGAGCGACGTGAAGAGCTACTTCGGCTCCGAGTTCCGCCGGGGCACCAAGCTCCGCGTGAGCTTCCGCGACTACTGGCGCTTCCAGAAGCAGCAGTGGGACGCGACCAGGAAGGAAGTCGCGGACGCCATGCGCTGCGAGAAGCCCCCGGGCAGGTAGGAGCGGCCGCTCACTTCCGCCGGAGGCGGCCCTCCTTCGAGCAGAGACATTCCGGCAGGAGGTGGCACGATGAAACTCAAGAGCTTTCTTCCCCTCGGTGCGGCACTGGCCCTGCTGGCCGCCGGCTGCGGCCAGAAGAAGGTCCCGGTCGGCTTCCAGGCGCGCTCGGTCGGCCGGCCGGACGCCGGCTGGAAGGTCGATAAGGCGGTCAAGAAGAGCGGCCAGACCGACCTCGACTTCCAGGACGCCTCGGTCGACCAGGTAATCGGCAAGATGAAGGCCAAGTTCGGCTGCAAGGTGGACTTGACCAGGGCGGCCCTCGCTCACGTCCGCCGGAAGGACCCGCGGATCACCGCCCGGGTGGGCCGCATCCCCGCCAACCTGGCCTTTGAGGTGCTGCGCGCCCTGCTGGAGGCCAAAGGCCTGACTATCCAGGAGGCGCCCGGCGCCAGCGCCCTGGGCAGGGCCCACTTCCTGCTGGACCGCAGCGCGGTGCCGGAGGCCACCGTCGCCGCCGAGCGCTAGCGCCGGCCGGGCGTCCCGCCGGAGCGCGAGTTCGTGGCGATCCGCAGCCGGTCGGCCGTCGGCCCCGGGGCCCGCCGGTGCCTGCGGGCGCTGGAGCTGCGCCTGCTGCTCCGCGCCCTGATCACCTCGACGCTCCTGGCCTTGGCCGCGCTCCTGGTCTACGCCGAGTTCGCCGCCGCGGCCCTGGCCTTCGCGCCGCCGGCGCTGGCCTCCGCCGCGGAAATCGCCGGCCGGACCCTGCCGATCGCCGCGGCCCTGGCGGTTGCCGGGGCGCTCCTGCCCCTGGCCCGCCGGCCCGGCCGGCGCTACCTGGCGGCGCTGGCCGAGCGGGCCCGCCCGCGGCTGGCCGGCTCGCTGATGCTCCTGGCGGAGAACAGCCCCGATCTCGACCCCGGGGTGGCCGCCCTGGCCGCCGAGCGCGCCGAGGGGGCCATAGCCGGGCTCTCGGCCCGGGAGGCCGCGCGCGGCGAGCCGCGCTCCCGGCTGGGACCGACCGCGCTGCTGGCCGCCGCCGGTCTGGGGCTGGCCCTCCTGGCCGCGGGCGGCGGCCGATATCTCGACGCCCTCGGCCAGGTCTCGGGTTTCGGAGGGGCCGGGCCGACGCGCATCGTGAGGGTGCTGCCCGGCGACGCGGAGCTCGAGGCGGGCGAGCTGCTCTCCGCGTCCTGCCGGCTGGCCGGGCGCGAGCCGGACTGGGTGCGGCTGGTCTTCAAGGGCGGCGCCGCGGCCCCGATGCGCCGCTCGGCCGACGGCCTCTGGCGGGCCGAGGCCGCCCCGGCGGGCGCCAGTTACCGGGTGGAGGCCGGCGCGCGCGGGGGCGTCTATCCCTCGCGGACCTTCAACCTGACCGTCCGGCCGCGGCCGGACGCATCGGTGGCGCGGGTCACCTACCGCTACCCGAAGTACACCGGGCTGGAGGCCCGGACGGTCTCCTCCGCCGAGATCGACTGCCTGCAGGACACCCGGGTGGAGCTTCTCCTGCGTTCAAAGGGCCCGGTCGGGCTCGTGGAGGTGAGCCTGGAGCCCGGCAGCCGGACCCTCACCGCCCGGCGGGCCGGCGCGAGCGCCTGGCGGGCAGCTTTCACCGTGCGCAGCGTGGGCCGCTACTCGGTGAGGGTGCGCCCGGCGGGCGGCGGGCCCGGCCGGGAGGCCGCCCGCGGGACGATCACCGCCCGGAAGGACCTGGCCCCCTCGGCCGCCGCCGCGGTCCGCGAGCTGGCCGACGGGCGGCTGGCCGTCGACTACCGCATCGCCGACGACTACCGGCTGGGCGGGGCGCGCATGGTCTTCCGGGCCGCGGGCCGGAAGATGGCCTTCGCGGTGCCCGACGTATCAGCTCGGCGCGAGTCGCAGGGCGCGGTGCTGGTGCCCCGCGAGGTGCTGGCCGCGGGCGGCGCGGAGGGCTTCCGCTGCCGCCTGGAGGCCTTCGACACCCGCGAGCCGGAGCCCAACCGGGGCGCCAGCGAGGAGCTGGCCTATCGCCCGCCGCGGCAGCTGGCCTCGGCGGGACCGCTGCTGGAGAAGCCCCCGCCCCGGCGCATGCCCGGCCCGCCGCCGAAGGCCTCGCCCGCCGGCGGCGAGAGCGCCGGGGAAACCACCCGCCCGATGGAGAGCCTCTACAAGCCCGACCTCGGCGAGAAGAAGAAGCCCCCGCCGCCGCCGGACTCCGGGGGGGCCCCGGAGCCGGAGGGCGGCGATTACATGGCGCCCCCCGGCGAGGAGGCGCCCGACCCCGGCAAGCCGCCCCGCGAAAAGAAGAAGCCCGGCGAGCCCGGCAGGGAGAACCCCGAGGACCCCGGCGAGGGCGCGGGCGGCGAGGCCCCTCAGGAGCCTAAGGGCGCCGGCGTCCGCCCGACCCCCGGCGGCGGCACGGTCACCAGGCCCGGCGGCGAGCCCACCAGCCGGCCCGGGGAGAAGCCCGGTTCGGGCCCGGGACCGGGCCGCCCCGCGGAGAAGCCGCCC
>CAZONU010000376.1:0-4994 GCA_964581145.1 uncultured Planctomycetia bacterium
CGGGACGCTGGTACAACGTCTGGGACGAAGCAGCGGCAAAGATAGAGGTCAAGCCCCTGCCCGACTCCTGGAAAGCCGGCGAAGCGGAGCCCGACGACGGCTGGGGTCCGCAGCACGTCCACCCGCCTTCCCGCGCCTCTCCCGATTGACGGCGGTATTTAACCACAGAGACACTGAGACACAGAGGGGAGCTCAGGCCGCGGATATCGGCGCGACGCGCTTGGGGAGATGCCCGCCGCGATCAAGGCAAGCGCAGTCCTCGGTGCCTCTGTGCCTCTGTGGTTGAAAGCTTGGTGCGCTTTGTGTCTTGGTGGTGAAAGAAGTTGGAGAAGCCGCGGCGGGCCGTGAAAATGCCCGCGGGGCGGGGGCATTTCCCCTTGACATCGTCGCCGTGCTAAACTATTCTCACAAGGTTGCTTGGGAGGGAGGTGAGGTCCGGCGCCCCTATGAGTACCCAAGAAGCGCACTCCGTCCTGGTGGTCGACGACGAGCCGGCCATGTGCACCTTCCTCCAGAAGGTGCTGGCCAGGGAGGGCTACGCGGCCGCCGCCGCCGGGGACGGGCCCGCGGCGCTGGAGGAGTTGGCCCGCGGCGCCTACGACGTGGCGTTCCTCGACGTGCGCCTCCCGGGCATGAGCGGGCAGGAGATCCTCCAGCGGGTGCGCCGCGAGTGGCCGGCCGTCGCGGTGGTGGTGATGACCGGCTACCCCAGCGAGGAGGCGGTCATCCAGTGCATGAGCGAGGGGGCGGTGCGCTTCCTGATCAAGCCCTTCACCGTGAAGGAGTTCCTGCGCGCGCTGCGCGGCGCCCTCCACGACCGGAAGGGCGGCGAGGTCGTCCGCGAGGGCATCACCGTGCGCGGCGGCTTCCGCGACTGGGTGGAGCTCACCGCGCCCAGCCGCCAGGAGTACCTCGACCGTCTGGAGAACTTCGTGGACGCGCTCTACGACGTGCGCCTGGGCCCCGGCGAGAAGCAGGATCTCAAGATCGCCATCAGCGAGATAGCCTCCAACGCCATGGAGTGGGGCAACCAGCGCGACCAGGCCCGGCGCATCCGGGTCTCCTACTGCCTGTTCCCCGAGGAGGTCGTCTTCAAGGTGGCCGACGAGGGCGAGGGCTTCACCCCCGCGGCGGTGCCCGACCCCGCCGAAAACCCCGTGGCCCACATCATCCGGCGGATGCAGGAAGGCAAGCGCGCCGGCGGCTACGGGATGCACATCGTCCGCAAGGTGATGGACAAGGTCATTTACAGCGAGAAGGGCAACGTGGTCATCCTCTCCAAGACCATAGCCGGCCGGCAGGCCGCCTCCGCCGAAAGGGGGTCCGATTCCCATGGCTGACCAGCACTCCATCATTCTCTCCGGCGGCACCCCCGCCGAGGTGGCCCCGGCCATGGCCAAGCTCTTCGCCATAGACCCGAAGCTGGCCGGGCAGATCGCCGGCGCGGCCCCCATCGTCCTGGTCGAGAACCTCACCGCGGGCCAGGCCAGCGGCGTGCGCGCCGCGCTGGACGAGCTGGTCAGCGCCGGGGGCCAGGTCGAGGTCAAGGCCGGCAGCGTGGGCTCGATCCCTAAAGTGGGTTGGGGCGGCGTGCCCAAGATCGCCGGCAAGCCCGCGGACCAGTACACCCCGCCCGCGCCCCCGGCGGCGGCCCCCGGCGCGCCGGGCACCTTCTGCTGCCCGGCCTGCGGGGCGACCTTCAGCCTGTTCCAGGCGGGCGCCGCCGCGGCCGCCGCCCCCGCCGCTCCGGCCCCCGCGCCCGCCAAGATGACCGCCAAGGACTCCGGCTTCGAGGAGATCCCCCTGCCCGACGCGCTCAAGGCCCTGGAGTCGCCGCCGGACCTGCCCGACGTCCCCGAGATCCCCGCCGCGCCGCCGGCGGCTCAGCCGGCCGCGGCGGCACCCGCCCCGGAGCCGGCCCCCGCGCCGGTCGGCGGGGCCATCCCCATCAGCAAGGTCAAGCCCGGGCACAGCGCGCCCATGGCCCTGGAGGACTTCGAGAAGGGGCTGGCCTCGGACGACAGCCTGCTGGCCGACCTCGACGACGGGCTGCCCAACGTTCCCGACGAGCCGCCCAGGCCGGTTCCCGCCAAGCGCACCGCCAAGAAGCCGCTGGCCAACGTCAACGTACAGGGCCTGGACGAGATAGAGGTCGCGCCGCTGGGCGCGCCCCCTCCGGCGGCCAGGCCCGCGGCCCCCGCCGCCAAGGCGGCGCCCAAGGCCCGGCCCGCCGCTCCCAAGGCCAAGGCCGCCGCCGCTCCCAAAGCCAAGGCGGCGCCGGTGGCCAAGGCCGCTCCCGCGGGCGCGGGCGGCGGCGACCCCAACGAGAAGGTCAACATCTTCGCCAACCGCAGCAACAACCCCAAGCTGATCGAGCTCCTGGCCAAGATCCGCGGGGTCAGCCGGGAGGAGGCCCAGGAGCTGGCCGCCAAGCCGCTGGTCACCGTGGCCAAGAACATCTCCCGCAAGCAGGCCGAGGTGATCAGGAGGAAGTTCGGCGAGAGCAGCATCTCGGTGCGGCTGACCCCCACGCGCGCCTCGCAGCGCATGAAGCCGCCGGATATCGACCTGTAAGCGGAGGAGCGGCGCGGGTCAGAAGACGTCGGGACCGTCCCGGGCTCCGGGTGAGGTCGGGGCCGATCCGGGCGGGAGGTTGTTATGGGCCTTGCGAATATGGTCGGCGGAGAGGACCCGGGCGTAGACGGCCGCGAACTTGATGGTGCCCGCCCAGTTGCGGGGCTCGCGGGCCTCGTTGCCGAGCACCAGCGGGAAGCGCTTCGCGTCCCAGCCGTCGAGGTCCCCGGCCACCGCGGTGGACTGCTGGACCTGGCGGCCGTCGAGATATATGCGCTCGACCTTGCCGTCGAAGGTGACCACCACGTGGGTCATCTTGGTAGTCAGCCCACTGACAGACACCTGTGGGTTAGTCCCGTTGGCGCCGGTGCGCGAGGTCCGCAGGCGGATCGACCAGCTGGCGCCCTCCTGGCCCAGGGTGAAGTTGCGCTTGAGGCCGTCGTAGGAGAGGCTCACGATCCGCGCCGGGCCGCGGTGGCGGGTGTCCGCCGGCCGGACCAGGGCCTCCACGCTGAAGGCCCGCGCGGCCTTGATCCTCGCGGCCAGCGCCCTGCCGGCCTCCAGGGAAAGGAGCTTGCCGCCGTCGCGGAATACCGCCCCCGCGGCGGTCACCGTCACCGGGCCGCTGGCCTTCAGCCTGTGCGCCTCCGCCGCCAGCGAGCCGCCCAGCGGCGTGCGCGTTCCTTTGCCGGAGAAGAGATAGGCCAGCTCCGGGGCGGGCAGCCCCCGCTTGCGGAGCCACTCCTTTTCGCCGGCACGGCCGGCGACTGTGACCGGAGGCTTGGGTCTGGGTTCCGGTTCAGGCTTCGGTTTGGGCTCCGGCTCCGGGCGCCTGGCGGCCTGTGGGGACCGCGGCGCGCTGGACTTCTCCCGCTTGGGAGGCGCAGCCGCTTCCTTCCCGCTCCAGGCCAGGTACCCGATGAGCAGGCCGACCAGCAGGCCTACCGTGGGGCCCACCACGGCCCATATCATCAAGACGCTGCTTCCTCCGCCGACCGGTTCGTGGACCCTGGTCCTGGCCATGACGTGCCCCTAGATGCTGAGAGACTCCAGTGCCGAGCGGAAAGCTGCAAACGCCTCTTTGCCGAAGAGCACGAAGCGCACCCGCTGGATGCCTTTCTGCGCCTGAAGAAACCCGGCCGCCGCGCCCAGCGCCAGCGGCGCGGCTTCCTCCAGCGGATAACCGTAAACCCCGCAGCTTATCGCCGGGAAGGCCACGGTCTCGATGCCCTTCGCGGCGGCGATCTTGAGGCTCTCGGTGTGGCAGCTGGCCAGGAGTTCCGCGTCTTTCGGTTTTCCCGAGTACACCGGCCCCACGGTGTGGATAACGTACCTGGCGGGGAGCTTTCCGCCGGTGGTGATGACCGCCTGCCCGGCCGGCAGCCGGCCGCGCTCGGCGACGATGGCCTTGCACTCAGACAGGATCTCCGGGCCGCCCGCGCCGTGGATGGCGCCGTCGACTCCGCCGCCGCCCATCAGCGAGCTGTTGGCCGCGTTGACGATGGCCGCAGAGTCGTCTTTGGTGATGTCGCCCTCGAGGACCTCGATTGCCGCGCCGGCTATCTCGCGTTTCACGGGCCCCGCCCTCCCCTTTCAGGCGCCGGGCATCATAACAGAACGCGCCCGCCGGGACAAGCCCGGCGGGCGCGCGTTGCTTACCTGTCTCGCCTGCGGCTAGAAGACCTCCGGCGGGGCGCTGAGCTTGACCGTGCCGGGGACTTTCCGGGGTTCTTTGGCGTCCAGTCCCGCGTTCTTGCGCAGGGTTCCCTCCAGCTTCTCGATGAGGCGCAGCTCCTTCTCCGCGCCGGAGACGTCTCCGATCTGCGAGGCGAACCAGTCGGCGAACTTGCCGAGCCCGCCCGCGGCGTCCGCGGCGGTCTTCTTGTCGAGCTGCATTACCGGGCCGACCCGGCGCACGCCCTCCGGGAGGGCCGCCGGCTTGCCGCCCTTGCGGGCCATCGGCGCCCAGACGATGTCGTGGCTGACCGGGTAGATCCGCCCGCGGCAGGCGGCCTTGAGGGCCACCGCGGCGTCGGCCAGCACCACCGCCTTCTTGGCGCCGGGCTGCGAGTAGTAGGGGGTCTTGCCGGTGGCGTCGACCTCCCCGGGCAGGCGCGCGATCAGCTTCTGGGTGATCTCTTCGCCCTTGACGGTCACGAAGGCCAGCTCCATGCTGGCGATGACCTGCTTCTCGCTGGTGCCCGCCGGGGCCAGCTTGATGGCCACCATGGTGGTCCCGCCCCCGCCGCGCTTGGAGAGGAACAGCGACGGAATCTTGATGCTGGCCTTGCCGGACTCCTTCTTGAAGTCGGGCACGCCGAGCACGTCGCCGACGGTGGCGCCCCTCGCGGGGGTCAGCTCGATCTTCACGTCGTAGGCCACCGGGGTGACCATGAAGTCGAACTCCTTGTCGAAGACCT
>CAZONU010000377.1:0-4992 GCA_964581145.1 uncultured Planctomycetia bacterium
GCGTCGGCCATGGCCAGGAGCGGCGTCCCGCCCAGCTCCCGGCACTGCGCGGCGAGCTTCTCCCAGCTGGAGCCCGCGGCCAGGGCGGCGACCTCTATCTCGCCGGGGAGGCCGGCGGCCACCTCCAGCGTGCTCCGGCCGATGGAGCCGGTGGAGCCCAGCACCGCGATGCGCTTCACCTGCGCCGCCCCTTCCTCCTGGCCGCGAGCTTCTTCACTTCCGCAACCAGGGCACGAACCGCGGCGGGCCGCTTCTTGATCCGGCCGAGGCGCCGGCCGGCGGCGAAGAGCACCAGGCTGCCGTCGGCCGCGGCGGCCAGGCCCACGTCGGCGTCCCGGGCCTCGCCCGGCCCGTTGACGGCGCAGCCCATCACCGCGACGCTCAGCGGGGTCTTGACGTCTCGCAGCGCCCGGCGCACCTGCCCGACGAGTTTTTCGAGGTCAACCCGGCAGCGCCCGCAGGTCGGGCAGCTTATGAGTTCCAGTTCGTCCCGGCGCAGTCCCAGGGCGCGCAGCAGGGCGATCCCGGCCCCGACCTCGGCGGCGGGGTCGCTCGTGTAGGAGAAACGCAGAGTGTCCCCGATGCCGTCGACCAGCAGCGCGCCCAGCGCCGCGTGGCTCTTGGCCGCCGCCAGGTCGGCGGGGCCGGCGGCGGTGACCCCGATGTGCAGCGGGTAGTCGCTCTTCTCGGAGGCCAGTCGATAGGCCCGCACGGTGTCGGTCACATTGGGGGCCTTCATCGAGAGCACGATGCTCCGCTGGCCCCATTCCTCGAAGCGTTTGGCGGCGGAGAGCGCCGCGCGGACCATGTCCCGGGCGAGGTCGCGCCTTTTCCCCTTGCGGTGGTAAACCGAGCCGGAGTTGACCCCGATGCGCACCGGGACCTTGCGGCGGGCGCTCTCGCGGGCGAAGTCCTTGAGCCCCGCGCTACGCGTGTTTCCGGGGTTGACCCGGACCTTGTCGGCGCCGGCCTCCAGGGCGGCCAGCGCCAGGCGCGGGTCAAAATGCGTGTCGGCCACCAGCGGCACCGGGCTCCGTTTCTTGACTTTGGCGAAAGCGGCGGCAGCAGCCAGGTCGGGCACGGCCAGGCGCACCAGTTCCGCGCCGGCGGCGGCCAGCCGCCCGACCTGCCTCGCCGTGCCGGAGACGTCCTCCGGGGCGGTCTTGGTCATGCTCTGGACGGACACCGGCGCGCCGCCGCCGATGACCAACGGCCCGACGCGCACCCGGCGGGTCCTGCGGCGCTTGATTTTCGCTCCCGTGACCAGAACCTCTCCCCTTCCCGCCAGTTAGCAACGCGCTCCTGCGGACCTCAACCGGACGGCCTGGAGGAGCTGGGGCTCAGTTTACCCGCCGGGCGCGGCCTTTCAACGGAAAATGCCCGGGGCTACTTTTCCGACACCAGGTCCCCGAAGTCCGCCAGCAGCCCGTACTTCTTGCGCCAGGAGGTGTACATGATGCCCCGCGCGTTCCTGGTCTTCTTCAGAGATTCGAGCCACTCCCGGGGATTGCGCAGGTCGTCCGCGTCGTAGTAGGCCGCGCCAAACGTGCGGAAGCCCTGCCTGGAGAAGAACCCCAGCGACTCCTCCCTGATTTTGTGATACCAGCACATTATCACCAGGTCTTTGGGCACGTGCTTCCACGACCCCGTGAAGTCGCCCACCACCCCGTAGTAGTCCCCCCGCGCGTTGTGGGCGGGGTCGAGCATGTCCGACCAGATGAGCACCTCGATCTCCGGGTCTATCTTCTTGAAGATGGCCCGCTGCCTGGTGATGCAGTCGCCCAGGATCTCGGCCATGGACAGGCCCCGCTTCCGGCAGGAGAGGCAGCCGCCGCCGTTGCGAATTTCGTCCATGGCCAGCAGGACCTTCTTGTACCTGATGACCTCGTGGAGCTTGCGGGCCTGCGCCTCCCAGTACTTGTAGAGCTCCGGGTTGGACATGCACAGGCTGATCTGCCGGCCCCAGGAGTGGCCCACGAAGGGCGTCTTGTAGCAGGAGAGCGCCAGCCTCTCGCCCTCGCGGACCGCCGTGCCCGGCGTGAGGGTCAGGTGGCCGAGGTCGCGCCGGTTCCTGACCTCCTTGAAGTCCTTGCCCTCGGCGAAGGTTTTCTCGCGGTCGCGGCTGCGGAGGGCCAGCGGCGTGCCCTCCCGGCGCACGATGTCCCCCAGCGTGGCGTACTCCTGAAGGCGCAGCTCGTCCAGCCAGAACTTCCCCGACTTGCCGCCCCATACGCCGACGTAGACGTGGACCTCCTTCTCGCCGAAGTTGAGGAAGTCCAGCGAGACCTCCATCCAGTCCTGGGTGGGCCGCAGCTTGGGGCTGAGGCTGGCGACGGTGCCCTTCTCCTTGAGGACCATGAGCTTGAGGGCGGAGGCCGGCTGTAACTCTCGGGTCTTGATCTTGCAGGCGAAGCGGTACGAGCCGCCCGGCCGCACGGCGACCCGCTGCATGATCCGGCCGTGGCCGTGCTTGTTCGCGCTGAAATTCTCGAACCGGATGGAGGTCTTGCCGGCGCTGGCGACGGCGTCGGCGAAGGTCACCTTTCCGGGCTGGTCGTGAAACGCGTAGCCCTTGAAGCGTCCCCGGCTGTGCTCCTCCAGCCCCCCGTTCCTGAGGAGATTTTTCCCCGGCACCGGCAGGGCCCTGCCCTTCTTCGCTGTCAGGGTGATGGCCGCCGGCAGGGCGGCCGCGAAGTTCCGGTCGTGCCCCAGGGCGCCGCCGCCGTAGCCCACGGAGAATCCCGTGGGGATCAGCTCCATCTTGTTTTTCCTGCAGAAAGCGTGCAGCTCTCTCAGCACGGCGATGTCTTTCTTCCCCCAACGGGTGATGCCGTCCAGCCCGAAGGAGGAGAGCACCATGCCGTTCAGCCCGTGGCCCGCGCCGGTCTTGATGAGGGCCTTGATCTTCTCCACGTCCTTGGGGCTGCGCCGGTACCCGAAGCAGAAGAACCAGCGGCGCTCCAGCCGCGCCGCCTTTCCCTTGCCGGCGGCGGGCGGGCGCTCGGCCGCGGCGCCCCCGGGCGGAGCGGCAGCCGCGATGCAGAATGCCAAAAGCAGTCCCGCTTTCATGGATGACCTCCCCGGCCCCCTTCTTCGGCGTTGAACTGCGCAGCCGGGGCATTCTACCTCCGCCCCTCCGCGGGGGCAACAGGCGCCGGCGCAAACAGGATGGCGCGGACCCCTCCCCGGAAAACGCTGGACATCGCCCCCCCGGCCGCTCAAAATGGAGGCATGCTGCACAAGCTGCTCGCCGCGTCCTTTCTGCTGCTCCTGGCCGCCGGCTGCCCGCCGGCCGGCGAGCCCGCCATCCCCGAGCCGCCGAACGGGGGTGCGGCGGAGCAGCCCGTGAAGCCCCCCGCCAAGAAGCCCCCCGTCAAGCCCGCCGGGACACCTACTTACGGTACGGTCTTGAAGGTCGCGGTTGCCGGGGCTCCGGAGCTCTCCGGCAGCTTCTGGCCGGGCGACGCGGTCTGCCTGCCGCCGGCCTGCAAGGTCACCATCACGGCCGGCGGCACGACCGGCGAGTGGCGGCTGGCCGGCGAGGACACCTGGCGCAAGGCCGGCGGGACCTTCACAAGAGACAAGCAAAGCGGCGTCGGGATCTTCACCCCCCAGCTCGCCGATGAGGGCTTCCGGCTGAGCTGCACCCGGCTGGTCGCCGGCGCGCCCGATAGCCCCCCCGGCAAAGACCTGCAAAGGGTGGCCATGAGCTTCCCCCTCGTCATCCTCCAGGAGGCGGACGTCAAGAAGGACCCCAGGCGCGGCACCTGGACGGTCACCGTCGAAGGGCGGCGCATGGGCACCTGGCCCAACCCCGAGAAGGCCAAGAGCTGGCGGGTCCGCAAGCACAAGCATCTCTTCGCCCCCCCGCGCTTCTGGATGAAGATAACCCCCAAGAACCAGAAGCTGCTCCTGGCCCCGCACGTCACCGTCGGCCAGATGGTCGGCTACGTTACCACCAAGGACAAGAAGAAGCCCAAGCGCCGGCACACCTCGTGGTTCCCGCCCAACCGGCACCTGGTCTGGAAGCTCGAAATGCTCAGCCGGGAACTCCTCGCAGGGAAGGTGAGGCTCAAGCGCCTGGCGATCAACAGCGGTTTCCGGACCCCCTACTACAACCGCCGGGTCGGCGGGGGAGGCTACAGCCGGCACATCTACGGCGACGCCGCCGACGTCATGATCGACGAGGACGGCGACGAGGTCTGCGACGACATCACCGGCGACGGCAAGGCCGACGAGAAGGACGGGCTGGTCATAGGCCGGGCGCTCCGCAAGCTGGAAGCGGCCAGGCTGGTCCGCGTCGGGGGCATCGGGGTCTACGGGTTCGACGGACCGGAGTCCTGCAGGAGCTACGTTCACTTCGACGCCCGCGGCTACGTTACGCGTTGGGGAACGCTCCGCAAGCGGGGCCGGCGCCGCACGCTGGAGTGGTGGCCCCCCGCCGAGTACAAGGAGGACGAGGAGCCCCCCCCGGAGTTCCGCGACCCGCCGGGGAAAAAGTCCAAGAAGGCCAGGAAGTGACCCCCGCGCCATCAGAGCGTCCCCCCGCTCCGCCGGACCTGGTCCTGGAAGCCCCCGCCAAGATCAACCTCTTCCTGGAAGTGCTCGGCAGGCGCGAGGACGGCTACCACGAGATAGAGACGGTCATGCAGGCCGTGGACCTCTCGGACCAGGTGGAGCTCTGGCGCCGGCCGGCGGGCGAGTTCAGCATATCGGTGACGGGGCTCCCGGCGCCGGCCGATGAGACCAACCTGGCCCTCCGCGCCGCGCGGCTCCTGGCCCGGGAATCCGGCGCCCGGGAAGGCATTCACGTACATCTGGACAAGCGCATCCCCGTCGGCGGGGGCCTGGGCGGCGGATCCAGCGATGCCGCCGCCGCCCTGCGCGGGCTGAACCGCCTCTGGGGTCTGGGCGCCCGGCGCGAGGAACTCGCCAATATCGGCGCCAAGCTGGGCAGCGACGTCAATTTCTTCCTGACCGGGGGCCTGGCCC
>CAZONU010000378.1:0-4984 GCA_964581145.1 uncultured Planctomycetia bacterium
AAAAGCGGCAAACGTGATGTATACTATAGGGCATAGCATCTGTGTGCACTGACACCTTGTGGCAAAACTTCACGGTCCTTCGCGGAGGGCATATCATGGCTCGCCTCTACACGTGGATGAGGACCAAGCGGATTGCACTGGCCTTCTGCGCGCTGACTCTTCTGGGGGCGGCGGGCGTCTGGGCCCTGCAGGAGCGGCAGCAACCCGCCGGCGGGCCCTCGGCTCTTCCGGCCGCGGGGGCCGCCGCCGCCAACGGCAACCCGTTGTCCTGGCCTTACGAGATCACCGAGCACAGCAGCATGCCCCGCGACCTGTCCTTCGCCGAGGCCAAGGCCGACTTCGAGCAGATGGTCGGCGAAGAGGTGGACATGGTCGGCACCGCCGGGGCCTGGGCGGAGATTTCCACTCCCGGCACGCTGCTGGACGTGCCCCTCGACGTTTTCGAGGGTCCGCCGCCGCCTGAGATTACCGTCGCGTACGACTTCGCCATCTACTTCGGCGCTTATGGCGCGGCCTTTGAGCGGGTCAGCGGCGTTGCCTACGAGCTGGTATTCGTGGGGGAGTTCTCTGCGGCCTACGCGCCGCCGCCCTGGCCGGAAATCGTCCAGTGGGGTGACGAGCTGGCGCCGCACCCGGACCTTTCCGCCGCCCTGGCGCAGGCCTTTACGGACATGGGCGAGGGGGGCAGCATCTATGTCATGCCCTCGGCCATGTTGAGGGTTGAGGACCCTTACGTATCGACATGGCAGCCGGTTCCCATAGACACTTGGCGCGCGGGCGGCAATTTCCTCTACGAGTTCAAGGTGGTGCCCACTGAGATAGAAGTGACCGAAGTGGGTGAGTATATCGTACCGGGTTCAAACTGGAATGCGGTGCGGTACAAATGGCAGCCGGAGAATCAGCCGCCGGACACGGTCGATATGGAGGTGCTGAGGCAAGAAGATGGCGGATGGGTGTCGGTGCGGTCCATCGCAGGACTCCCGACGGCTTTGGTGCCCGGACAAGACTATGCGGAGTACAGGTGGAACGGATGTGCAACTGAGGACGGCGACGTTCCGCTCTCCGAAGGTGACTACAAGGTCAGGTTGACCGGCAGGTGGGGGACTGGTAACGCTTCCGCCGACGAGGCGGATGCATTCGTAGAAGAGTGGCTGATGGGTATAATTATTGAGGACCGGCCGGGCGGGGAGGAAACCCTTGTGACCGGGCCTGATGAAACGAGTGTGGAGGAGAACCTCGAGGTCCGAGTGTCGTTGAATGGCGGCGCGGTGGCGGAGACTTCGTTTGACGTAGAGCCCAACACGCCGACGCCGGAAGGGCCGGCAGGCAATGAACGCGGGTGCCTGGTTACTCCCAAGCACACGTTTTACACCACACCCAGGACACCTTATGATATTCGTTACGAGGTGGTCATGGAGCAGAAAACCGCATTCAGCAGGCCTCCCGAGGGCGGTCTGAAGCTGCATACCGTTGTCGATGGCACGCTGAATGCCTGGGACATGGACCCGGACACAGAAGGGCGCCAGACCAGAGGCATCTGGAGGTTCGGGATAACTTCCGTGAATGGGCAAGCCACTCGGCGGGAGCTGATCGAGGTGTACGAGTAATGAGAGCCGTAGCAACGATGGCGGGCGCCCTGCTGGGCGCGGCGTTTCTGACCTCCTGCAGCCGACCTGCCGGCTCGGGTGAAACCGACATGGCAGCGGCCCAGCGCGACGCCCAACGCCGGGCAGAGAAGTTCAGGGCGGAGGTCAAGAAGGCCAAGGACCCCGTCGCGCTGGCCATCCAAATGACCAGGGACAAGTTCCATGTCTGCGCGGTGGCGGGCATGGACGTGCTGGTCGAGCATTGGGAGGATCCCCGGTCTGAAAAGACCCTGGCCAAGCTCGCCAAGGGCGGGCCAATAATAATAGGAGGCCTGCCCACCACCGCCGGCAAAGCTATGATGAGATGGGACTTGGTCCAGGCCAAGAAGAAGTACAAAGTCATCATGGCCGGCAGCGACACCCCGGCGAAGAAGATGAAGGCCATCAGGGCGGCGTTCAAGAAGCATCCCAGGTGGCTGTCTCCCGCCGCCGACCTGTCCGGCCTGGAGGTGAAGCTTGCGTCCATGCTGATCGAAACGGCCATTGCAACGGCCGGCGGGGAGGCCATGGATCTAGTTGTGGCCTGGACGTGCCTCAGCGACGCCGAGTTGGACAAGTACGTGAGCGACCACAGGAAGGCGGCCGTGAGCTACGCCCGCCGGATCGGCCGCAAGCGCGCCCTGGCGGAGCCCAGGTTCCTGGCGGCCCTGGCCAATACGGAGGACAAATCGGCGCTCAAGCTCTTTGAAGAATGGCTCAAGCAGGAAGTCAAACTGAAGAATCAGAGCAACGTCAACGAGCTGGTTTCCGCGGTGACCACGGGGAAGGGTGGGAAGCAGCGCCTGCTGAAGTTCCTCGGCGGTTCGCGCGGCCCGCTGGTCAGGGCGGCTGCCAGCGAACTCAGCTTGCGATTTCGGACCAGAGAAACCCTCGATGCCCTCCGCGCGGCGCTCGAACGCCGCAAGAAGGCCGGTGCGGGCGCGGAAGAACTCAAGCACCTCGAAACTAGAATCGGTGTGGTGGAAATACTCACCGGCGCGACGGAGGGGGGGGAGCAGAAATGAGCGCGGCACGCTTCTTGGCGACACTCGGGGTGCTGGGGATGTTGTTGAGCTTGGCTGCGCCGGGCAGTGCCCTTGCGGGCAAAGCGCCCGAGTACAAGACTATGAGCGAAATAGAAGACCAAATCGCGGCTGCTGCGAAGAAGCACAAGGGTGACGCCACTGCGTTTAGGCTTACGGATTCGGCAGGAAGATTAGTCATGACAGTGGGCGTCGACAAGCAGGACGTCAAACCCAAGAAAGACATAAAGCGTCGGTTCATCTGGGCCCTGAAGATAGCGAAGGGAGGAGGTGGGGCAGGTGGGGCAAAGCGTGTAAACATTCTCATGACCGGGACGCACCACGCGCGCGAGTGGGTAGCCTATCGGGTGGTTCTGGATGCGGCCGAGTATATCCTGGACAACAAGGGAGCCGAGGATTGGCCGGCAGGGGACGCTCGCTTCGACTTCTTCAGAAAATTCAAGGAATTGAATATCAAGAAACTGACCGACAACGCCAATATCTTCGCCGTTCCAGTTGTCAACCCCGAAGGCTATCAGTACAGCAGGAGATGGGATCCCAAAGCCCACAACGACGAGGGCGGTTGGCGCAAGAGCCGCCGGGATGTGAGCAAGGACCCCGAACCTCCCAAATACAGTGAACCGAAGAAGCTTGACTCGAAGGAAGGAGAAGGACTCCAGGGGGTCGATCTGAATCGGAACTATCCCGCCGATGATTGGAGCAGGGAAACAGGGCGCTGGGTTATTGGGGACGATGGGAAGGCCGAGTGGATTGTCAGTACTTCCCGGTCGAAATGGAGAGCGGTTTACTGTGGTAGGCCCAATGGTAACGATTGGGACCCGCCGATAAGACCCCCGCTGGTCGAGAACGAAACAAGGGCTATCATCGGCTTGGCGACGAGGAACAAGTTTTCCTGTTTGATCGATGTGCATTCCTGGGGCGGACAAGTGGGATGGCCGCTCAAGCCCGCCGCCGGTCAGAATCTCAGACCTGGTGGCGGATTCGAGGATAAAGAAGTGTTCTGGATTCTGGCAACCGTTGCTGCAGAAATGATAAAGGACCCGGTAACAGGCAAGACCTATAAGGCCGAGAACCCTTACGATCTCAGCGGTGACTCAGTTAAGTGGCAATATGATAAGAACTCAAAACGCAAGTCTCTCGCATTCCTGATTGAGGTGGGAACCATGCAGGTGCATGGACAGAGGCGCAGAGGGCATTTCCGGCCCAGGAGTCCGGAAAAGCACGCCCGTGCCGTGTTGCCTGGGCAGTTGTTCCTGATCTTCGGCACGATTGACAAGCGCTTTGCGTCAATACCCAAGGCGAAGTTCAGCAAACCGGGGAAGTGAACGGCTTCACAGGCGCTGGCGAGCGCCCAGCCCCGACGTTATTACTATCATAGTATCATAATCGCCCGCCCCAGCCGCCCGGCCCAGGCCGCTTATTTTTTTCCGGGGCTCGCAAACCGTTGGCGTTCAGTGACTCAGGTCCGTCCAAAGCTATAGGGTTTGGGCCCGCCACGGCGGGTAAAGTTCGGGGCTTGCCCGCCAGCCGTTGGGCGGGTTCGGGCGGCCGGCGGCGCCCCCGCTTACTTTTTTTCGGGGCTCGCAAACCCCTGGCGTTCAGTGACTCAGGTGCGTCCAAAAGGGCACTTCCGGGTTTGGAGTTTGGCGCTTCAGGCCGCCCTCAATATATCACTCCGCAGGCCCCCGGAAATCCCCGATTGGCGTGAACTTCCGCCCTCCCGGCCCCGTTAGGGGGACTGGCGGAAGGACCTATTTGGCGGAGAGAGGAGTCGGTACCGTGTCCACCTCCACAGACCTGCGCGCGGCCATAGAGGAGGTCCAGCTCTCCCTGCCGCACGCCGAGGCCATCGACATCGAGCACTACGACCAGAAGGGCGCCCTGGAGGAGCTCTCCCGGCGGCTGGGGGCCATGCCCTGGTGGGTGATCAGCACCGCGGCGCACACGGCCATCTTCCTGCTGTGCTCGCTGCTGGTCATGCAGATGCCCGAGCAGCAGCATCACACCTTCATCGTGGACGACTGCCGCGAGCGCCCCAAGCCCAGGTTCAAGGATCCGGTGGAGCGCGACCCCTTCGAGAAGCCGGTGGCAGTGAAGTCCGAGCACAAGGCCCCCAACCCCATCGTGACCCACCAGCCCCAGGACCTCGACGAGGCCCCCCAGACCGACAACGACATGGAGGCCCAGAGCATGAAGGGCTCGCAGGAGCCGGTCAGCGACATCCCCCTGGGCGAGACCGGCATCCACGGGGTCATCGGCCCGGGCGGCGGGGGGATGGCCGGGGTCTTCGGCTACCGCGGCGCCGGCGGGCGCAAG
>CAZONU010000379.1:0-4977 GCA_964581145.1 uncultured Planctomycetia bacterium
GCCGACATCAAGCCGGGCCAGTCGATAACGGTTCGAGCCGAGGGCGAGGGCAAGCTGTGGGCCTTCTGGCAGGGCCAGGGGGTGCCCCGCGACGGCCGGGTGAAGGAGGTCGACCGGGGCATCGCCGTCCGCCGCTTCATCCTCGACAAGGACGACAAGCCGGTGAAGCCCGGCGCCCTGGTCCAGGGGCAGCTCTACCGCGTCAGGCTGCGCCTGACCTGCAAGCGCGCGGTGAGCCACGTGGTGGTCACCGACCTCCTGCCCGCGGGCCTGGAGATCGAGAACCCCCACCTGCGCGGCTCGGCGGCGCCCGGCGAGAAGGACAAGGCCAAGCAGATGGCCGTCGAACACGTCGAGCGGCGCGACGACCGGCTGGTGCTCTTCGCGGAGCTCAGCGGGGGCCTGGCCGAGTACACCTACCTGGTCCGCGCGGTGACCAGCGGCAGGTTCGCGCTGGCCCCCGTGGAGGCCACCTGCATGTACGACCCGGACATCTACAGCGTGCACGGCATGGGCAGCGTGGAGGTCAAGCGTTGAAGCCGCGCCCGCGCCTTCGTCAATTGCTCAGGCGGACGCTGATTCTCTTTTCGGCGGCGGGGCTGGCCGCGGCGCTGGCGGGGACGGCGCTCAATGCCGCCTTCCCCTTCCCCGCCGAGCGGGTCGTCGAGTCGCGCCGCGGCGGCTCGGCGCTGATCTCCGACCGGCGCGGGGGCCTCATCGCCTGGCGGGTGGACCGCTCGGAGGCCTGGCGGCTGCCCGTGCATATAGGAAAAGTCTCCCCCTGGATGATCAAGGCCACGGTGGCCGCCGAGGACAAGCGCTTCTTCTCGCACCCCGGCGCCGACCCGCTGGCCGCCGCCCGCGCGCTGGTCCAGAACCTGGCCAGCCGCCGGCGGGTCTCGGGGGCCTCGACCATCACCATGCAGGCGGTGCGCCTGCTGTGCCCGCGGCCGCGCACCTACGCCGCCAAGGCCGTGGAAACCTTCCGCGCCGCGCAGCTCGAGCGCCTGGCCGCCAAGCGCGAGGTTCTCGAGCTCTACTTCAACCTGGCGCCCTACGGCGGCAACATCGTGGGCATCGAGGCCGCGGCCCGGCGCTACTTCGGCAAGAGCGCGGCGGAGCTCTCCCTGGGCGAGGCCGCCCTGCTGGCCGGCGTTCCCCAGCGGCCCGCGGCCTTCAACCCCGCCAGACACCTCCCCGCCGCCCTGAAGCGCCGCGAGTTCGTCTTCGCGCGGCTGGCCGAGTTGAACCTGGCCTCGCCGGCCGAGCTGGCCGCCGCCCGCCGCGAGGAGATCGCCCTGGCCCCCCGCGAGCGGGCCACCGACGCGGAGAGGTTCGCCGACTGGATGGTCGCGCGCCTGGGCGGCGAGCCCGGCGCGGTGCGCACCACGCTCGACCCCGAGACCCAGGCCGCGGTGCGCTCGACGCTGGCGGCGCACGCCGGCAGGCTGGGGGGCATGGGCATCGACGGCCTGGCCGCGGTGGTCATTGACGTGAAGAGCTCCGAGCTGCTGGCCATGGTCGGCTCGGTCAAGCGCGGCGACCCGCTGGTCGGCCAGGTCAACGCCGCGACCGCCCCCCGCCAGCCGGGCTCGCTGCTCAAGCCCTTCATCTACGCGCGGGCCTTCGACGCCGGGGTGCTGGTCCCCGACTCGACGGTCTACGACGTGCCCAGTTCCTGGCGGGGCTACCGCCCGGAGAACTTCGACCGCTCCTTCCGCGGGCCGATGAGCGCGCGGCGCGCGCTGCGCGAGAGCCGCAACGTCCCCGCGGTCAGGCTGCTCTCGCGCCTGGAGCCCGAGAGCCTGGCCGGGGACATGACCCGGCTGGGGATGCCGGTGAGGTCCGCGGTGGAGCGCTGCGGGCTGAGCCTGGCGCTGGGCTCGACGGAGGTGAAGCTGGTGGACGTCGCCAACGCCTACGCGGCCCTGGCCCGCCTGGGCCGGTGGCGGCCGCTCCGCGCGCTGGACGGCGAGGCCGGAGGTGAAAGCCGGCAGGTCTACTCGCCGGGGGCGGCGTACCTGGCCCTGCGCTGCCTGGGCGCCGCGGAGCCCGGGGGGGCGCCGCGCCCGGCCTGGAAGACCGGCACCTCCTGGAACTTCCGCGACGCCTGGGCGGTGGCGGTGACCCCTTCCCGCGTCGCCGCGGTGTGGTGCGGCAAGCTCTCCGGGCGCGGGCATCCCGCGCTGGTGGGCGCCCGCGCCGCGCTGCCGGTCGCGCTGGAGCTCATCATCGAGCTTTCAAGAGAGGAGAACTGGCCGCGGCCCGACGCGGTGCGCCTCCGCCGGGCCTGCGCGCTCTCCGGCGCCCCGGCGGGCCCAGCCTGCCCGTGCAGCGTGGAGGCCGAGCATCTTCCGGGAAAGAGTTCCGACCTGCCCTGCGCGATCCACCGGGCCGCCGGGGGCGGGAGGGTGGTCGAGGTCTGGCCGGCGGAGGCCGCCGCCTGGCTGGCCGCCCGCGGAAAAGCGCCGAAAGAAGCCCGGCCCGCCGGGCGCGGCCGGCTGGCAATAACCAGCCCGCTGGCCGGCGGCGAGTACGTCATCTCCGGCGGGGAGGGCCCGGCCGACGTGCTCTACCTGACCGCCCAGCCGCCCCCGGGCGCGGCGGCGGTCTACTGGTTCCTGGACGGCCGCCTGCTGGGCAAGTCGCGGGCGGGCGCGCGGCTGGCCTGGCCGATGCGCGCGGGGCGCCACGAACTCCTGGCCGCCGACGGCCGGGGGGCCAGCGCCAAGGTATGCTTCACTGTTCTTGCGTCCGGCGCCCGCCCGGCGCCGTAAGCTGCTCCGCAGCAGTCACCGCCGGCGCTCCCCCCGGGAAGCGACTTGCAGGCCCGCCCGCAACCGGCTAAGCTCGGTTTCCCGCCCGGCGGGAATAGAGATCGGTGCCGGCGGGTTAGGTGCACATTGAACGGGGACCCCGGAAGAGAAAGGAGCCCATCGAAAATGGCCAGCCTGAAGGGAACCAAGACCGAGCGTAACCTGTTAGCTGCCTTCGCCGGCGAGAGCCAGGCCCGCAACCGCTACACCTACTTCGCCTCCGCCGCCCGCAAGGCGGGCATGAACGGCATCTCCGCCATATTCACCGAGACCGCCGAGAACGAGAAGGAGCACGCCAAGGTCTTCTTCAAGCACCTGGAGGGCGGCGAGGTGGAGATCACCGTCGCCTATCCCGCCGGGGTCATCGGCGACACCCTGGCCAACCTCAAGGCCGCCGCGGCCGGAGAGAAGGAAGAGTGGAGCGCCCTTTACCCCGACGCCGCCAAGACCGCCCAGGAGGAAGGCTTCCCCGAAGTGGCCGCCAGCTTCGAGCAGATCGCCGAGGTGGAAAGCTGGCACGAGCGGCGCTACAACAGGCTGGCCGAGCGCCTGGAGAAGAACGAAGTCTTCGCGCGCGGCAAAGCCATTAAGTGGAAGTGCCTCAACTGCGGTTACGTGTCAGAGGGTGCCGAAGCCCCCCAGCTCTGCCCGGCCTGCAAGCACCCCCAAGCCTACCAGGAGCCCTGGACCGACGCCAACTACTAGACTGCTTCGCACGCGCCCAAAGAAAGCCGCCCGCCGGGGAACCCGGCGGGCGGCTGCCCTTTGCGTTTCGGAGGGGTTACAGTTCGTCGTAGTGGGCGTCGTCCCCCCCGGCGTCGGCCGCGGGCGGCGGGCGGAACTCCACCTTGGTGAGCTTCGCCCGGGCGCAGGAGTCCAGCGCGCTCATCACGTGCCGGAAGGGGCACAGCGGCCGGCCGTCGATGACCACCGGCATGTCCCCCACCGACTGGAGCTGCTTGAGGCGGGCGGCCAGCTCGTTGGGGTCGTTGGTGCGGAACTCGCGGATGCGGAACTTGGGGACGCGCAGGTCGGGCCGCACGGCGGTGACGTGGATGACGATCTCGTCGAGCTGGCGCACGGTGGTCTGGATGCTCTGGGGACCCTTGTCCTTGGGGAGGAAGGCATCCAGGCGCCGCTCGAGCACGCGGAACCTGCTGGCGCACATGAAGAAGATGAGCAGCAGGAAGACCACGTCGATCATCGAGGTCGGGAGGGTCCACTCCTCTTCTTCGGTCAGTTCCTTGAGAGCCCTGGACTTGGCAAATCCCGCCATCTCTCTGTCCTCCGCTCTGCCCTCAGGGGGCGTCTTCGTAGGGGATGTGCTTCTGGGCCACGCCGAAAGAGACCTGCCAGATCTTGGCGTCCATGCAGCTCATCATCACCCGCTGGACGTACTTGTAGGGCGCGTCCGCGTCGCAGCGGATCTTGACGGCCAGGGTGCTCAGCCCGTCCGGGCCCCGCTTCTCGACCGAGGTGCGGATCAGGAAGTTCTTGAGGTCTTCCTTGCTGTAGGTCCGGGCCTTGAGCCGGTAGGTCCCGTCGCGCATGACGTTGACGATGATGCGGTCCTTGGGGGGATTGGTGTCGTCCCGGGCCCTGAGGGCCTCCGGCAGGGTGACCGCTTCGATTTCCAGCTTGCTCATCTCCGTGACGCACATGAAGAAGATGATCAGCAGGAAGACGATGTCGATCATGGAGGTCATCTGCAACTTGGCGTCGGGCAGCGACTCGCCTTTCCTGGTTACCTTCATGTTCCGCTCCTAGCGGGCTCCTCGCCCGGTCGGCGGCTCACTGCACGGGCCGGAAGCGGTCCAGGAGGTCGCCGGTGATGACCCCGACCTCCAGCATGACCCGGGTGACGCGGTTCCGGAAGAAGGTGTAGGCGCTCAGCACCGGGATGGCCACCATCAGACCCATCAGGGTGGTGATCAGCGCCTTGCTGATGCCCTCGGCCAGGTCGGCGGGGTTGGCCGCGCCGCCCAGGCTGGCGATCGTGCTGAAGGCGTCGATCATGCCGATGACCGTGCCCAGCAGCCCCAGCATGGGCGCCACCGTGCCGATGAGGCTCAGCCAGCCGATCTTCTGGTTGAGGGCGGTGAGCTCCTCCTCGCCGGCCTCCTGGACGGCCTCGGTCATGCGTTCGTAGCCGGCGCCCAGC
>CAZONU010000380.1:0-4975 GCA_964581145.1 uncultured Planctomycetia bacterium
TTACTCGCCCTTCAACCCCTCAGACTGGTCCCCTTTTGCAAGCCCCCCACCACCAAGCAGGTCAACATCGCATGGAATCAAGTCCAGGTTGTGAATTCTACCACCTTCAAGCTTTTTGATTGGCTCCTGCCAGATGAAACGCTTTGTGCCCAAGGCTATCTTTTTCTGAAACCGCTCGTACATCTTGGCTATTGTCCCGGCCTTCTGCTTGAATTTCTTCCAATCCTCATACGGACGACACAGGAAAGTCAGGTTCGTCTGAGGGTCTATGTCAACCAGAAGCACCTTCTTGTCGTGATGTTGGGCAAGAGAGCATCCAATGTGGTAGGTGGTCGTGGTCTTGCCGACACCGCCTTTATAGTTGATGAATGAAATAATCTTCGCCGCGGGCACTTGCTCTCCCCCCAAGTTGGGAGTTCACCGGACCGCCCTGAGTCACTCGGGCGGCTTCCATCGAGAGGGGTTATATGTGCCCGCGCTCTTTTCGCAAGCTGATTTTGCTTTTCGGGCACATGTTACCACTACGTATTCAGGGGCCATGTATTCCGGGGACCTAACGCTTATCCCCCCGCCTGCCGGGGCCGGCTGACGATTTCGGGACCTCCGGCCCGGACATACTTCCCGCCGCGGTCGGGCGCGTCCTTGAGCTGGAGAGCGGTCCTCGAGCCCAAAGAGAAACCCCGGGCCGCGGCCCGGGGCCGGATTTTCCGGGGGTGGCACGCCCGGGAGGACTCGAACCTCCAACCTCCTGAACCTTCGACGTCCCGCGCCTACGTTGTACCGTCGGACTCCTGGAGGCGCAAGCAATTCCCCCGGGCGCTGTGGTCCGAAAGCCCAAAAAACCGCCCCCTTGACGGCGCCGCTTTCGGCGGGTATCACCGCCGGCCATGAAGGTCGAGGTGGCGCGCACCGCGGGGTTCTGCATGGGGGTCACCCGGGCCATGGAACTGGCCCTGGAGGCCGCCCGCGCCGGCGCCGCGCCGCTCTACACCCTGGGGCCGCTGATCCACAACAACCAGGCGGTGGCCACCCTCGAGAACGAGGGCATCCGCAGCGCCGGGAAGCCCGAGGACGTCCCCCCCGGCGCGGCGGTGATCGTCCGCGCCCACGGCGTGCGCCCCGAGGTGCGCCGGGCGCTCGACGAGCGCAGGCTGAAGGTCATCGACGCCACCTGCCCGCACGTGGTGGCCAGCCAGCGGCGCATCGCCGAGAAGTCCGCGAGGGGCTGCTCGGTGATCATCGTCGGCGACCGCGACCACGCGGAGATTACGGGGCTGGTGGGCCACGCCCGCGGGCCGCACGCGGTGATCGAAGGCGTCGAGGAGCTGGCCGGGCTGGACCTGCCCGCTCCGCTGTGCATCATCGCCCAGACCACCTTCAGCGAGCGCACCTATCATCGCATCGTCGAGGAGGCCCGCAGGCGCTTCCCGGGCATCGAGGTCTTCGAGTCGATCTGCTCCTCCACCAAGGACCGCCAGCGGGAGGTGCGCGAGATGGCCGGGCGGGTGGAGGCCATCGTGGTGGTCGGCGGGCGGCACAGCGCCAACACCATGCGCCTGGCGGAGATCGCCCGCTCGACGGGCAAGCCCACCGTGCACGTTGAGACCGCCGATGAGCTGGACCTCGCCGAGCTGGCCGGAGTCCAGACCGTGGGCATCACCGCGGGGGCCTCCACGCCCAGCTGGGTCATCGAGGAGGTGGTCGCCGAGCTGGCCGCCGCGGGGGACGGCGCTTGACGGTCCTCGCCGGCATCGACGAGGCCGGCTACGGCCCGCGCCTGGGACCGCTGGTCTCCAGCGCGACCGCCTTCCGCCTGCCGGGCGACCGCTGCGGACCCGGCGACCTGTGGGAGACCCTCTCCGAGTGCGTGGCCCGGCCGGGCCGCGCGGCCCGCGGGCGCCTGGCGGTGGGCGACAGCAAGGCGCTCTACGCGGGGGGGGACATTTCCAGGCTGGAGCGCTCGCTGCTGGCCTTCCTCGCGGCGGCGGGCCTTACGGCCGGGGGGGCCGAGGAGCTGTGCGCCGGGCTGCTTTCTGACAACTGCCGGGACTCGCTGGCCGCGCATCCCTGGTACGCCGACCGCGGCGAGCGGCTGCCGCTGGCGGCTCCTGAAGACGACAAGACCGCCGCGCGCCTGCGAGGTTGCTGCGCCGAGAGCGGCGTGGAGGTCCTGGGGGTCAGGAGCCGCCTCTTGGCCGAGGGCGAGTTCAACCGCCGGGTGGAGCGTCTGGGCAACAAGGCCTCCGTGCTCCTGGAGCTGGTCGCCGAGCTGCTGGCCGAGGCGCGCACGGCCGCGGGCGGCGAGGAGCTGGCGATTTACGTCGACCGCCTGGGCGGGCGGACCGACTACCGGCCGCTCCTGGCCGCGGCGTTCCCGGCGGCCTTCATCTGGGAGGTCGAGCGCGGCGCCGAGCGCCAGGCCTACCGCCTCGACGGGCTGGCCGGGCCCACCCGGGTCCAGTTCCGGGTCAAGGCCGACGGGGACTGCTTCCCGGTCGCGCTGGCCTCGATGACCAGCAAGTACCTCCGCGAGGTATTCATGCGCCGTTTCAACGCGTATTGGAGGGAGATCGACCCCCAGGTGCCGGCCACCAGCGGCTACTGGGCCGACGCCGGGCGCTTCCTGGAGGCACCCCGGGCCCACCGCCGGCGGCTGGAGATTTCCGACGGCGATCTCGTGCGCTGCAGGTAGAGGGAGGGCAGCCATGCCTTTCGCCTTTCACACTCCCATCCCGGAAGTCAGCTTCGTGGAGATTCCGGTTTCGGGGATCACCACCAACATCTACGTCGTCGGCCCGCCGGGCCAGGCGCTGCTGGTGGACTGCGGCGGCGCCGGGAGCGCCGCGGAGGTCATCGCCACGCTGGAGGCCGGCGGCTGCGGCCCCGACGGGGTCCGCGCCATGGCCGTCACCCACGGCCACCTCGACCACTACGGCGGCGCGGGGGCCCTGGCCGCCTGGAGCGGCGCGCCCGTCTGGGCCCATCCGGGGGCCGCGGTCGAGATCGAGGACCACTGGGGCGACTTCATCGTGCCCGGCTCATCCGCGGCCAACAGCGCCCCGGACGGCTGGGAGGGCTTCCGGGCCGGCGCCGGCCGGGACGTGCGCGTCGAGCGGATGCTCCGCGAGGGCGACGCGGTCGAGGGCGCCGGGCGGCGCCTGGAGGTGCTGCACACCCCCGGCCACCAGCGGGGACTGATAACCCTGTTCGAGCCGGAGCGGCGGCTGGCCTTCGTGGGCGATCTCATCCAGGGCGGCGCGGACTGCTCCGCGAACTGGCTGGGCCTGTTTACTGACGTGGAGGGCCAGCGCCGCAGCCTGAAGCGGGTGGGGGCGCTGGCGCCGGAGTGGCTCTTCAAGGCCCACCGCGCCCCGCGCTCGGGCGCGGACGTGGCCGCCGACCTGGCCGCCGCCGCCGGCCGCCTCGAGGCCATCGAGAGCGCGCTGCTGGAAGAACTGCAGCAGAAGGGCCAGCTTTCCCCGGCGGAGGCCGCCCGGGCCGCCTTCCGGGAGGTGCTGGGCATGGCGGTGGTCGAGCCCCTCAAGTACGCGGAGCTCACCGCCGAGGCGTTCCTCATCGACCTGGCCCGGCGCGGGCGGGCCCGGCGGCGGCCCGACCTGGACTGGGAGCTGGTCAGCTAGGCCGTCGGGGCTCAGCCCCCGTCGGGAAACCAGTTCTGGACGCGCCTGCAAGTCGAGCTCAGGATGCCGCCCATCACCTGGAGGTTGCAGATGCAGCCTTCGAGAACCAGCACCAGCAGGATTACGCCCACGAGCGCCGGCCCATTGGGCCCGCTGGACGCACTGGCCAAGCTAATGGCCAGGCCGGCGAGAAAACCGCCGATCCACTCGCAGACGGCGGTCACGAACAGCAAGAGCATGGCCCAGAGTACCGCGAATGTCACCGCCCGCGCGGCGGTCCTGGCCCGCACCGAGACCGCCGTGCCGATGACCGCCAGGGCGTAGAGGCGGGTGGCGTCGAGGAAGAGCGCCGCCGGGCCGCTCAGGAAGCTGGCCCACCAGGTGTTCCCTCCCGGCGAGTAGTACGGGGGCGGATCGAGACAGAGCACCAGGCTCATGATCCCGATGATCGGCCGCCAGAACGTGGAGAGCAGCCCCACGTGGACGATCGCCGGGGGGCCGTCGACGGAATGGGGCAGGAAGTAGAACGGTGTCCCGATAAGCAGGACCACCATGCCCAGGCGCAGCCGGGGCCACAGGCGCGCGCGGACCAGCGACTCGGTCGGCAGGGGGGTGAGTACCAACGCCTCCAGCGTGCCGGCCTCGCGCTCGGCCGGGAAGGCCAGGGCGCAGGAGAGGAGCACGAAGAGCGAGGCGTAGGCGGGTACCGCCGTCATGGCGAAGAGGCTCACGCCTCCGGCCCTGTCGGGCCAGACGGCCCAGAGCACGACCAGCGCGAGGTACATGGGGGCCGTAAGGATGACCGCCCCCCAGTAGGCGCGGCGTCTGAGGGAGCGGCTCCCGAGCTGGGCGCGCTCCAAAGCCAGCTCAGCCCGGGCGTGATTTCCGGCGGTGGAAGTCATTAACGGCATCAGGCGGGATTATAGCCGTTTGGCGCGCGGCCACGACATGAAAAGCCCCCGCGATAACTCCCCAACCCCTTGCAACTCCGGCTCTTGACATGCGCGAACTTGACCGATTATAATAACCGGCTGTTAATCAACGGGGAGGCCCGCACCTGCGCGCCTTCCCGCACCGGGGGATGCTCATGCCTGAAGCCCGCCAGATGCTCGGTGAAATCCTGGAGATGATGGGCTGCGTGACCCAGGAGGACATCCAGAATGTCCTGGAGGTCCAGCAGGCCACCGGAAAGAAAATCGGGCAGATTCTCGTCGAGCAGGGGGCGGTCAGCCAGGAGGACGTCACCCGCGCCCTGGCCGAGCAGTTCGAGATCGAGATGGTCGACATCGAGGGCATGGACGTGCCCGCCGAGGTCGTCGAGATGGTTCCCAGGG
>CAZONU010000381.1:0-4970 GCA_964581145.1 uncultured Planctomycetia bacterium
GGGCCTTGATGGCCTCGACCAGCATCTCCCGCTCCCTGCTGTCGGCCCCGTCCTGGGCCTGGTCCTCGGCCTGCTTCCTGGCGATCGCCACGCGGACGGCCTCTTTCCGCTGCTCCTGTAGCCGGTCGAGGTCCTTCTGCGTGGGGGAGGGCACCCAGCCCTTGATCCGGGCCTTCACGAAGTAGGACGTGGGCGAGAGGACTGTACGGCTCTGTATGGCCTGCTGTACGTATCTCACAGCCAAACAGGTACGCGGCAGCTCCGCAGAGCACAAGAGCCAGCGCAAGGTGATCCTGCCGTGGTCGGTCCATCCCCAGCCCCTCAGCGCCGCTTCGCATTGGTCCCGTAGGACTTCCTCTGACCTCGGGATCGGCTCCGTTCCTGAACGTTTACGTTCGTCGTTCTTGGACACCCCAGGACGACGAACGTTAACGTTTGGTCCCGCGTGAGACACCTCCTGCATAGCAGTCTCCCTGCCAGGCCCAGGGGTTTTCCGGTCCCTGGACGGCCTCTGCGTATGCGCGCGCGCTCTGTGCGGATCGGCGGGCCGGCCGGGGGGTGATCTCTCACCGGGAGCCGGCCCGCCTCCCGCTTCCAAGGACATTATAAGCCCACTTTGGGCGATCCCGGAAAAAATCCCAGGCTGGGCCTTGACAAACGGGCCTCCGGGAGCCATAGTCTACACGTCGGGGGAACGTCCGATAATATATGTTATGTTGCATTGAGCAGGGGGCAGCCGCCGCATCGCGAAGCAGGGGCCAGGAGGCGTTTGTGAAGGGCCGGCCCTGGAGGACAAGGCGGCTGATTGGCGTGCTGCACGCGCCTGCACGGCGTTGCGTGTTCCGTGGGCAAGAGAAGGGTCAAGTTCACCCCTGGCCGTCTGGTGTGAGGACAGCGGCATGACTTGGAGCGCCGGCGCGACACGGGCACCGAATTACGGCCGCGCCTGCGGCGGGGCGGCGACGGCGTCGGGATACGGCTGCGGGCGCTGCTCTAGCGGCGGATGCGGACGGTCATCTCCACGCGGCGGTTGAGCTCCCGGCCCTGCTTGGTGGTGTTGACGGCCACCGGCCTGGTGGCGCCGAAGCCCTGCACGACTATGTTGCCGGCGCTGACCCCGCCCTGCCGGAGGTAGGCGGCCACCGAGTTGGCCCGGGCCACGGAGAGGTGCTGGTTGGACCTCCAGACCTTGGAGGTGCGGCGAATGGGCCGGCTGTCGGTGTGGCCCTGGACGATCAGCTGGGCGCTGGCGTACTTGCGGGTGATCAGCGAGACCACGTGGTCGAGCGCGCGTTTCGCCGAGGGGCGCAGGGAGGCGCTGCCGGAGGCGAAAAGGACCTTGCTGCCCAGGGTCAGCGTGAAGGTCTTGCCGTCATCGCTGACCTTGAAGCCTTCCCTTTCGAGGCGGGCGCGCTCCTCGTCTTCGAGGGCCGGCTTGGGCGCGGGCGACGTGGGCGGGGCCTCGAGCTGCCGGCGCAGCGCGGCGTTCTCGGCCTCCAGGTTGCGGATGCGCTCCTCGTAGCTTCGCCGACCCGGCACGCAGCCGGAGGCCAGGAGGAAGAGGCCGGCGATGGCCAGGGCGGAGACGAGTAACCTGTGCATAGTAGGCTCCTGTCAGCTGGCGGTCGGCAGGGACCCGCGCGGTGTCCCCTCCACCGGCCTATTGAATAGCGGCATCCGGCCGATGTCAAGGGGAATCTCCCACAATGTAGCAAAGCTGAGGGGGTTACGTCCGGGTCCGCCTCCCCTGCCCCACCCTACCGGGCGGCCGGGGCCCAGCCGGCGGCGCGGAGCTCGGCGATGCGGGCCAGAATCCGGTCGCGCTGGCGGACCGAGGCGGCCAGACCCTCGCGGCAGAAGTCGTGCGGAGCCCCGGGGCAGAGCAGGAAGCCCGGGGCGCGCTCCTCGTTCTCGCAGCAGACCCGGACGATCTCGCGGGCCTCCAGCAGCCGCAGCCTGGTCCGGTTGAGGCTGGTCTCCCGGATGATGCCGGCCTCGGCCATCACCGGGCCCACGGTCCCGCCGTCGCCGCCGTAGAAGCTGCGGCACCCGCCGGGATGCCCGTAGACGGTCACCTGCTCTGCTCCGGAGGGGGTCTTCACCAGAGCCCGCTCGGTGGTCAGGAAGGGCAGGCCCATCCAGTCCTCGGCGCAGTGGTTGGTGGTGTTGCTTCCCAGGCGCGCGCCCAGGAAGAGGGCCCGGCCGTCCCAGCGCGCGTAGCGCCCGCAGGGCCCGGCGGGGTCAAAAGTGCGCCGCTCGCCGCCGGCCGCGAACTCCTCGGCGCGCGGGCCGAAGGCGGCCAGCGAGTGCGTGGGATGCAGGCTGCGCCTGACCCCCGGCCGGCGCCAGAAGGTGTCGGGAACGATCCCGGTGCGCCTGCGGCAGGAGGTCTCTTGGGGATCGAAAGCCACCGCGGGCTCACCGCGCCGGGGGTCGACCCGGCCGCGCGTGAAGGTGGGCATGACCAGCAGGCCGTCGGGCCCCAGGACTTCCAGGAGCGCGTCAATGACCGCATCGGGCCCGCCGTCCACGTGCCCGAAGCTCTTCAGCGAGCTGTGCACCAGGGCCACGTCGCCGGGGGCCAGGCCCAACTGGCGCACCGCCTCCGCGATCTGGCTCTTGGTGACCGTGGGCGCGGACCTCCCCGCCGTCAACGGGCGCCCTCCCCTGCTGGCCCCAGCCATTTGGCTGCGTAGTAGCCGCGGACCTTCTGCCCCTTGAACTCCTCCTCCGCGGGGCAGAGCCCGAAGCCCAGCGCCTTCCACATGGGGATCGCCTCGGTCTTGTCCTCGGAGCTCCAGGCCCGGAGCGGGCAGGCGCCCAGCTGGCCGGCGCGCGCCTCGCAGAGCTCGATCATCCGGCGGGCGACGCCCCTTCGCCGGAACTCGGGCGCAACCTCGATGACGTTGATGAAGCCCTCCTGCGAGGGGGGCAGCGGCTTCATCCACGCCCCGATGAAGCCCACCGGCTCGCCGGAAGCGACCGCCACAATCGTGAAGCCGTTCTCGGCCGTGCAGTGCTCCGCGGCCCACGGGCCCCACCTCTCGCCCAGGCGCGCGATCAGCTCGCGGTCGGCCTCGAGGTACTGGATGTCCTCTCTGTTGACCAACTGGTGTTCCCCTATCCTATCCGCGCCAACTGGCGGCGAGGGGGGTGGGAAACGGACTTAGGTATTGGCACCTGCGGTATGTGCCAATGAAAGTTGGACAGAATCTGATGTCGTCAGATGTGCTCTGCCCCGAGAGCAGGGGCCCACGACACTTCGTGTCGCCCTGCTCCCGTGGGCCCAGAGAGCGCATCTGCCGACGCCCCCTTCCCGTTCCCCCGCTCCTCGCGGGGGAAGCCTCGCCTGTCGGCGAGAAATCAATTACGGCGTGACCCTCGCGCTCAAGCCGCATCCGGCTTTTCCTCCGGCTTGTTGATCCAGGCGGCTTGCGGCACCTTCGGCGGAACGGGTACTCCTTTGACGAACCGCTCCGGGTGCCGGCGGTAGAAGTCGCTGAGCACTTCCTGGCGCTGCATTGAGATCTGCTTGGCTTGGCCGGAGTGCATCTGGTGCGGGGTGAGCAGCCCGATGCCGGTGTGGTGGTGTTCGTTGTTGTACCAGTCGAAGAACTCCCGGCAGAAGACGCGGGCGTCCTCGATGGAACCGAATCTGTTCGGGAATTCCGGCCGCTCCCCCGGCTCAGCCCTGGCTGCCGGCGGCGGTTTCGGGCTTCTCGCTCTTGGGCGGGGCCTTCTTGTGATTCTTGTCGTTCTTCTCTTCCTTGGGCGGCGGCTCCAGGGCCGCGGCGAAGACCGGGCCGAGGCGGTCGACGAAAGTGAAGTCCATGCCCCTGGCGACCTGCTCGGGGATCTCCTTGCGGACCTCGCGCTCGTTGGCCCGGGGCAGCACCAGGTGCCTGACCTTCTCGCGGTGCGCGGCCAGGACTTTCGCCTTGACCCCGCCCACGGGCAGCACCCGCCCGCGCAGGGTGATCTCCCCGGTGATGCCCACCCGGCGGTCCACCCTGCGGCCGGAGAGCGCGCTGAGGATGGCCACGGCCATGGCCGCGCCGGCGCTGGGCCCGTCCTTGGGCACGGCCCCCTCGGGCACGTGGACGTGCAGGTCGCGCGAGGCGAAGAAATCGGGCTCCAGGCCCAGCTTGGCGGCGTTGGCGCGGACGTAGGCCACCGCCGCGGCGGCGGACTCCTTCATGACCTCGCCGAGCTTGCCGGTGAGGCGCAGCTCGCCCCGGCCGGGCATGGCCGAGGCCTCCACGGTCATCACCCGGCCGCCGTGCTCGGTCCAGGCCAGCCCGGTGGCCGCGCCGACCGCGCTGCCCTCCTCCACGGCGAGCTGGCGGTAGTCGGGCAGGCCCAGGTAGCGGGAGAGGTTCCGGGGGGTGATGCGCAGGACGCGGCCGCGGCGCTCGACGATGCGCCGGGCGCACTTGCGGCACAGCGCGGCGATGTGCTTGTCGAGGTTGCGCACCCCGGCCTCGGAGGTGTACTCGCGGATGATCTCCACCAGCGCCGGGTCGGTGATGGTCAGCTGCTTGCGGCCCAGGCCGTGCTCGGCGCGGTTGCGGGGGATGAGGTGCCGCCTGGCGATCTGGCGCTTCTCCTCCTCGGTGTAGCCGGGCAGGCGGATGACCTCGGTGCGGTCCAGCAGCACCGCGGGGATGGCCGCCTCCATGTTGCAGGTGGTGATGAAGAGCACCTCGGAGAGGTCGAACTCGATTTCGAGGTAGTGGTCGCTGAAGTGGCTGTTCTCGTCGGGGTCCAGGACCTCCAGCAGCGCGCTGGTGGGGTCGCCGCGCCAGTCCGCGCCGAGCTTGTCGATCTCGTCGAGCAGGAAGACCGGGTTGCGGCTGCCGGCCTTGCGCAGGCCCTGGATGATGCGCCCGGGCAGCGCGCCGACGTAGGTGCGGCGGTGCCCGCGGATCTCGGCCTCGTCGCGCACTCCGCCCAGCGAGATCCTGATGAAC
>CAZONU010000382.1:0-4942 GCA_964581145.1 uncultured Planctomycetia bacterium
CACCTTCGTCGCCGCCTTCGTCGCCGCGCGGTTCGCCCTCCGGCGCGCCGCCCTGGGGATGGAGGGCCAGCAGGTGCCGCGGCGGGCCGTGCTCGGCCATGGTCCCCAGCGCGCTGAACATCACCAGATACCCCTGGGGATGCCAGGCCATGCTCTGCTTGCGCATGCCGCTGGTCAGCGGGTGGGTGGTCTTGCCCAGGCCGTTGAAGACGATCGGCAGGCGTTCCCCCCCGACCTCCAGGTGCCCGACCGACTCGGTCCTCTCCTTGGGCGTGGCCGTCGAGTACGGGATGATGGTGCGCAGGTACTTGCCGCTCTTGTCGTAGACGCGCATGTCCGTGCCGCCGCGGTAGAACTCCGTGCCGAGCACGTAGATCTCCCCGCCGGAGCCCACCGCCAGCCCGGCCACCTGCCCGGTGACGTTCTCGCCCCAGCCGACGTGCTTTTCGAGTCGGGCCTGCGTCCCCAGGCGCACCCGGACCTTGAACGGCCCTCCCTTGGCCGGCTTGCCGCAGTCGTCGCGCCGGTCCCAGAGAAGCTCCTGGGCGAGCGAACCCTTCTTGAGCGGGGCCGGCGCGCTCTTGCCCAGCAGCCCGGCGGCCAGGTGGCGGACCACCTTGCCCCTGGCGTTGAGAATCGCCACCTCGACGTCAGTGGCCGCCGAGGCGGTGAAGCTGATCTTGACCCCCGCGCTGACCCTGCTGGCGGCGGGCTTGACGGAGAACTTGGCCTTCGCCGCTTTGCGCACGTCGCGGGGCGCCTCGTAGGTCCCGCCCAAAGCAGTCCCAGGGAGGAACGCCCCAGCCATCACCAGGAATCCGATTCTGCTCACGACAGGTTCTCCCTCAAGCGCTGACTCTACGGCGCCGCGCAGGTTGCTTCCGCGGCGTACTCGAACTTCACCACCGTCACCCGGCGGTTGACGCTGTCGGTGACGTAGAGCTTGCCGTCGGCCTCGGCGTAGTCGGTCTCGCAGGGCCAGGCAAAGGCTATCTCCGGCTCCGGGACCTTGCTCTTGGGCCCGGCGCTGTCGGCGTTGCCGTAGGCCCCAATCCGTGCGATGCGGTTGCCGGCGGGGTCGATCATCTCCACCGAGGAGTAGAAGGCGCTGGGCGCGTAGACCCGCCCGTAGAGGTCGGCGTCCAGCTGCGACTGCAGGCACTCGCAGCCGTCGTCGCCGCGGAAACCGTCGAACGAGTGGGGAATAATTCCCACTCCCGGGTAGCGCCACTTAGCCCCCACCACCTTGACGTCCCAGCGCAGGTAGCTGGATTTGTAGGCGGTCGCCTCCGCCGGCGCCTTGTCGACGGCCAGGGCGGCCAGCTTGGCCTTGTCGGCGCTCTTGGACCTGGTGCTGAAGTTGCCGTAGATGGTCCCGCCCTCGGGGCCGAACTTCATCACGCTGCCCATGTGGAAGACGTAAGGGTTGGCGTACATGTAGCCCCAGGGTGGCTCGCGCTTGCCGCGGCGGTAATAGCGCCAGGCGTCCGCCGGCACCTGTTTGGCGAAGTCGGCGGGGAGCACCTTGTCCGCCGGCTTGAGGTTCATGCCCAGGTAGACGTTGCCGCGGTTGTCCACGCCGATGCCGCTGTCGCCGCTGCCGGCCCCGCGGACCAGGCCCGCTTTCTTGATCTTGCCGTCCGCGCCGTAAACGTCGACGGTGGAGATCCTGGCGTGGTTCGGCGAGCGCCGCACGTAGATGTCGCCGTTGGGCGCGATCACGTGGCCGCGCAGCCCCATGCACGGCCCGTAGGCGCGGTACTCTATCTTCAGCTTGTTGCTGCCGGTGCCGGGGAAGTTCAGCGGCTTCCACTTGGAGTCGTAGCGGGACATCCTCTTGGAATTGTAGTGGTCCATCGTGTAGATGTTGCCGTGCTTGTCCACGGCCAGGTCGCAGCCGCGGGTGTTGAGCGTGGTGACCTTGCCACTCTTGATGTCTATGGACTTGTGACCCCGGTAGGCCCGGCCGTTCAAGTGCTCGTAGATGAAGACCCGGCCGCGCTCGGGGTCGGCCGCCAGGAAGCTGGGGAAGTGCAGCCCGGCGCCCTTGCCGACGGGATCGCCCAGCTTGAAGATACCGCCTTCTTCCGTGATCGGGACCAGGCCGCTGGACTTGCGCCAGCCCAGGTAGAAGGTGGCCCACAGCTTGGGCTTGGGGCCGGAGGCGTCCAGGGCCATCCGCTCTATGAGCCGCTTCTTGTTCTTGAACTCCAGCTTGGCCAGCTCCTTGGGCTGCCCCTCCTTCCAGGCGGCGAGCTTCAGCAGCCGGCTGCTGATTGGTTCCTTGCTCTTGAATATGTCGTAGCCTCTGGCCGGCGGCCGGCAGAGCAGGTATATCTCGCCGCTTTTGGGGTGCAGGGCGATCTGTTCGGGCTTGGGCGCGGAGAACCTGCCGAGCAGCTTGCCCTCGGGAGAGTAGACCTTGACGCGGTCGTTATTGCGGTCGCAGACGAAGAGCCGGCCCTTGGCGTCAACGGCCAAGCCCGCCGGGTCGTTGAACTCGTCGTCGCCGGCGCCGGGCGTCTTCTTGCCGAGCCAAAGCTCTCCCGCGGTCTTGTCGGTCCACTTGATCCTGAAGACACCGTGCTGACGTTCCTTCTTGAATGCCCAACTGCGCTTGATGTCCTGGACCAGATAGATCCACTGGCCGTCGGGGCTCAAGGCTATGCGGTCCATTCCGCGGCTGGAGCCCTCGCCGGCCCCGCCCATGAAACCGCGCGCCTTGCGGATCTGCGGCCCGATGTAGCTGATCTTCTCCGGCGCCCCGCCCTCGGGGTGGAAGGCGATCAGGAAGCGCGGCGGACCGTGGTTGCACATCGAGCCCACCGAACTGGCCGCCACCAGATACCCCTGCGGGTGCCAGGCCATGGTCTGGCCGCGCAGCCCGGCGACCAGCGGGTAAACCGTGTGCCCCTGGCCGTTGAAAACCATCGGCTGGCGCCTGCCGTCGATGATCAGGTGGCCGAGGGGCTTGGTGCGCTCGGGCGGCGTGTTCGCGGCGTAGGGCATGATGGTGCGCAGGTACTTGCCGCTGCTGTCCAGCACGCGCATCTCCGAGCGTCCCCGGAAGGCGTCGGCCAGCAGGACGAATATCTCCCCCTTGGGACTCACCGTCAGCGCGCAGATGCCCCCGCTGAGCAGGTTGTCGTTCCTGCCCAGGATATTGTCCAGCCGGGGCTTGACGCCCAGCCGCACCCGGACCTTGAAGGGCCCTCCGACTGCCGGCTTGCCGACGTCGTCGCGCATGTCCCAGACGACCTCCTGGGCCAGCGCGTCCTTCGTGAAGGGCGCCGGGGCGCTCCTGCCCAGAAGCCCGGCGGCCAGGTGGCGGACCACCTGGCCCCCCGCGTCGAGTATGGCCACCTCGACGTCGGTGGCCGCGCTGGAGGTGAAGCTGATCTTCAGCGCATTGCCGGCCCTGACCGCCCGAGGCTCGGTCGCGAACTTGACCTTGCCCGCTTTGCGGACGTCGCGGGGCGCCTCGTAGGTCCCGGCCAGCGCGCCGCGCCCCGCCAGGGCGAACAGCACGCCCAGAGAAATGAACTTCGCACGCATCATTGGACCTCCCCATGCAAGACCTGCCCGCGGAAACCGGGACGGGCCAGCTAACAAGTTGTCAGGTGAGAACGATTGCGACAGCCAAGTAAAAGTATCGGGGGAGCCCGGCGCATTCCGGCGAGCTCCCCCGAAGTTTCTAATCATGGCTTGGCTTGCTTCGTTCCCGAATCTCCGCGAACGCCCCTCAGCGCACCGTGCACTCCGCGCTGGCGGCGTACTCGAACTTCACCGAGACGATCCGCCGGTTGACGAGGTCGGCCACCGCGACGCGGCCGTTCGAGTACCTGGCGGTCAGCGGCCAGCCGAAGGCGATGGCCGGCTCCGGCACCGGGCTCTCCGGCCCGCGGCTGTCCATGTTGCCGTAGGCGCCGAAGCGGGTCAGCTCGTTGCCCTCGCCGTCGAAGACCAGCACGCAGAAGCGGAAGACGTCCGGCACGTAGAGGCGTCCCCAGCGGTCGATGCCGAAGCGGGAAACCCCGCAGTTGCAGCCCAACCCGGTCCTGCCGTACTTGCCGGGCACCAGTCCGGCGCGGGCGATGAGGCGCCCCGTGGTGGAAACCTTGTTCTGCCGCTGGGCATGGGCCACGTACTTGTCTCCGCCGAGGGTAATGGTGCCGCCCTCCGGCGGGAACCTGACCACCGCGGCGCACTGGGCGTAGTCGGCGCTGGGGTGGTGGCCCGCGCTGTCCGCGGGCAGCTGTCCCTTGACCCACGCGGGCACGCGCTTGCCCGCGGGGGCGATCTGCGCGCCGAGGTAGATGTTGCCGGCCGGGTCCACCGCCAGCCCGCCCAGGCGCGCCCCCTGCACCTTCAGAAGCCCCGGCTTGACCACCTTGCCCGCCGGATCCACCCTGCTGACGAAAAGGACCGTCTTGTCCAGGGCTTGGCCGCCCCCCTCGGAACGGTAGCCGATGTAGGCGTTGCCCAGCCAGTCGGCGAAGAGGGTGGAGGTATGCGTGTGACGGTCGAAGGGAAAGCCCTTGATGAAGTGCTTGCCCGCCGACGCGAAGGGGGCGGGCTGGCCGCTGGCCTCGTAGCGGCGCAGGTTATCGTCGGCGTGGACGTACATGCGCCCGTCCTTGCCGGAGGTCACCTCCCCGTAGACAAGGTTCCAGTAGTTCTCGGCGCGCTTGCCGTCCTCCCTGCGGAAGACCAAGTCGGGGAGCGCCTTGCCGGTCCCCGCGTCGTAGACCCAGGCGCTGCCGGTTCTGGCGTTGCCGAAGGTGGGCATGTTGGCGATGATCTTGTCCCCGATCATGGCAACGTCGCCGACGCACGGCAGGGCGCGGGCCTTGCGATCCCGGCTCTTGCCGATGGTGACGTCCTCCTTGGCCAGCGAACCACCCTTGTCCAGCAGCTTCAGGAGCGGCCCGCCGCCGTAGAC
>CAZONU010000383.1:0-4930 GCA_964581145.1 uncultured Planctomycetia bacterium
ATCATCGCCGGCCACGGCGGCAACTAGGCGGCCTACACCAAGCCGGCGGTGCATCGCCTGACCGGCTGGTCCTGGCGGGCGCTGGACCGCTACTGGGAGCTCACCGGCGACAAAGAGGCCAAGGCCTGTCTCGACGACGTCATCAAGAACTACTCGTCGATGATCGGCAAGGGACCGATCTGGGCCTTCAACAACCCCAAGAAGCACGGCAGCGTGTGGTTCAGCCAGATCCACAGCCGCGCGGCGGCCATGACCGCGCTGCACACCCGCGATAAGACCGCCCTGGAGTTCGCCAAGACCCACGCGGTCGGCAAGGAGGGCCGCGCCAAGACCTTCTGCACGCTCTTCGCGGTGCTCTACCACCTGACCGGCGAGGAGAAGTACAAGCAGGCGGTGCTGGGCGGCGGCAGCGGCGACTCGCTGCTGAGGGTCTGCACCGACGGCGACTTCCCGGCCACCGCCCACTGGCTGCTCAACCACCCGCCCAATCCGGTCAAGTGAGCCCGGAGGGGGGGCCGCTCCGCATCCCCCCCCTCGAAAGTCCTCCTTTTGGGGTTGACCAAGCCCCGGGCCGGGGCTAAAACCCCGCGCGCCGCGCGGAGGAAGCTGTCCCGCGCCGCTTTTCAGGGGTTCCCCATGACCGAGCTGCGCGTCGAGACGCTGCGCCTGCCCGCCGCCGACCTCGGGCCGGAGAACCCCCTGCCCCAGTTCCGCAGCCCCCGCCAGGACCGCGAGGTCAAGGTCGACGGCGAGCTGCCCGAGGCCGAGCGCCGCTGGCTGGGCTGGCGGACCGGCTTCCGGGTGCTGCCCTACCGCCTGCAGGACGGCTACGGCACCGAGCTCCGCGACCGCGACTTCAAGTCGCTGGTGCTGGAAAACGAAACCCTCCGCGCCGAGGTGCTGCCCGAGCTCGGCGGGCGGCTGATATCGCTCTTTCACAAGCCCGCCGGCCGCGAGCTCCTGGAGCGCAACCGCATCGTGCGCTTCGGGAACCTGGCCCTGCGCCAGGCCTGGTTCAGCGGCGGCGTCGAGTGGAACACCCCCCAGCCCGGGCACCACTACCTGACCTGCTCGCCGGTCTTCGCCGCGCGCACCGCCGGCAGCCGCGGCGAGCCGGGGCTGCGCCTTTACGAGTGGGACCGGGTCAAGTGCTTCCCCTGGCAGATCGATTTTCACCTCCCCCCGGGCTCGCCCTTCCTCTTCGCGCGCGTGCGGCTGGTCAACCCCCACGAGCGCGAGATGCCCATGTACTGGTGGACCAACATCGCCGTGCCCGAGAGCCCGGACACCCGGGTGCTGGCCCCCGCCGAGAAGGCCATCCGCTTCATGCTCGGCAGGGGCTTCACGCTGGTGGACTTCGCGACGGGCGATGAACTCGACCACAGCTACGCGCTCAACGTGGCCGGCTCGCGGGACCTCTTCTTCCGCCTGCCCGACGGGCACTGGCCCTGGATCGCCGCGCTGGACGGTGGCGGCCGGGGGGTGTTTCAGACCTCCACGCCGCGGCTGCGCGGCCGCAAGATGTTCCTGTGGGGCAACCACCAGGGCGGCCGCCGCTGGCAGGAGTTCCTGGGCGGCGCGGGCCACAACTACGTCGAGATCCAGGCGGGCCTGACCCGCACCCAGGCCGAGACCATGCCCATGCCCGCGCTGGCCGAGTGGACCTGGACCGAGGCCTTCGGCCTGCTGGAGGCCGACCCCCAGGCCGTCCACGGCGATTGGGAGGGCGCCTGGCGCGCCGCCGAGTCCGCCCTGCGGGAGACGCTCTCGCCCGACGAGATCGCGTCAGTTGACGGGCGGCTCGCGGAAACCACGACGCGCCCGCCGGAAGAAATCCTCTTCAGCGGCTCGGGCTGGGGCGCGCTGGAGCGCCGCCGGCTGGCCGCCGCAAACGCGCCCGACCGGATCCCCGCGGAGCTGGTTTTCGGCGACGAGACGCTGGGCCCCGACCAGGAACCCTGGCTGGCGCTGCTCGAAAGCGGCGCCCTCCCCCAGCGGAAGATAGCCGACGAGCCCGGCCACTGGATGATCCAGCCGGAGTGGGCCGCGCTGCTGGAAAGCGCGCTCGGCTCCGGCGGCGGCGACCACTGGCTGAGCTGGCTGCACCTGGGCGTGGCGCGCGCGGAGGCCTTCGACTTCGACGGCGCCCGCGCCGCCTGGCAGAAGTCCCTGGAGCGAGAACGCTCGGCCTGGGCGCTCCGCAGCCTGGCGGCCCTGGCCGCCCGCGAAGAGCGCCTCATTGAGGCCCGCGCGCTCTTCGAGGAGGCCTGGGGGCTGGGCCCGCGCTCCGCGGCCCTGGCCGTCGAGTACGCCCACCTGCTGGAGCGCGCCGGGGACCACCAGGGGATTCGCGACTTCGTCGCCGGGCTCGACGCGGAGCTCCGCGCCAACGAGCGCCTGGTCATGATCGACGCCGGGGCGGCCATCGAGACCGGCGACTTCGGGGCCGCCGGGCGGGCCCTGGAGGGCGAGTTCGTGACCGTCCGCGAGGGGGCCACCACCCTGACCGACCTGTGGTTCCGGCTGCAGCAGCGCCGCCTGGCCGCCGCCGAGGGAACCGAGATCGACGACGCGCTCCGCGAGCGGGTCCGGCGCGAGTTCCCCGCGCCGTGGAGAATCGACTTCCGCCAGAAGGCCTGAGCGAACGATTTCTCTTTGCGGGCGCGCCGCCCGCCGTCTAGAATCTGCGGCGAACAGGCCCGCCCGATGGCGGGAAGAGTGAAGCGTGAAGAGTGAAGCGTGAAGCGATGCCAGAATCTCGCCCGGTCAAGTCTTCTCTCCCCGCTTCACGTTTCACGAACCCCGCTTCACGAATCCTGTCCGAACTGCGCAACTCCGTCCTGAGCCTGGGCCTGCTGGCGGTCGTGACCGCCTGCGCGGCCGCCGGCGAGGGCGCTCCGGAACCCAAGCCCAGGCCCAAGCCCGCCAGGGTCAAGGAAGACCAGACCACCCTGGAGTTCAACGCCAAGGAGGTCCGCTACCTCCGCAAGGAGAAGGCCGCGGTGCTCAGCGGTTCGGCCTGGGCCGCCTGCCGGGGCATTCTTCTGGAAGCCGAGAATATTGTGGTCTTCACCGAAAAGAAGCAGGCTTGGGCCGAAGGCGGGGTGCGCCTCACCGAGAAGGGCGGCCGCCTGCTGGCCGAGGAGATATTCTATGATTTCAGGGTCCACCGCGGCCGGGCCAAGGGCGTCCGCCTGGAGGTCGGCCGCATCGAGGCCGTCCCCGACGAGAGGGCCGCGGGGGAGAAGGCCCCGGGCGGGAAGACCAGGAAGGCTCCCGCCGGAGAAGTCTGGTCCATCGGCTTCGGGCAGTGCACGCCCAAGAAGTGGTACCTCTCGGCCCCCGAGATCCGCCGCTTGGGACCCGGCAAGTGGGTGCTGATCAGGCCCCGGATCTCCAGCTGCGAGTTCGCCGAGCCCCACTGGTGCTTCCAGGCCTCCAGCGCCAACTACCTGCCCGGCCGGCGCATCGAGAGCTTCAACAACGTGCTCAAGCTGGGCCGCGTGCCGGTGCTGTACATCCCCTACCTGGCCCGCGACCTGGCCCACGACTACCCCTGGACCACCTGGCAGTTCGGGAACTCCAGCCAGTGGGGCCCCTACGTCCTGTCCAAGTGGGGCCTGGACCTGCCCCACGGGGACTGGATACTCCAGCCCGAGAACCTCTACATCGACGCCGACTGGCGCCGGGACCGCGGCCTGGCCTACGGCGTGGACCTGCGCTACGCGGCGCTGCCCCACGGCGGGGGGCTCTTTGACACCTACTTCATCAAGGAGGACAGCATCTCCGAGGCGGAGGACCGCGAGCGCGCCGGCGACGACGTCGAGCGCCGGACGGTCGTCTACCAGAACCTGCGCGACTGGGGCGCGCCCAAGGTCCGCGGCCGGCCCAAGCGCCTCTACCCCGAGAACCTGCTCTTCGCCCAGCGCCGGGCCTTTGACGGGTTCACGCCCGCGAACCTCGCCCCCGAGCTCTATTCCGACGAGCAGCGCTTCCGCCTGACCGTCCGCCACCGGCAGGACCTCTTCCTGATGCGCAACGACCTCCAGCACGACCCGGTCTACAAGCTGGACCTCACCGTGGAGTACACCGACTACTCCGACCGGGGATTTTCCCGGGAGTACTTCCGGGACGAGGCCCGCGGCGGCCCGCGGCCGGTGACCTTCGCCATGCTCCGCAACCAGACCGACATGATGAGCGTGGCCATGGTGGTCCAGCCGCGCATCAACGGGTGGGTCGACCAGACCGAGTACCTGCCCGAGCTGCGCTTCGACGTCCCCCAGCGGCCGCTGGCCGGGGGCTTCCTGCTGACCTGGGAGGCCGGGGTGGGGCGCCTCTTCCGGCACTTCGACGAGGACGCCGGCTTCACTGACTTCGACGCCGGCCGCGCCTACCTGCGCCTGATCGGCTCGCGGCCGGTCAAGCTCGGCCCGCTGACCATCAAGCCCTACGCGGGTACCGACCAGGCCTGGTACAGCGACCACCGCGCCGGCGGGGAGATCACCCGGGGCGCGCTGCTCTACGGCGCCGACGCCTGCTTCCGCCTCTACGGGGTCTACAACGTCCAGAGCCCGCGGCTCAACATCCACGGCCTGCGCCACGTCATTGAGCCGCGGGTCTACTACCGGGGGGTCTCCGACCCCACCCACGACCCGGTCAGGCTCTACGACTTCGACGAGCGCGACGACCTCTACAAGGCCGACGTGGCCGGCGCGGGGGTCGATTCGGAGCTGGCGGCCTTCCGCGAGCAGCTTGCGGCCCTGCGCGATGGGCCGTTCGGAGCGAAGATCTGGCAGGGCAAGTGCGAGCTGGTCGGCAGGACGTTCGTCGGCGGCAAGCTCCAGCCGATCCGCGAGCCGACGGAGGAGGAGCTGGCCTTCGATAGCGGCCGGCGGGTCGTGCTTGAATGCTACGAGCGGATCCCCTGCAA
>CAZONU010000384.1:0-4927 GCA_964581145.1 uncultured Planctomycetia bacterium
TGGCGTTGAGGATCTCGGTGTCGTAGTGCGGGAGGTTGCGCTGGATGCGCTGGCAGATGTCTTTCTGAAGCTGCTCGTCGTTGAGTATCCAGACGTGGGCGTCGAAGATGCTGCCGGCGCCCTCGCCGATCTCCTCGGCGGCCTCGGCGGCCAGGGCCTCGACGTCCTTGCGCGCCGCGGCCAGCGCGGCCCGGAAGCGCTTGACCTCCTTGGCGGTGCCGCTCTTGCGCACGAAGCGCTCGGGGACGCGGCTCTTCTCCGCGCCGACCACCACGGCCTTGCCGATGACCACCCCCGGCGATACCGGGACTCCCTTGAGGACCTCCAAGGACCCACCTCTCCTCGCGAAACGGCTGCATACTGCAGCGAACGGCCCCCAACAATATACCCGCAGCCGCGCCGCGCGCAAGCGAGGGTTCGGGCCGAAAGCCTTATGTGGTTCGCCCGGGGGCGGTTAGCGGCAGGCCGAAGTCCCGGCCTACTTGACGAAGATCTGCGCCCCGCCGGCGGCGCCGCGTGCGTTCATCTGGATGACCATGATCTTCCTGAGCATCTCCTCGAGCCTGCGTTGCTCCTGGGGGGTCATCTTCTTGCCGCCGGCCTGCAGCTCCTGCGCGTACTTCTGGAGCCTGGCCATGGCCTGCTGATGCTTGCCCTGTTTGACAAGAGTTTCGATCTCGGCCAGGGGATCGTCGACCTCCACCTGCTTGCGCAGCTCGACCAGGGCCAGGCACCTCTCCACGGCGAACTTGGCCTCGGAGAGTTTCTTCAATGCCTCGGCATCTTTGCCCCCGGCCCTGAGCTCGGCGGCCGACTTCTTGGCCTTCCCCGTCGACGCCTGGAGCGCCTTGATCTTCGCGTCGATGACCGCCAGGGCGGCCTTCTTCACCTTGCGGAGCTCCGCGAGAATCCGCCGCTCCCGGCCGCCCTTCTCGATCTCCCCGATGGCCGCCTGAGCGCGCTGGACGACCTCGGCGTCCTTGCTCCTGGCGGCTTCCTTGAGGGCGGGCAGGGCTTTGCGGCCGTACTTGAGCACCCCCGCCGAGGCCGCCTGGCGGGTGCGGTAGTCGTCCGCGCCCATCTCGGCGATGAGCTTCCGGATCTGCTTCAGCTCCCCGGCCGCCGGGCTGCCCCCGGCGAAGTAGAGGGCGAGGAGCTCCGCGGCCTTCTTCCTGGCGGCCGCGTCCCCGGGCGCGGCGGCCTCCTTGCCCTTCGCGGGCTCCGCGGCCCGGGCCTCCGGGCCGAGGAGCAGCGCGCCCAGGAGAGCCGCACATGCGGCGGTTCTGAGGCCGGTTTCGAGCATGTCCATCAATCCCCTCCGGGCCCCCGGCGAGGAAAGGCCCGGGAGAAGCTTAACACCTGGAATGCGAGCGGGTCTCGGGATTTCCGCGATTGTCTCCGGGCCCGCCTCTGCTTGAACTTTGCCCCGGCCGCGCTATGCTGCCGCCGAAATGAACCGGAGGCCCAAGCGGAAAGGGGAGAGTGTCGTGGCCAGGAAGAGGAAGCTGCGCGTCGCGGTGGTGGGCCTGGGCATGGGCCGCAGCCACATCCGCTGCTACCGGGCCTCGGGAATCGCCGAGGTGGCCGCCATCTGCGACGTCAACAAGGGGGCCCTCGAACGCGTCGGCGAGGAGTTCGGCGTCGAGGCCCGCTACACGAATTACGACGAGATGCTCCGCGCCGAGAAGCTCGACGCGGTCAGCGTGGTCCTGCCCAACGCGCTCCACGAGCCCTTCACGGTGAAGGCCCTGCGTAGAAAGCTGCACGTCCTCTGCGAGAAGCCCATGGCCCACACCCTGGCTTCGGCCAAGCGCATGGCCGCGGCCGCCAGGAAGTCCCGGCGCCTGCTCAAGATCAACTTCAGCTACCGGGCCACGCCCGCGGCCCGCTGGCTGCGCGCCGCCGTCGACGAGGGCAAGCTCGGCCGCATCTACTTCGCGCGCACCGGCTGGCACCGCCGGCGGGGCATCCCCAAGTTCGGGGGCTGGTTCGGGAGGAAAGAATTGGCCGGCGGCGGGCCGCTGATCGACCTGGGGGTGCACCGCCTGGACCTGGCCTGGTGGCTGATGGGCCGGCCGGAGCCGGTGGCGGCCTCGGGGGCGGCCTACGCGGAGATCGGCCCGCGCCTCGCCAAGAAACAGAGGAAGGTCTTCACCACGGAGGACCTGGCCGCCGGGTTCATCCGCTTCAAGAACGGCGCGGTCGTCGCCGTGGAAGCCTCCTGGGCGTCCAACTGCGAGAAACAGGAAAACATGTTCACCGAGCTCTACGGCTCCGAGGGCGGCGCGGTGCAGAGGAACTTCACGGAGGGCTACGACTTCGAGTCGCTGCTCTTCACCGAGCTCGGCGGCCGGCAGGTGAACGTCAAGGCCAAGCTGCCGGCCAAGACCCCCGACGGCGAGAACAGCATCGCCGGGTTCGCCCGGCTGGCCCTGGCCGGCAAGACCCGCGCCGAGGGCGACTGGCGCGACGGGCTGGCGGTGCAGAAAATGCTCGACGGCATCTACCGCTCGGCCAGGCTCGGCCGGGAGGTGCGGCTGTAGGCGTAGGACTGGCTCCGCGTCAGGATTGCTTGCCGAGCACCCAGGCGTCGAAGCGCCGGGCCGCCAGGCGGCGCAGCCAGAGCACGAGCAGGACTACAGAGACCAGAACGCCGACATCGGCGGCAATGGACCACTTGAGGGATTTGAGGGGATCCACCCTCGCGCCGCGCTCGGTCAAGAAAAAGGATGCCCCGACCTCCAGCGCGAAGACACCCATAACGATCAGGCTGCTCCAGAGCAAGGCGCGCAGCTTGGTACGCGCCCGAACCGATATCATGGTACACAGCCAGGTCAGGGCCCAGACACGGACAACCGCCATCACCCAAACGACCGCCCCGGCCAGCGCGGTCAACGCATTCCATTCTGTCCACGGCGGCCCACTCAGGGATGAGGATATCGCTGCCCTGTACAGGAGCCCCCAGGACGAGATGAAAAGAAGAGAAGGTACCTCACCCCCGGGATAGTACCAGAACTTGAACCTCGGCAAGAAGCAGAGAACCGGGAGAACCCCCAAAAGGTAGATCTTCAGCGGTCCCCAGGCCGTGCGCACCCGCTCGCGCAGCAGCACCTCCCTGGCAACCGGCGTCAGGAGCAGCGCCTCCAGCGTGCCCGCGTCCTTCTCGGCCGCGAAGAGCGGGGCGAAGAGTGCGGGGACCAGGACGAACGGCAGGAGGACCCCAAGCGCGGTCAGAACGTAGCCCCAACGGGCCAGCTGAACAATGGCATAGCCCATCGTCGGCAGCCACGGCGACGGGATTTCCGGCAACAGTCCCAGTGGAGCGCTGAAGGTCGCAACGTACAGGCCGGCCACGCTCAGGATGGCGAACCAAGTGGCCGAGCGCCGCGGACCGGGGCGCGTCCGGGCCAGAAGCCGCCTTCCCCGGCGGCCGAGCTTCACTTCATTCCCATCGGCTTCCAGAACTCGCCCCTACTTCCTCGCCGACGCCTTCGGCGCTAGCGGCCCGATGTAGCGCCTGGCGACCACAATATCGTCGAACCACACCTTGCTGACGTGGCCCTTCGGGGCCTTGGTGATGTAAAGCAGCATCCACAGGAAGTTGAGCTTGAGCTTCTCGTCCTTGCGCCAGCGGAAGCCCTCGAAGGGCTTGTCCTTCGCGTCGGGCAGGAAGCTGTCCCACACCCACTTGCCCCTGGGGAAGCCCTTTCCGAGATGGCTGACGGTCTGCCCGTCCTTCTTCCAGAGCTGGCCGTCTATCCACAGGGCCTGTTCGCCGTTGCGCTCGCTGACCGGCGAGTTCATCTTCATCATGAGTTCCAGGCACTGCCACCGGCCTTTCTTGACGCTGAGCTTCCTGTCGTTGATGAAGTCGTGGCCCCAGAACTTCTCCGTGGGGCAGGCGCGCATTTCCATCCAGTAGGAGTAAAAGTCCCAGCGCCAGGCCTTGCCGTAGGGCTCCACCCCGGTGCTGAAGCGCTCGTTGCCCGCCGGCCGGTTCCCGGCCCCGCCCTGCGGCCAGCGGGTCGCGGGGTTGTAGCCGCCCACGTGGACGAAGTGATGGATGGGGCCCGACTTCGGGTCGAACTTCACGTAGAAGCGCACGTGGAGCTTCTCGTACCCGGGCAGGAGCCGCCGGTAGAGGTGCGCGCCGGTTCCCTTCCCGCCCACGTGGGTCATCAGGAGCGACTTCTTCCCGGCGCTCCCCGGGGGGACGTCGGCCGACAGGGACATGCCCGCCGGGTTCTTGACGCTCTCCCAGCGCTTCTCCAGCGCGCCGACCGGGCCGGTCTCGAAGCCCTCGGCGAAGACCACCTCGGGGTCCCGGGCGATGCCCGCGTCGCCGGGATACTTCGCGGCGATGGGCGGGGGCGCCTTCTTCTTGCCCGGCCTGGCGGGCTCGCCCCCGCGGGCCAGACCGCACGCCGCCAGCACCGCCACCAGGCAGAAGACAACCGGCTTGCTCATAACTCGCCTCCCCTGGGCCGGGACCTCGGCCCGGAGCCCATTTTCGCCGCCGAAGGCGGGCGATTCAAACGTTTTCGGGGGCGCTTTCCCTCAACCGGTCTGGCGCAGCACGTTGATTGCCAATAGCTTAGGCGTCGCTCCCGCCGGGCGCCTTCTCCCGGCGGATTCTTGCGTGGAGCCTGCCGGGGAGCGGCCATAGAATGGCGGACGGAGGAAGGGTTCAAGTGAGCGACGCGCGAAACGACGGAGAGCTCCTGACCGCGCACCTCGGCGGGGACGCCGGCGCCTTCGAGGCGCTGGCCCGCCGGCACGCGGCCATGGTGCTGGGCGTCGCGCGGCGGCTGCTGGGCCCGGGACCCGACGCCGAGGACGCCGCCCAGGCGACCTTCATGCTCCTGGTCAGGAAAGCCCGGAAGCTTTCCGGCGCGCGGGAGCTGGGCGCCTGGCTGCATCGCTCGGC
>CAZONU010000385.1:0-4907 GCA_964581145.1 uncultured Planctomycetia bacterium
GGGGTCGGGGGTCGGGACTGGGGACCAGGGGGCAACCCCCCGGCCCGGCAACGGCGATGGGGCGCTTGGGGGCTTTGTGAGCCTTAAAAAAAGGCGCCCCGCTGGGAGGCGCCAGGGACGCTCCGTAGAGCGTTGCCCGCGGAACGAAAGTTCCTTACTGTAACTTGCGGAACAATCTCCGCTCAGGTACACTGATAGTAAGCTTAGCATGACTTGCGCCCTTCGTCAAGGAGAGAATATCATGTCGCAGACGATTCCCAGTGGGTACATTCTCGGACTGGACCTGGGCACCAACTCGGTGGGCTGGGCGCTGGTCGAGCAGAAGCAAGGCCAGCCCGCCGGCCTGCTGGCCGCCGGTTCGAGGGTCTTCGATGCGGGCACTGAAGGCAACATCGAGTCCGGCCGGGACGAATCTCGTGGGGTCAAACGTCGCCAAGCCCGCCAGATTCGCCGGGGGCTTGACCGTCGGGCCCGGCGCACACGCAAGCTCCTCCACCTGTTACAAGGTGCTAGCCTGCTGCCCGCAGGGCGGGCGGGGGACATCCTGCCTGACTTGGACAAGGGGCTTGCTGCCAAGTACCTGCCATCGGGCGACAAAACAGCCCGCAACCAAATGGCCCAGGTGCTGCCCTATTTCCTGCGGGTCCGCGCGCTGGACCACAAGCTGGAACCCTTTGAACTCGGCCGCGCTCTGTATCACCTCGGCCAGCGGCGCGGATTCAAGAGCAACCGCAAGGCCACGCGCAAAGACGAGGACGAGGGCGTGGTCAAGAAGGCGATCAGCGAGTTGAAAGGCGCAATGGAAGAAACCGGTGCCCGCACCCTGGGTGAATACCTTTCCAAGCTCAACCCCCATGAGAAGCGGATTCGCGCCCGCTGGACCGCCCGGGACATGTACGAGGACGAGTTCGGCAAGATATGGGCTGCGCAAGCGGAGCATCATCCTGCCGTGCTGACTCCCGAACTGTGCAAGAAGGTGCGCAAGGCCATTTTCTACCAGCGGCCTCTCAGGAATCAGAAGAACTTGGTGGGCTTCTGCGAGTTCGAACACGGTAGGCGGCGCGCACCGTGGGCATTGCTCGACGCGCAGCGGTTTCGCCTGCTGCAGAGGGTCAATGACCTTGAGGCCTTGAACACCTCCACGGGCGAGGTGCGCGGCCTTACCGACGAGGAGCGCAGCAAGCTCCTGGAGGCTATGGGAACCAGCGGCAGCGTGAGTTTCGGCGGAATCCGCCGGCTGCTCAAGCTCAGAGGGTGGGAATTTAATCTTGAACAGGGTGGCGAGAAGAAGCTGCCCGGGAACCGAACCGCGGCCAGGATACGCAAGGTGCTCGGAGAACGCTGGGACGCGATGAGCGCCGCCGACCGGGAGCGCTTAGTGGAAGACCTGCACAGCATCCAGAACGAAGCCGCGCTGGCCCGGCGGGCCGAGCGGGCTTGGAGTCTTGACCCCGAGGCCGCTCGAAAGCTGGCCACCGTCAGACTCGAAGAGGGCTACTGTGCTCTTTCCAGGAAGGCGCTGGCCCGACTGCTGCCGCTCATCGAAAACGGCACGGCCTATATGACCGCTGTCAAGCAGGTCTACGGTGAGCGCCCCGCTCCCCAGCCGGCAGACCTCCTGCTACGAGTGGACGCGGGCGCGCCCGACCTGCGCAATCCCGTTGTCTTCCGGGCGCTGACGGAAATGCGGCGGGTGGTGAACGCGGTGGTCCGCAAGCACGGCAAGCCGGCGCTGGTCCGCGTGGAGATGGGCCGTGACCTGCGGCGGGGTCGGCAGCGCCGCAAGCAGACCTGGCAGCGCAACCGGGCCAACCAGCGCGAGCGGGAGGCGGCAGCCAAGAGGATCGCCACGGAGGCGGGCATCCCCGACCCGTCCAGGGCGGACATCGAGAAGGTGCTTCTGGCCGAGGAGTGCGGCTGGATATGCCCCTACACCGGCAAGCCGATTGCCATGGGGATGCTCCTGGGCGCCAACCCGCAGTTCGACGTGGAGCACATCATCCCCTTCAGTCGCTCGCTGGACAACTCTTTCATCAACAAGACCCTCTGCCACCACGAGGAGAACCGCAACGTCAAGCGCAACCGTACGCCCTGGGAAGCCTACGAGGGGAAACCTGAGCGCTGGGGGCAGATCATCGACAGGGTGCTGCGTTTCAAGAGCAGCGTGGCCCGGGCCAAATTAGCACGCTTCCAGTTGAAGGAGGTCGAATCGCTGGAGGACTTCTCCCACCGCCAGCTGAACGACACCCGCTACATCGCCCGCAAGGCCGCTGACTTCCTGGGAACGCTTTACGGCGGCCAGATAGACGCCGATGGCCGGCGCCGCGTCCAGGCCGGCCGGGGTGGGGTAACGGCCTTCCTGCGCAACGAATGGGACCTCAACGGCATATTGGGCGACGGGCCGGGCAAGAGCCGTGACGACCACCGGCACCACGCGGTGGACGCGGTCTGCATCGCCCTGACCAGCCCGGCGACCGTCAAGAAGCTCAGCGACGCGGCCGAGCGCGCTGAGAGTGAAGGCCGGCGGCGCTTCGGCAAGGTGGGGAAACCCTGGACCGGCTTCGTCAACCAAGTGCGCGAGGTGATTGAGGAAATCAATGTTGCTCACCGGGTAGGTCGCAAGGTCAACGGCCCGCTGCACGAGGAAACTTTCTACGGCCGGGAGCGCAAGGACGGGGAAGGCCGGTCGTACCGCGTTGCGCGCAAAGTGCTGGTCTCCTTGAAGGCCAAGGATGTGGAGAAGATCATCGACCCCGCAGTGCGCCAGCGCGTTCTTGACAAGCTGGCCGAAGTCGGCGGCGACCCCAAGAAGCTGGAGGCCGACCCTCCAATGATGCCCGGCGGCGTCCCCGTCCGGCGCGTCAGGGTGCGGGTCTCGGCCTCGCCCGTGAAGGTCGGCCGGGCGGAGCGCGAGCGCCACGTACTCACCGGCTCCAACCACCACGTGGAGATTCTCGAAGTCCAGGACAAAAAGGGCCGCGCCAAGTGGGAAGGCGCCGTGGTCAGCACCCTGGAGGCCATGCGCCGGCTGCGCGCCGGCGAGCAGGTTATAAGACGCGACCACGGGGAAAACAAAAAGTTCGTATTTTCGCTGAGCGGAGGAGAGGCCATTGAATTGGATGAATCTGGTGGCAACCGGAGGCTGTATGTAGTCCGAAGCGTGGACAACAAGAAGACCGGAATCTACGTTAAGTTCGTCCACATTAGCGACGCCCGCAAGCAGAATGTCAAGGAAGGAAACAAGGTCATCGACATAAGGCAATCGGCGTCAGTCAAGGGATTGTACGATAGGCACTGCCGCAAGGTGGTGGTCACGCCGCTCGGCGAGGTGCGCAGCGCCAATGACTGACCGCATGCTGGACCTCTCCGAGCGCCCCGCGCGCCTGTCGGTGCGCAACGGCCTGCTGGTGGTGCACCCGGAAGGCGGCGAGGAGGTCACCGTTCCCCTCGATGAGATCGGCGTGCTGGTGGCCGGGCATCCACAAATAACTTACACCCAGGCGGTCCTGGCCGGCATAGCCGGAAACGGCGGGGCCTTCGTCTGCTGCGACCACAAGCATTCCCCAGCGGGGATGCTCCTGCCCCTGGCCGCGCACTACGTCCAGGCCGAGCGTTTCGGGCAACAGGCCGCCGCGCCGCTGCCGGTCCGCAAGCGCCTCTGGCAGGAAATCGTCCGCGCCAAGGTCGGGATGCAGGCGGCGCTGCTGGCCGCGCTCTACGGCGAGGACCGCGGAATAGCCGCGCTGGCCCCGCGGGTGCGCTCCGGCGACCCCGCCAACGTCGAGGCCCAGGCCTCGCGGCGCTACTGGCCGGCGCTCTTTAATGACGTGAAATTCAGGCGCGACCCGGACCGCGAGGATCGCAACCGCCTGCTCAACTACGGCTACGGGGTGCTCCGGGCGATAGTCGCCCGCGCGGCCTGCGCGGCGGGGCTGCACCCCGGGCTGGGCCTTCACCACCACAACCGCTACGACTCCTTCCCGCTGGCCTCCGACCTGATGGAGCCCTTCCGTCCGCTGGCCGACCGCGCGGCGGTGGACTGGTTCGGGGAGCACGGCCCGGATGCGCCATTGGACCGCGCAGCCAAGGGGGCCATGCTGGCGGCGCTGGCCGGACGGGTGCGCCTGGGCGGCGAAGTGCGCACGGTCTCCGACGCGGCGGCGCGCGCAGCGTCTTCCCTGGCCAATGTGTTCGCCGGCCGGCGCAAGAGGCTGCTCTTGCCGGAGGCTTTCGATGACTAGCCGCGCCGCGGCCGTCTCGGGGATTCGCGCCATGTGGCTCTTCGCCATGTTCGACCTGCCGGTGGTCACCAAGAAGGCCCGCCGGGACTACACCCGTTTCAGGAAGGGGCTGCTCAAGCGGGGCTTTTCCATGCTCCAGTTCTCGGTCTACGCCCGCTACTGCGCCAGCGAGGAGTCCAGCGCGGCCTACCGCAACCAGGTAAGCCGGACGCTGCCGGACTCCGGGCAGGTGCGCCTGCTCAGCGTCACCGACCGGCAGTTCGGCAAGATGGAGGTGTTTTTTGGGAAAAAGCGGGAGCCGGTGGAGGACCCGCCGGCCCAGATCATGCTTTTCTAGCGCCCCGAAGGCGCGGAACCCCGCGCAACCTCAGCGGTTGCGCGGGGTCCAGTGTACCCGAGCGGAGAATTCCCGCAAGCCACAGCTGCACCGCGTCGTTGCCGAGCACGTAGCCGAAGTGTACCCGAGCGGAGAATTCCCGCAAGCCACAGCCCGTCAACCAACTGCTCCACGGCTACCCCAAGTGTACCCGAGCGGAGAATTCCCGCAAGCCACAGCTTTCAGTTCGGCCTCGACCTTGACGCTCGGGAGTGTACCCGAGCGGAGAATTCCCGCAAGCCACAGCAAACGCGGGGCCATCGACCTGCGCCACGTGCAGTGTACCCGAG
>CAZONU010000386.1:0-4882 GCA_964581145.1 uncultured Planctomycetia bacterium
AGTAGAAGGAATGGAGAACGGGGGGCTGCGGGAAATGGGTAAACTGTCCCCGGAAATCCCGGAAGACGTTTCATCGCCGGGCTCCTTTCCCTCCGGCGCCCAACACCTTGCCCAGCCGCTCAGCAATCAACCCTTTGCGCCGGCGCGCGGCCTTGCCTGCCTCGCCGGCGAACTTCGCGCCCCGGAAGACGGCCACGTATTTCTCCGCGCCCGGCGAGGCGTCCCAGCAGCCGTCGGGAGTCGTCGCGATCCAGCCGAACTTCTTGCCCACCGGCACCGGATGCAGGGTGAAGGTGACTTCGAGTTTGCCCAGGTCCACGAACTCCACGTCGGAGAGGTGCCTCGTCGAGCGCACCAGCACCCGCCCGCCGAAGGCCAGGACGCTGAACCCGCCGATGACCTGCCTGTCGAGCACCTTGCCGGTAGCTGCATCGAGGATCGCCTGGCGCTTCGCGTTTTCCACCAGCAGCCGGTCGCCCGTCCAGGCGGGCAGCGGCTCGGCACGATCAGCGCTTCCCTCCAGGCCCGTCTGAAAGCTCGCGCCCCAGCGGCCGTCGGCCCCCAGCAGCCGCGCTTGGTTGTAGCTGGAGACCAGCCAGCGCCCCTTCCCGGCGGCCAGGATCGACGTGGGCGAGTGCTCGAACCCCCCGGCCTCGACATTGAGGGAGCGCTTGCCGTCGGCGAGGCCGTATACCTGCACGTCGCGCTTGCTGCTGCGAGGCCGCTTAGCGAGGACGGCCAGCCTCCGCCCTTCAGCGTCGAGCCTCAGCATAGCGTAATAGCTGGGGTCCCCGGCGAGCGGAAGGCTCAGCACGCGTTTCCCCTTCTTGGTCTCGATCACCTCCACTCGCCACTGCTTTCCTTTCGGCCGGCAGAAGAAGGCGATCAGGCTGCCATCGGAAGAGAACCCGCGAAGCTGGCCCGGCCCTTTCAGCCTCGCCCTCCAGAGCCGCCGACCGCGCCGGGGCCCGTAGAAGTAAACCAACTCTTCCGAGACCATGAGGACCCCGTCAGGCATGGGGTGGTAACTGTACCTTTTCCGCCGGGGCCGCGGGAGTTCGAGCACCCCTTCGCCGGTGGCCGCGCCCCGCAGGCGGAACGGGGTCTTGGTCTTCGGCGGCTCCACGGTCACCAGGCGATTCCCGCAGGGCCGAAACCACCTGGCCACCGAGGGGACCGGATCCGTCCCAGAGATGCGGCCCTTCTCGTCCACGGTGAGGACCGCGACGTGCCAGCCGCGCGGGGCGGTGAACCAGCTCTTGGCGATAAAGCGGACGCGCCCGGCCTCGCCGATGGCCGCGAAGGGCGCGGGTTCGCGGGAAGAATGATACAGCTTCGCCCTGATGTCGATGAGCCTCTCGCGCGCGTTCTTGCGTGCCTGCCTCCGCTGCTCCACGAACGCCGGGGCCTGATAGGCCTTTACGGGTTTCGGGGGCTTCTGGGGCTTCCAGTAGCTGAAGTCCTTCACCGGCCCCGTCTTGGTGACCGCCTCTCCGCTGGCCGGGTCGAGCGTCGTGTGGCACGGGAAGGTCCGCGGCAGCATGTGATACGGGCTCCCCCCCGTGCCGTAACCAACCGCCTTCCCGCCCTCGAAGGCCGCGGCCACGGGGATCACCGCCTGCGTCCCGGTCCGCGCCAGCCACTTCCGGGCGGCCAGGTCATAAACCCCCAGCCCGCACGTGCGGTCGAAGGTGTATTTGGGTTCGGCCTTCTTGAGCCGGGGGAAAGTTCCCAGGACGGCCAGGCGCGTGGCGTCCTTGTTGAAAGCCAGCACGCCGCAGGCATCCCTGATGGCAAGCTCGGCCCGTCCCTCTGAGACCCTGACCAGATAGATGCCGCCTGCTGACCAGTGGCCCGTCGACACCGCAACGGTGTCGCCGGACGGAGAGAGAACCGCGTGACCCACGCGGGCCGGGAGGCGGACGGTAAGCACCGTCCGCGCGGAGGGGATGTCCACCACGTGAAGGACGTGCTGGGCGTGGAACTCCCTGCCGACCACCAGCCGGCCGTCGGCGCTCACGTCCAGCGGCTCGACGCTGGCGTCCTGAACGACGACCCGCCAGGGGCCCACGCCCTCCCCGGCACCCGCACGCGCGCAGCCCAGGCAAGCAAGCCCCACCCAAGCCGCCAGCCACAGGCCGGCCGCCCGCTTCCCCAAGTGCCTCTTGGGCCTCGCGTCCATCATCGCCTCACTCGTGTATTCCGGGGACAGTTTACTCATTTCTTTCACTCCCCCCTGTGCTTTCCTGTACGGCGAAGCGGCGGAGCATGGCGTCATATGCGAAGTAGTTCATCGTATTGTCTTTGTACTTGATTTCCTCGACCAGGTTCACGTCGTTGTACGCGAAATATATGGTACCGTCGGACTCCTGAAGGCGCAAGCAGTTTCCGCGGGCGTCGTAGGCGTAGTAGGTGCCCGTGGCCGGCAGCTCGTGAATCTGGGTAAGCTGGTTGGCGGCGTCGTAGGTGTAGTAGCGCTCGGTGCCGTCGCTGTTCTCGTAGTTGCGGTTGCCGACTGCGTCGTAGTTGATGTAACGCGATTCAGCCGGCCCCCTCCCCCACCGCCGCATCGAGCTTCTCCCGGAAGAACCGCGCCGCGGCGCGGACGTCCTCCCGCATGGTTATCCCCGTGCAGATGGCCAGGCGCGTCGCCCCGGCGGCCAGGACCTCGTCAACCGTAGTCTCGTTAACAGAGCCGATGGCGAAGCCGGGCAGGTCCACCTCCCGCGCGCAGTGCGAGACATATTCCGGCCCCACCGCGGCGGCGTGCTCTTTCGTCTTGGTGACGTAAACCGGGCCCACGCCGATGTAGTCGGCGCCCTCACCTGCCGCCGCGGCGGCCTGCTCAGGGCTGTGCGTCGAGCGGCCGGCGATGCGCCCCGGGCCCATTATCTCGCGGGCCTCGGCGACGGAGAGGTCCCCCTGGCCGAGGTGAACGCCGTCGGCCCCCGCCAGGCGCGCGACGTCGGCGCGGTCGTTAACGATTAAAAGCGCCCCCAGCTCGGCCGAGAGCTCCGCCAGGCGGCGCGCGCTGGCGAGAAAAGCGCCGTCCTCCATCTGCTTCTCGCGGTACTGGAACATGTCCGCGCCCCCGGCGGCGGCCTCTCTGGCAGTCTCGAATACGTCCCCGTTCCTGCACAGCGCCTCGGTCAGCAGCACGTAGAGCCGCGCGTCCCCCAGGCGGCGCTTGCGGACCGCGTCGCCCGCGGCCAGCGCCTTCTCGACGGCGTATAACTTGAAGCGCAGCGGCGCGAAGCGCCCGGGAGCAGAAGCGTCCAGCAGCCCGCCGTACTCTTCCAACGCCCGCAAGGCCTCGCCGGCGCGGGCCAGCGCGGCGCGGGCCACGGCGGCCTCGTCGGCGCGCGGGGAGGTGGGCGCCGCCGCGGCGACGTCCTCCGCGGGCGCGCGCGCGGCCAGGATCTCTTTCGCGTCAAACAGGTCGCCGCCCAGCCGGCCGAGATCCCGGCGCAGGCCGCGCAGCGCCCCGGCCGAGCCGCGGTCGGCCAGCGCGAAGCGCGCGTACTCCTCGGCGGCGCGCAGCCCCTCGCGACAGCGGTTGAGGTTGGCGTCGACGATGCGCCGGGCGGCCGCGCGGCTCACTTGACCTCCTCCTCGTCCTCTTCGAGCCTCTCGACGGCCTCGCGGATGGTCTCGTAGCGGTGCTCGTCCAGCGGCTCGGCGCGGAAGTACGTGCGGTTCTGCCAAGTGCCGGCCATGCCCCCGGCGCCCATCCCCGAGGCCTGGGCCACGGTCTTCTTGGCCGCCAGGAAGCTCTCGTCCACCAGCAGGACCCGCCGGGAGCCGTCCGGGTGGGCGTCGAGCTCCACGATGAGCACCCGCGCGCCGCCCAGGCTTATCTTGCGGTGGCCGACGTAGACGAACTGGCTGTGCCGCGGACACTCGATGTTGACCAGCGGCACCTCCTCGGGCCCGGGCAGCTTCTTGTTCTGGTCCCAGTAGGGCCCGAACCAGTCGGCCTGCATGGCCAGCGACTCCTGGCAGGCGTACTGCTCCTGGCCCTGGCTGACGGTCCGGCCCAGGGTCTGGCAGCCCTTGAGCCACAACAGGGCCAGCGCGGTGCACAGCACCAGGGCCGCCCCCGAGCAGGCCAGCCAGGGCGCCAGCCGCGGGCGGTGCTTCTTCTTCGCCGCGAGCTCCTCCCGGTCGGCGAGCTCCCCGCTTTCGAGCTGCTCGCGCTCCTTGAGCCGGGCGCGCACCAGCGCGACGAAGACCGCCACCAGCAGGAAGCTGACTGTCAACGCGGCGGCCAGCAGGGCCAGGCCCATTACTTCCCGCCTCCGGCCGCGCCCGCGGCGGCGGCCTGCTTGGCGGCCTCCCCGGCGCGGCGGGCGTACTCGGCGGCGCGCCGGCGGTAGTCGGCGCGGCCGGGGGCCAGGGCCGAGGCCTTGCGCGCGTAGCGCGCCGCGCTGCGCCAGTCCTTCCCGGCGGCGGCGACCCGGCCGGCGGTGTCCAGGATGGCGGCGCGCTTGTCGGGGAAGGTCCGGCGGCTGCGGCGCAGCGCGGCGGCGATCAGCCCCTGGGCGCCGGCGGGGTCGTACTCCGGGCGCTCCGGGTCGGCGACCAGCAGCCCGGCCAGGTTGTTGAGCGCCGAGATGTTCTCGGGGTCCAGGGCCAGCACCCGGCGGTAGCCGCCCAGGGCGGCCTCGAAGCGCCCGGAGCGCTCGGCGAGATACCCGCGGTTGACCAGCGCCTGGGCGCTGGCCGGCAGCACCGCCAGGGCCAGCTTCAGGTCGCGGCGGGCGCGCGCCGGCTTCCCGGCCCGCGCCCAGTAGCCCCCCCGGGCGGCCAGCACCTCGGCCAGGAACTCGCGCTTGCTGAGGCTCCTCAGGTAAACGCCGCGCTCGGCGGCCTCCCGGGAGAC
>CAZONU010000387.1:0-4855 GCA_964581145.1 uncultured Planctomycetia bacterium
CCCCGGGGAGCTCGGAGAAGAAGGTGTCTTCTCTTGACTCGGACTTTCATAGATATGTCTATTGGGGAATGGCCCTTACTCTGCTCATTGCCCTGGGCCTCTTTTCGTGGCTGGTGGTGGTGCCGGTCGGCCAAGTCCGGTCGGAACTCCGGAAGGTCACCGAGGAATGCAAGAGAGCCTGGACACAGGAGAATACAGTTCTTGGGTCCGGCGTATTCGGCCCCACAATAAGGAAGTTCGGCGGTCCGGAAAAAGCCGCCGACCGGTTCTGTCTTTATCTGTGGGTCCCTGATCGGTTTGCTCCCCACAAGGACCTGGCAGTCGAAGTCCTCGGTGAATGCCGCCAACCGGGAGCCGTGCCCGCCTTGGTTAGGGCCCTGGAGAATCAGAACCCCAAGGTCCGGGAACGCGCCGCCGAGGCCCTCGGCAAGCTCAAGGGTGGTGCCGCGCCCGCAGTGCCGGCATTGATCCGCGCGCTGGGCGACGAGCAGCAGAGCGTTCAGATGCGGTCCGCATTGGCGCTGGGCGCGATTGGCCCGGATGCCGGCGCGGCCGTGCCCCGGCTCATAGGGCTCCTCAAGGAAGGAGACCCGGTCGTGAACTGGGCGGCCGCCACGGCGCTGGGCGGCCTCGGGCCGGCCGCGAAAGAGGCCGCGCCGGCGCTGACCGAGCTCCTGAGCGATTCGGCCCCCTACGTGCGCCTGTCCGCCGCCAAGGCACTGACTCAGGTGGGAGAGAAGGAGCGCGGAATACAGGCATTGGAAAAGCTGCTCAAGGCCAAGAGTGATAACGCTCGCATATCGGCGGCCCACGCCCTGTTCAAGCTCGGGCGCCGGCGCGAGGAGGCCGTCGGCATCATTGCGGAAGGCCTGTCGCCCGGCAAGGGCTTCAACACCCGACAAAGCGCGGCCGTCTTTCTGGCGGACCTCGGCCCCGGCGCCAGGGCAGCCGCCCCCGCCCTGATTAAGGCGCTGGGCGACAAGGAGGCGATGATTCGCGGACACGCGGCAAGGGCCCTGGGCGAGATCGGCCCGCCGGCCGCTGGGGCAATCCCCGAACTGGAGAAGCTGCTCGGAGACGAGAGCCGGTGGGTCCGGGACATGGCCGCCAAAGCCCTTAAGAAGATTCGCGCGGTCAGGAATCCCGACAAGTAGCGAACATTTTCCGCGACGGAGCGGCGGGCGGGGGGTATAATGTCCCGGCCATGAAGAAGAAAAAGAAGCGCAGCGGCAAGCGCTCCAAGGCTGCGTCCGCGCCCGAGCGTTCCTCGGACCACAGCAACACCGTCGGCGCCTACATGACCCGCTCGGTGGTCACCGTGGAGCCGGAGACGCCCCTCCGCGAGGTCTGCCGTCGGATGATCGGGCAGAGCATCAGCTGCGTGGTGGTGGCCACCGGCGGCAAGCCCCTGGGGCTCATCTCCGAGCGCGCGGTGGTCCGCCGGCTGGCCAGCGATAAACGCCTGGAGGTCAGCGCCCGGCGGGCGATGAGCGCGCCGCTCCTCACCTGCTCGCCGCGGGTATCGCTGGCCGGCGCGCTCCAGAAGATGCGCGAGCACCACGTCCGCCGCCTGGCGGTCACCGAGCGCGAGAAGCTGGCGGGCATCATCACCCAGTCGGACCTCCTGGAGGCCTCCAACCGCCAGCTGGCCGCGCTGACCCAGGAGCACTCCCGCCTGCGCCGGACGGCCATGCGCGACGAGCTCACCGGGCTCTACAACCGCCGGACCTTCAACGAGTTCTTCAAGGAGGAGTTGGACCGCGTCAGGCGCTACGGGGGCCTGGCCGCCCTGGCGCTTTTCGACCTCGACCACTTCAAGCAGGTCAACGACCGCCACGGCCACGACGCCGGCGACGCGGTGCTGCGCGGCTTCGCGCGCGTCCTCAAGAAGTGCTGCCGCGAGGTGGACGTCCCCGCGCGCTACGGCGGCGAGGAGTTCACCGTGCTCCTGCCCGCGGCCGGCACCCGCGCGGGGCGCATCTTCGCCGAGCGGGTGCGCCGCGAGACCGCCGGGACCAGCTTGCGGGCCGGAAAGGGGCGCCTGGCCGTCACCGTCTCGGCGGGGGTCTGCAAGTTCACCAAGCGGCACGGCTCGGTGCGGGCCATGCTCCAGCAGGCCGACCGGGCCCTCTACCGGGCCAAGCACGCCGGCCGCGACCGGGTCTGCGTGGCGCGGTAGAGTCTCTCAACCACAGAGACACGAAGACACAGAGAACAACCTGGAGCCTGAACGCGGCGGGCGGGCTGCGGTCTACCTCGCGTCAATCTCCGCGACCTGAGCCCCCTCCGTGCCTCTGTGCCTCTGTGGTTAAAAACATCTCGTCCGTTGAAGGCGGCCCCGCGCGGCGCTAAGATTGCGGCCATGAGCGAAGCAGAAGCCGCTCCCCGCCGGGGTCTGGCCGGCCGCTCCTTCTGGGCGCTGATGGGCGCCCAGGCCCTGGGAGCGCTCAACGACAACGCCCTGCGCACCGTGGTGGCCATGCTTATCGTCGCGCGCATGGACCTCCAGGCCGCCGCGCAGGTGCCCATGCTCGCCGCGGTGATGGCCGTCTTCGCGCTGCCCTTCATCCTCTTCTCGACGGTGGCCGGGTACCTCGCCGACCGCTTCAGCAAGCGCGCGGTGATCTTCTGGGCCAAGGTCGCCGAGATCGGCGTGATGGTACTGGCCGCGCTGGCCCTGTGGAGCCGCAACCCCGGGGTGTCGCTGGCGGTCGTCTTCCTGATGGGCGCGCAGAGCGCCTTCTTCGGCCCGGCCAAGTACGGCGTGCTCCCGGAGATCCTCGACGACACCGAACTCTCCCGCGGCAACGGCCTGGTGGGGATGTTCACCCAGTTGGCCATCATCGCCGGGTCGATTCTCGGCGGCATGCTGATCGATGCTTTCCACGGGGCAGGGATGCTCTGGATAGGATTGATCCTCGCTGCGGTGGCCGCGCTGGGGGCGCTGACCAGCATCTTCATCGAGAAGCTCCCCCCCGCCGGCGCGCGCGGGGGGGTCCGCTGGAACTTCCTGGCCGAGGCCTGGGAGAACATAAGCGCGGTCCGCCGCGACCGGTCGCTGTTTCTCTCCGTGCTGGGGACCTCCTACTTCTGGCTGATGTCCTCGCTGTTCCTGCTGAATTTCTACCTCTACGGCTACAACCTCATGAAACTGGAGGGGCTGGGCGTCGGGCTCTACCTGGCCCTGGCCGGGGTGGGCATCGGCGCGGGCAGCGTGGCCGCCGGGCGCCTCAGCGGCAAGAAGGTGGAGTTCGGCCTGGTGCCGGTGGGCGCCGCGGCCATGGCCCTCTCCAGCCTGCTCCTGGCTTTCGTGGCCGGCTCCAGGTTCTGGGTGGCCGCCGTGATCTTCATGCTCGGCGCCGGAAGCGGCTTCTACCTGGTGCCCCTGGCCGCCTTCGTGCAGCAGCGCGCGCCGCGCGACGCCAAGGGCACGGTGATCGCCACCAACAACTTCCTGTCCTTCACCGGCATCATCCTGGGCGCGGGCCTCTTCGTGCTGGTGGGCCGGTACTTCCAGGACCCCGCCAAGGTCTACCTCTTCCTGGCGGGGCTCACCGTGGCCGTGACCGGCTACATATTCACGCTGCTGCCCGACTTCCTGCTGCGCTTCGCGCTGCTCTGCTTCGCCCGCCTGCTCTACCGTATCAGGGTGACCGGGGCCGAGAACGTGCCCAAGGACCGCGGGGCGCTGCTGGTCTGCAACCACGTCAGCTACCTGGACGCGCCGCTGGTCCTGGCCTGCCTGCAGCGCTTCGTGCGCTTCATCATGTACCGCCGCTTCTACGAGTGGCCCATAGTCCACTGGGGCTGCCGGCAGCTCAAGATCATCCCCGTCTCGATGAGCGACCGCCCCCGGGAGATGGTCAGGAGCCTGCGCGGCGCGGCCGAGCTGGTCCGGGGCGGCGACCTGGTCTGCATCTTCGCGGAGGGCTCCATCACCCGGACGGGCAACCTGCTCCGCTTCCAGCGCGGCTTCGAGCGGATAATGAAGGGGCTGGACGCCCCGATCATCCCGGTGTACATCGACCGGATGTGGGGCAGCATCTTCAGCTTCGAGGGCGGCCGCGCCTTCTGGAAGACCCCCGGCCTCTTCCCGGCGCGCAGCAAGGTCACCGTCTCCTTCGGCGAGCCGCTGCCGGGCTCGAGCACCGCCGCCGAGGTCCGCCAGGCGGTCGCCGAGTTGGGCACCGAGGCCTTCGCGCTGCGCAAGGGCGACCAGGTGCTGCTCCACGAGGCCTTCATCGCCTCGGCGCGCTCCGCCGGAAGCCGGCTGTGCATGGCCGACACCACCGGGGCCGCGCTGAGCTACCGCCGCGCGCTGTGGAGCGCGCTGGCCCTGGCCGACCATCTGAAAAGACGCCTGGCCGGGGGGCCCGAGTGCGTGGGGGTGCTCCTGCCGGCCAGCGCCGCCGCGGCGCTGAGCAACATCTCCCTGCTCCTGGCCGGCAGGGTGCCGGTCAACCTCAACTGGACCGCGGGCCGGGAGAGCATCCGCTCGGCGGTGCTGCAGTGCGGCATCCGCACGATCATCACCAGCCGCGAATTTCTGGAAAGAGTCCAGCTGGAGAGCCTGGGGCTGGCGGTGGGCGTGGACTCGCCGCGGCACCTCTACATCGAGGACCTCAGGGCGGCCATCGGCCGCGGGCGGCGGCTGCTGGCGGCGCTGGAGGGCGAGCTCTGCCCTCAGTGGCTGCTGCGCCTCATCTACGGCAGGCGCGGCCGGGACATCGACGGGCTCTGCACCATCGTCTTCTCCTCGGGCTCCACCGGCGAGCCCAAGGGAGTCATGCTCACCCACGCCAACGTGATGAGCGACCTGGAGGGCATCAGCCAGGGCTTCGCCGCCGGAGGCAAC
>CAZONU010000388.1:0-4834 GCA_964581145.1 uncultured Planctomycetia bacterium
GACCGCCTTCAGTCCAGCCGCTGATAAAAGCGTTTCCGTCTACATCGACGGCGAGCTGAAGATCGCCGTGACGCCGAAGTTCCTCCGGCACGTCTCCACGCGGCTCCACCTCTCTGCCCCGGTCGGCTGGGGGGGCGGGCTGGTGAACCTCGACGCCGCGATCGACGAGGTGATGTTCTTCAGCCGGCAGCTCAGCGACGCCGAGGTCCGCCAACTGTACAAGACCGGCTTCCTGGCCCTCGCCGGCGTCGTCGGTGTAGCGCAGCGGTCCGTCGATGGAGACCGGCTTGGGGCACAGCACCGAGAGGCGCCGGCTGAGGTTGCCCCTCACCGTCATCGGCCCGGTGGAGTAGATGGTCCCCTGATGGCAGACGTCGATGTCCGCCTCGGTCATGGTCTTGCCGGCGCTGGTCGAGACCACGGTCATCTTGTTCTGCTTGAAGGTGACATCGACCTCGAGGTCGTTGCCCGGAAAGACGCCGGTTGCGTTCTTGAACTTGACCTTGAACTCCGGGTCGTTCCAGTCGTAGATGCTGGCGCCCGCCGGCGCGCTCTCGGCCAGGCCCTTGAGCTCGTCGATGCCGGGCAGGTCGATGTAGGGCACCCCGCCGGTGGCCGACTTGTAGAAGGTCACCGTCGCCTTGCCGGGCCCCGAGTAGCCGATCTTGCCGGTGGCGGTGACGTCGTCGTAGAAGGTGACGTAGCTGCCGATCACGTTGAGCTGGCCGTTGGCGTGGACCTTGGCGCCGTAGCTGGCGTAGTTGCCGATGTTCAGGTTGCCGTTGTGCACGAAGCGCGCGTAGTCGGCGAAGTACGTGGCCCCCTTGCAGGTCATCGAAACCGACGTGCTCGCGCCCTGCGGGTCCGTGGCCGTGGAGGTCACCAGGTACCACGCCCCGCTCGCGCCCTGCACCCGCACGCTCACGGTGTAGTTGCGGATGGCGAAGGTGGTCTCGGTGTTGGCGAAGGTGGCCAGCGGCTGGCCGGCGTTGGCGCCCAGCCAGGCGCCGTTCAGGTTGACCTCCAGCCGGGTGCGCTCCAGCCCGGCCTCCGTCGCGTACATCCGCTCCAGGCGCTCTTCGGAGCGCAGCTCCGACACGTTGCGCGAGGCGTGCAGCACCAGCATGGCGCCCGCCAGGCCGGCGAAGACGATCAGCAGCGACATCACGATGATCAGCGCCGTGCCCTGCCGGCTCCTGGGGTTTTTCCCGTCGAACAGCATGGTCCACCTCCTCCGGACTCTTCGGCCGTCAGTTGCGGTTGCGGCTGAGCACCTCGTTGGTCAGCGTGGTGATCACGCTGCCGCCGGCCAACGTGGGGAACCTGTGGTCCACCTCGCTGCGGATGGTGAGCCGCAGCGGGCGCACCTCCTGATCCTGGACCGCGTCCTCGATGAGATCGGGGTCGAGCGAGAAATCGACGGCCTCCTCCGCCACGGGCATCGCGGCCTCCAGCTGGGTGAAGCGGCCGGAAAGGACCACGATCCGCTGGTTGGCGGCCACCGCCCCGTTCCGCTGGAAGCTGGTGCCGTCGGAAAGCTTGATGGTGTTGGCGGTGATGCCGGTCACTGAAATCGGGTTGGTGTAGCTGCGCGGGGAGTGGTCGTCGTACCTGCGAATCCAACCCCCGTTGATGCCCGGCTCGCCCACGTAGCAGTAGACCCTGATGCACTGCCACACCGGCCTCTGCTGCACGTCACCCGCCACCTTGTAGATGAAGTTGTCGGTCAGGTCGCGCGCGCAGGGGAAGGCAATCGCGGTGTGCGACCGGCCGTCCTCCGCGAACTGGAAGAAGCTCACCTTCGCGGGCGAGGTCTCCTTGAGGTCCTGGATGATGCGGTCGACGGCGTTCTGGACCTGGTCCTCCACGTGGGTCTGGTTGAGGTCCATCTGCGCCGAGCCCACCGCCCGCCCCAGCATGCCCATGACCATGGCTATCACCAGGGCGAAGATCGTCGAGGCGATGATCACCTCCAGCAAGTTGTAGCCGGCGCTGTTCCTGCCTCTGCTCATCGCCGTTCCCTCCTAAGTCCTGGTTCGCACGGCGGTCAGGATCACGCTGTACTCGCGCACTTCCATGCGCACCAGATAGGCTTTGTCGGCAGTGTCCCCGGCCGCACCCCAGTTGAGGTCCGTGATGGTTATCGTCCCGGTGGCCACGTCGCTGGTGGTCTGGGTCACCGCGAAGGTGTTGCCGTCCTGCAGGAGCATGCTGTCGATGTCCTCGGCGAGCAGCACCTCCATGGCCTGGTGGGCCGCGCGATAGGCGATGGTCCGCTCGTACATCCAGCGGTTGCTGGTGTCAATCTTGATCATCAGCGAGAGCGCGCCCGCGCACATCATCCCGCAAATGGCCACGGCGAACATCACCTCGAGCAGCGAGAAGCCCTTCCTCTCTCGAAGCTTCATGAGATTCCTCCTTCCTCGCGGAAATCTCTGACATTTCACCCAACACATAGCAAGCAGCGTGCTAGTCGGGGGAACAAAGCGGGAATTTAGCTATAGCCCTATATTACAGTCAGTTAGGGCAGCTGAAATGCCCCGGATAGCCAGGTCTGGACGGCTGTGTCCCAAGCCGAATGTCACCATGCCGTAACACTCCGGCCCCTATGTCACCAATCAGTGCCACTGAGCTGCTCACCGAGGTTCTCCACTGGGCATGAGGCAGACCTAACTGGCTTCTAGATAGTGACGTCGATGATCCGGCCTTCGCCGCTCACCGAGGGGCTCTGCTTCGGGGCCTCTTCCTCTTGCTCCTCGTCCTTCTGCTTCCTGCGGCGGCGGCGCTGGCCGCGCTCCCCCCCGCCGCCCTCCTCGCGGATGGCCTCGTTCTCGGTCTGTTCGGTCTCTTCAACCTGCTCCTGGGCAATACGGCTGCGTTCGTCACCGTCCACGGTCTGGGTGGCCTGAGCGGCGCGGGCGGCGTCCTGCATGATCTGCTGCAGGCGCTGGACCAGTTCGGTCTTGGCCAGGTTCTCGCCCACGTTGCTGATCTGCATCTCGGCACCCTCAAGCGCGCAGGACCCGGCCCTCCGGGAGGCTGCGGGCGGCCTTCCCTGGCCCCCCTTACATATCGGCGTATCTCACGCCCACTTAAGGGCTTAAACGAACATTCCCGGGCACGGGGCACGCCCGCTCACTCCTCAATCGGCCCGTCGAGCCCCAGATCCTCGAATTTCCGCCGGAGGAACTTGAGCAGCTGGCTGTGAATCTGGCACACGCGGCTCTCGGAAATGCCCAGCACCTCCCCGATTTCCTTCATGGTCAGCTGGTCGTAGTAGTACATGATGAGGACGGTTTTCTCTTTCTCGGAGAGGCCGCGCTCAGCCGCCTGGCGCAGCTCCTGGCGCTGCAGCACCGTGAGCGGGTGGCGGGCGTTCTGGTCGGGGGCCATTTCCATCTGCAGCTTGCAGTCGTACTTGGAGGAGTCCACCTGGTAGCCCTCGATGGAGATCTGGTCCTTGATGCACAGGTTCTCGGCGAGGGCCCGGTAGCTCTCGACGGACATGCCCAGCTCCTCGGCCATTTCGCCCTCGGTGGGCGGCCGCTCCAGGCGGGAGGCCAGGTGATTGCGGCGGGCGGCCAGCTTGTGAGCCTTGCTGCGAATCTGCCGGGGGACCCAGTCACAGCGCCGCAGGTAGTCGAACATCGCCCCGCGGACCCGCTGCGCGCAGAAGGTCTCGAACTTGATGCGCCGGCCCGGGTCGAACTTCCCGATGGCCTCGATCAGGCCGACGATGCCCGCGCTGATGAGGTCATTGATGTCCACCATGCTGGGCAGGTTGCTGCTGGTCTTGATCCGCTCGGCGTGATAGCGGACCAGCGGGAGGTAGTGCTCGACCAGCTCGTTCCGCGTGGCGGTGTCCCGCCGCTTGACGAATTGACGCCAGAGCCTGGCCACCTCTCTCTGCTTCTTTCTCTTAGTCGCCAGCACCGTCCGTCCCTCCAGTTCCCCCCTGGAGACTCATCATCCGCCTTCTATCACCCCCGCGCCGGCGGCTCGGCCCCGCCGGGCGGCTCCGTCGCGGGGCTCTCGCCCCCGGCCGCGTCCAGCGCCCTGGCCGCCGCGCGGTCCCTGCTGCGCGCCTGGGCCTCCTGCCAGGCCTCGGAGATGACCGAGACGCCCAGCCGGCCGATGAACCGCCCGGCAATGTAGGCCGCCACCATGGCCAGGACGGCCCGCAGGGCCACCTCCTCGACCGCCAGCGCCGGCCGGCCCGTGGCCATCTGCCACAGCCAGTAGAGGCACACCGCCAGGAAGGCCGCCAGCGCCAGGAAGACCGCCAGTATCTTGCGCATGCCTCAGCCCCTCACCTTGCGGCCGCCCGGCAGAAGACCCGGGCCAGCACTCCCCCGCCGGCCCCGGCCCCGGGGCGCTCCCCGGGAGCCGGCTTGGCCCAGCGCCACACCCGCGTCGCCAGCCGGCGCAGCGCGGCGCTGGCCGCGGCTCGCGGCCTGCCGGCCAGGACCGGCCGCCGCTCTCTGACCGCCGCGGCCACCTCCCAGTCGAAGGGCACCGCGCCCAGCTCCTCGACGCGGACGCCGGTGTAATGCCGGGCCACGATCGAGAAGCGATTGGCCACCCGGGCGCCCTCCCGCTCCGAGCGGGCCATGTTCACCACCACGCCCAGCCGCCGCTGGCCCTCGCGGGCCAGCATCTTGCCCAGCGCGTAGGCGTCGGTGATGGCGGTGGGCTCGGGGTTGGTGACGATCACCACCCGGTCGGCGGCGCGCAGGAAGGCGCGCACCCCCTCGCCGGCGCCGGCGGCGGTGTCCACGAAGACCGCGTCGTAGCGGCCCTCGGCCGCCGCGCAGAAGACCTCCTCCGCCGGTGC
>CAZONU010000389.1:0-2847 GCA_964581145.1 uncultured Planctomycetia bacterium
AGTATCCCACGCGCACGTCGATTCTCGGCAAGCTCATGGCCATGATCGTCAAGAAGCACGGCAGCGCCAAGGGGGTCGCCGACCCCAAGGAGATGCTCACCAGGCTCCAGGGCCTGGCCATAACCCCCACCCTCACCGACGGGCAGATCGAGGAGGCGCTCGCCAAGCTGGTCGAGGCCGGCGAGTTCGCGCCGCCGGAAGGCGGCGCTTAGCGATGGGCCGGCGGCTCTCCGACAAGAGCAAGATCCTCACCCGGCTGGTGACCATGCTGCGCTACAAGTACGCCGACAAGAAGCTGGCCGCCGGGCCGCTGGAGATCCTCGCGCGCCTCTCGGCGCTGGGCATCACCGCCGAGAAGCCCGACGAGGAGATCGAGGCCGCCCTGGAGAAACTGGTCGAGGCCGGGGAGTTCGTGAAGGACTGACGGGGAGAGCTGTTAACCACCAAGACACGAAGGCACCAAGTTGGAGCCTTTTCCGCGAACTTGCTCTAATCCAAGAACCTTGACTCCCGCCGCGTACCAACTCTCAGCTCTTCTTCGTGTCTTGGCGTCTTGGTGGTTAGATGAACTCCTTCACAGCGTCTGCATCTTGGCGCAGGAATATATCTTGACGTTGCAGTCCTGGATGCGCTGCGGGAGCCGCTTGTCGGCGCGGTCCGCCTCCGCGGCCCGCTCGTAGATCTTCCTGGCGGCGCGGAAGAGCTTGGAGGCCTGGGACAGGTTCTTGTTGCTGTCCGGCTGGCCCGGCCGGCCCTTGCGGTAGAACTTGAGCCCCTCGGCGAAGAGCTTGTCGGCCTTCCTGGGGTCCGCGGAGAGCACCGTGCCGGAGAGCGCCATGCCCTTCCGGGAGGAAGTCTTCTCCGGCCCGCAGCCGGCGGCGGCCAGCAGGATGGAAAGCCCGAACGCGAGGCAGAGAACGACTCTCATGGTGCTTCCTCCCCAAGGGGTCAGGTGCTGCACTTGTGCGCAATACTACGCGTTGCGTACCGCGCATGCAAGAATTTTCTCGCCGCGCTTTTCGCGGAATTCGCGAAACCGCCGCCGGCCCGCGGAGTCCAAGCGGGTGGAGGGAACAGAGAGAGACAGGAGGAGGAGAGAGAGATGAAACGCATGATCATCGCCGCCGCAGTGATCGCCGTCCTGGGAACCGGCTCGGTCGCCTCGGCCGGCGAGACCAAGAAGGGCATCAGCGTCGGCAAGGTCAAGGCCATCGTCAAGAAGGTCGTCAAGAGGCAGTTCTCGGTGCGCACCCCCACCGGCGGCGGCGCGGTCCGCGGCTAGACAGCGCTACTCCGCGGAGCCCGGGGGCCGGTGGACGCCGTCCCCGGGCTCGACCATCTCGCAGATCCCTGCCAGCTTCCCGAACATATCCCTTGCGCGCGGCTTGACCCGTCCGCCGGGCGCGGCTAGCCTGTGATCCGGGGAGGGCCAGCATGCGCATCGCCGGGGCCGAGGCGCGCCACCACAGCGTTCCCATCGAGAGCCAGGTGAAGACCGCCTTCGGGGTCATGGACGCGCGCCACGCGGTGTTTCTCGCGATTGAGGACGCCGACGGCCGGCGCGGGGTGGGCGAGAGCTGGGTGAACTTCCCGGCATGGGCGCACCGCGAGCGCCTGGCCGCTTTCGAAGAAGCAGTGATCCCCTATCTTCGGGGGAAAGAGGTCGGGGATATACCGGAGTTCGTCGCGGGGATGTGGAAAGCGTTCGAGGGGCAGGCCCGCCAGTCGGGGACGCGCGGCCCGCTGCTGGGCGCCCTTTGCGCGGCCGAAATCGCCCTCTGGGACCTGGCCGCCCGGCGCGCGGGGAAGCCCCTGGCGAAGCTGCTTTTTGAGGATCCAACAGACCGCGTGAAGGTCTACGCCAGCGGCATCAACAGCCCTTTGCCAAAGAAGCTCATCGACGAGCACCTGGCCCGCGGGGTGAAGCTCTTCAAGCTCAAGCTGGGCTTCGGCGACGAGGCGGACCACCGCAATCTGGCGGAACTCCGCAAGCACCTCGGCGCGGACGCGCGCATGGCCGTGGACGTCAACCGCGGCTGGAGCTTTGACCAGGCTGCCGCGTGGCTCGCGCCCCTGGCCGACTACGATGTGAAGTGGATCGAGGAGCCGCTCCGCGAGGCGGACGAGCATCGCCTGAGTGAATTACGTGAAAAGACCGCGATTCCCATCGCCGGAGGGGAGAACGTCATGCTCTTCCCGGAGGGTGACGTGAAGCGCATGTGGGACTTTGACGTCGTTCAGCCGGACCTCACCAAGTACGCGCCGCTGCACGTGGCGCTTGAGGTGTTAAAAGAGGCGGGCAAACGCGGCAAGCGCGTGGTGCCGCACTTTTTGGGCTCGGCGCCGGGGCTGGCCGCCGCGCTGCACTTCGCCGCCGGCTGTCCGGGGGCTCTCTGCGAGCTGGACCTCAACCCCAACCCCCTGCGCACCGGGCTGACCGCCAAGCCCTTCACGATAGAAGACGGCGCCATCGCCATCCCCGACCGCCCGGGGCTGGGGTGGGAGGTGAAGTAGGTCGGCGTACTGATATGTACGGTCTCAACCATAGGGCCTTCCATCCCCACCCGACAACCCGTGACCACAGCTCCATTTGCGAGGTACTATAGCTAGGGAGGCCAGCCTATGACTGAGGAGCGGGGTAAGCCTGGTCGGTCCGAGCGCCTTTGCCCCCAGCCTCGCAGAGGAGAGGAACCATGCGGATTTCAACGGGCTTGCTGCTGTGCGTAGTCGTGGCCCTGCCGGCGGCGCTTGCCGCGCCGGCGCAGGCCGGCCAGGTGCGGGCGGAGCCGGGTAAGGTCGCAGCGGTTCGCAAGAAGCTCAAGGGCATCCTCAAGCGCCTGGGCGACG
>CAZONU010000389.1:2857-4819 GCA_964581145.1 uncultured Planctomycetia bacterium
CAGGCTGAAGGGCAGGCCCGGCGCGGCTATTGAGGGGCTGACCCTCTCGGCGGCGCTGGTGGGCCGCAAGCCCCGGCCCGGAGAGGCGGTCACGCTCTGGCTGACCATAACCAACACGTCCAAGGCGGACATCAGCATATTCCAGCACTTCTGGAGCCTGGCGCTGCAGCCCGAGCCCGACAAGGGTACCAGCCACGCGCGCACGGTTTTCGTGAGCATGAAGGCTGAGGTCAAGCCTCTTGACTTCTTACGCCTCAAGCCCGGGCAGAGCATTTGCTGTCTGATGGACGCAGAGCCCATCAAGAGCGCCAAGGGCGCCGCGTTGACCCAGGCCTACCTGGAGATCGCAGCTCCCGGCAAGGCCCGGAAGGCGGTCAAGGGCAAGCTCTTCTCCGGCAGCAGGGAGCTGGTTTCCGGACCCATTGAGATGGCTTATGCCGCCGACGCTGAGGGGGCTGACGCGAAAGCGGACGCGCTGTTGGCTTCCTTTCTCAAGGGCGAGGCCGGCGCAGAGGGGCAACTGGATCCCCGGCAGAAGAACGCCGCCGCAGCCCGACTGGCTCGCAAGGCGCTGCGGCTGGGGCTCCGCCAGGCCAAGGAAGATGAGCGCTGGAAGGTCTTTCACTTCATATGCGGTCGTCCGCACCCCGAACTGGAGGACGATGTAGTTGACTTCCTGGGGCGACTGGGCCCCCGATCGAAACCCGAGCGCAGGATGCACAAGGGCCTGGAGGCCTTCGCCAGGGCACTGCCCGAGAAGCGCAGGCCGGCCTTCGCCTACCGCGCGGCCGTGGCCATGATCCAGGACTGGAGGATGGCCTCCAACCTGGCCAGCAGCTTCACCAACAGCAGCCGTCCCGTCGAGCGGGCGGCAGCCGCCCGGGTATTCCTGAAGCTGTATGAGCGTGGCGACCGGCGGGCCGAGGTGCTGAACTGGCTGGCCGTGGAACTCTTCACCACCAAGGACCCCAAGCTGCGGGACCCCAAGAAGGCGGCCCTCGCTGCCGAGGAAGCGGTCAAGGCCGCTCCCGGCCGGGCGGACTTCAAGTTCAACCTGGCCTGCATTCGCGGCAAGAAGGCGGAGCTCGCTGCCCTGGCCGCCAGGGTCAAGAGCCCGCAGGCCCGCAACTCCCTGGCCTGGGACCTGGTCACCAAGTTCCCTGTGGACCCGGCGCGCTCCCGCCTGGCCCTGAGGCTCAGCAAGCAGGCAGTGCAGGCCACCGACGCGGCTCAGTCGGGATACCCCTACCGGCTGGACACGCTGGCGGTCTGCCACGCGGCCTGTGGCAACTACGCCGAGGCCCTCAAGCTTGAGGAGAAGGCCTTCCGAAAGATGCCTGCCGGCGAGATCGGCGAGCGCACTGAGTACGGGGCGCGGATCGCCCGCTTCACCGCGCTGGTCAAGGCGGGGGAGGACGAGCGCCCGGCGAGAGTGCTGGATTCGCCGCCGCTCAAGTCCAAGGCGGCACGCGATGCGCTGCTTGCCCGGCTGAAGACAGAGAAGCAAGCACTGATCCTCCGCGAGACCAAAAGGCTACTCAAGACCTGCTTCGGGAAGTCCCCTGAAGTCCTGAAAGCACTCAAATGAGCCGGGTGGTCTGCAGAATCCGTTTTCGACCCACTTGAGCGGTTTCACATCGTCCCATCCCCGATCGCCCGGGCCTGGGGTGGGAGTTGAAGTAGACGGGGATGGAGGAACCGGGTATTATGCCTTTCGGTACCTCCAACGAGGGGCAATCATGAAGCGGATAATCCTGCCCTTTGTCGCGGCCTGTCTCGGCGTTCTTGCAGTCGCCGCTTTCCTGTATTTTCGCGGCAAGGGAGCGCCGGGGGACAGCCAGGGCGGTCCGGCCAAGACGGCGGAAAAGACCGAGAGCCCCCCGGCCGGGACAGAGGCCCCGGCGACGCCGCCCAAGTGGATCGAGATAGGGAAGCCTGAGAAGAAATCCGGCGAGCCCACGG
>CAZONU010000390.1:0-3259 GCA_964581145.1 uncultured Planctomycetia bacterium
GCAGAAGTTCTCATAATTGTTGCGGTTGCCGAATGCGCGCTCGAACCAGTCCAGGACCGGCTCGCGATACTTCCACGCCCACATGAACACCGTGTTGTAGCCGATGAAGTGCCCGGCCAGGCCCACCCACAGGAGGTGGCTGTGGATGCGCTCCAGCTCGCAGACGATGGTCCGGAGGTAAAGCGCTCGGGGAGGAGGCTTGATCCCGGCGATGTCCTCCACGGCGTGGACGTAGGCCATGGGGTGCGACGCCGAGCAGATGCCGCAGACCCTCTCGACCAGGAAGGGCACCTGGTGGAAGGTCTTGCTCTCGCTGATCTTCTCGATGGAGCGGTGGTTGTAGCCGATGCGCACGTCCATGTCCACTATGCGCTCGCCGTCCAGGTGGAGCTCGAAGCACTCCGGCTCCTCCTGGATGGGGTGGAAGGGCCCCACGGGCAGCACGGTCTTCTTCATAGCTTGTATTTCCTCCTCAGGGGGTAAATCCCCTCAGGCCAGTCGTCGGACAGAATCAACCGGCGCATGTCGGGGTGGCCCCGGAAGGAAACGCCCAGAAGGTCCGTGATCTCCCGCTCGATCCACAGCGCCCCGGAGAGCACCGTGGCGACCGAGTCGATCTCCGGGAAGTCCAGCGGCACGCTGGTCTTGAGGGTGACCAGCGCGCCCTCCGAGTCGAAGCTGAAGTGGTAGAGAATCTCGAAAGCGTTGCGCGATTCCAGACCGGTTATTATCACGAAGCGGGCGCCCATGTCCTCGTAGAGGCCGCGCACCGCGGCGACGATCCGCTCGGCGGGGACGTAGACGTACAGCCGCCCCGGCAGCGGGCCGTCGATCTCCAGCGCGGCCTCGCCGAGCGTGGTCTTGATGCGGTCCGCCAGGCTCATCTCATCGCCTCACAGGCTCGCCAGCGCCTTGACCACGGCCAGGATCATGGCCTCGGGCTTGGGCGGGCACCCCGGCACGTAAACGATCTTGGCCCCGGGGTCCACCTCTCTGATGACCTCGTCGAGCGGGCGCGGCGCGTTGTAGCCGCCCTTGAAGACCCCCCGGGTGTTGGTGCAGGCCCCCAGGGCGAAGACCACGCAGGGCTGGGGCACCGAGCGGTAGACCTCCTGGACCCGCGGGGCCGCCTGCCGGGTGCAGATGCCGCTGACCAGCAGGGCGTCGGCGTGGCGCGGGCTCTCGGCCAGCAGGATGCCGAAGCGCTCCACGTCGAAGCGGGGGGTCAAGAGCTCCAGGACCTCGATGTCGCAGTTGTTGCAGGCCCCGGCGTTGACGTGGTAGACCCAGCAGCTCTTCTTCAGCGCTTTCAGCGTCAGGCTCATTTCCCGCGCACGCCCCTATCCGACGCTCATCCAGTGTACCACCACGGCCAGTACCAGCGCCACGAAAGCCAGGAAGGCCATCGGCCCCAGGAAGAAACGCATGGCCTGGTCCACGCGCACCCGGGGGTTGGTGTTCCTCACCAGCACGAAGAAGACCAGGATCAGCACGTACTTGGCCAGCGACACGGCCGCCTGCCCGGCGTGCTCCCAGAACGTGCCGCCCGGCACGTAGAAGCGGAAGCCCCCCAGGAAAACAACGCCAATGAACACCGGCAGGGTGAAGAGCAGCATGGCCTTGACCAGCTTCCAGATCGCCAGCAGCGGCCCGCCGTACTCGATGAGCACCCCGCCGGCGATCTCGGTGTCGGCCTCGGCGCAGTCGAAGGGCACCAGTCCCAGCTTGGCCTGCGCGCAGCAGAGCACCACCAGCACGCAGACGGCCAGCACCAAGTAGGACGCCCAGCGGTCCGCCGACCGCCCCCGGACCGCCCCGGCCAGCGCGGCGCCGTCCAGGCGGGAGGCGGAGTCTTCGACCCCACCCAAACGCTTCGCGTCCGCGTCGATGGACGTCAATTCCCGGTTGCGGCGGGCCACCTCGGTACGAAGCTTCTCTGTCTCGTCGACCTCGATCTCCCCGGACTTCAGCCGCTCCTCAACAGCTTTCCTTCCGCGATCCCTGGTGCGGTACAGGTCACCGACCTTATCAACTACCGTGTCGACCAACAGCAGTCTCTCATCCGGCATCGGCCCGGCCCGGCGCACTGTCAGAATCCGCCTCAGACGCAGCGGCACCTTGGCAGCCAGGGGGGGCGGCTGCGGGGCCCCGGCCCACGCCTGGCGATAGGCCTCGACCTCTTCCGGCAGGGCCCTGACGCTCGCGATGAGCTTCGGAAGATCTTCCAGAATGTCAATCTTCTTCTCCAGCTTCTTCAGCTCTATCGTCCTGTCGACGGCCGCCGGGTCTCCGGCGCGGGCCAGGCGCCTGATCTCGTCTTTCAGCGAGCCCGCGCGCTTCTCCAACTCCGCAGCCTTCTTCGCGGCCGAGGCGATCAGCCCGTCCTCTTCACCCCTGAGCTCCGCCTCCTCGGCCATTTGCGCGCCGGCGCTGGCGGCGCTGCGGGCCTTCTTGATTTCCTGGCGCAGGTTCATCAGGCGCTTCGCGTCTTCGGGGAAGTTCTCAACGATAATCTCGTCCCGATACTTCTTCTTCCACTCCAACTCTGTCTGCTTGGCCTTCAGCTTGCCCTCTTTGCCCTCGCGGGAGACCAGCACCGACTTGACCCCCAGGCGCTCGTCCACCTGGCGCTGGGCCTCGCGCGTGAAGCGCAGCTCCGCACCCGACGCCAGGGTCAGAGCCGCGGCCACCGCCAGGAGCATGGGCAGCTCGTAGCTCATCAGCAGCTTGAGCTCGCGGCTGGCGCCCACCGAGGCGAAGGGGTTGTTGGAGCTGGAGGCCCCCACCACCAGCGCCGCCGAGGGCACCACCAGCAGGTAGAGCACCACCACCACGTCGCCCACGAACCCCCAGGCCCCGATCAGGCCGTTCTGCCAGAAGACGTTGCCCAGCAGCACCGTGGCGGCCAGGCCCATCGCGGCCAGGGCCACCAGGGGCATCAGCAGGAAGGCCATCCGGTTGGCCCCCGCGGGAATCAGGGTCTCCTTGCCCAGGAGCTTCACGAAATCGTAGAAGGGCTGCAGGAACGGCGGGCCCACCCGGGCCTGAATCCGCGCGGTCACCTTGCGGTCGATCCAGCTGGAGACCAGCCCCAGCACCGCGGCCAGCAGCGTGCAGCCGACGAAAAGCAGCAGGTAGAAGAGCGCGGTCCGGAACTCGCGCGGGAGGCCGGCCTCGGCCGCGGGCCCCGTCTCGGGGAGCCGTGCGGCGGCGAGCGTCAGCAGGCCCAGCAGCGCGCCGGCGACGACGTACGCGATCC
>CAZONU010000390.1:3269-4789 GCA_964581145.1 uncultured Planctomycetia bacterium
CGGGCGCCAAACCGGTTCCCCCCCGCTCCCTCGTCCGTCCCTACCGCCGGCGGTAGGGGTCGTGTCCCAGCGACTCGGCGCCGACCAGCACCCTGCGCCGGTCGCCGGCTACCTCTTCGATCTCCTCGAAGCTCCGCGCCCCGCTCGCGCAGGTGGCCACGCAGGCCGGCAGCAGCCCGCGCTCCACGCGCGCCGCGCACAGGTTGCACTTCACCGCGGCGTGGTCCAGGAACTGGTCGGCCAGCGTCCCGAAGGGGCAGGCTATCACGCAGGAGTTGCAGGCCACGCAGCGCAGCGCGTCGCGCACCACCACCCCGTCCTCGTCCCGGCTGATGGCCTCGTTGGGGCAGACGTTGAGGCAGGGCGCCTCGGTGCAGTGCCGGCACGCTGAAGGAATCTCCACCTGGCCCCCCAGCTTCGCGTAGCTGATGGTGCTGACCCCGCCGAGAACCCGCGCGCAGCTCGCCGCGCAGGCGCCGCAGCCGATGCAGCGATCCAGGTCAATGAAGAGCCGCTTCATCGCCCCTTCCCATCGTCACGCCACATAGACGCCCTCCAGCGCGGCGCGCAGCAGCGGGTCAGAGCTCTCCCGCGCGGTCCAGGGGGCGGCCGGCCCCTCCTCCTCGGCGGCCAGCCTGACAACTTCATCCAGCGCCATCGGCTCGGCGGCGGCCGATGTCGGCTCTCCCTCCAGCCCCGCACCCAGCTCGCGGGCCAGGCCGGCCAGTATCCACGCGTAGGCTTGGGCCGCGCCGGAGGGCGGCACGGCCGGCCCCCGGCTCGCGCCGGCGATGGTCCCGGCCTTCTCCATCCACAGCGCCCCGGGGAGCACGTAGCCGGCGGCCGCGGTGGTCTCCGACGGGAACGCCGAAGAGGCGGCCAGCACCGAGAGCCCGCCGAGGTCCCCGGCGCTCACTGCCCCGCAGCCGACCAGGTCCGCCCCCAGCACGAGGAGCCCCTTGAGCTTGCCCTCCTTCACCGCCGCGGCCAGCTCGGAGAGCTTCGAGGCCGGGCGCCAGGCGCCCAGAATGTCCCCCGCGGCGGCGGCTTCGGTCATGGCCCGGAAGGCGGCGCGCTCGCCCAGCGCGGCGGCGATCAGCCGGGCCAGCCTGACCGCGACGGGGTCGGCCGTCGCGGTAATCACCGCCACCCTCTTCCCGGCGGCCAGCGCCCGCGCCGCCTCCGCCGCCCCGGCGAGGCCCGCCTCGCGGCCGGAAACCAGCTCGACTACCTTCTTGACGTCCGGCGAGGAGCTTCCCGCCGCGGCCAGCTCGGCCAGAACGGCCAGCGCGGCCTTGCTCTCGCCGCCCGAGACCCGGAAATCGGCCATGCGCCCGGTGAGCCCGTCCTCGGGACCCAGCGAGACCAGCGCGCGGCCCCGGCCGCCGTACTTGGCGTCCAGCACCCTGCGCGAGATGACCGGCGCGAGCGCGAAGAGGTCGCCCACCGCCAGCACGGTCGTGAAGTCCCCGACCTCGGCGAGGCCCCGGATGCGGCGCGTGCGGCGCACGTCCGGCTGG
>CAZONU010000391.1:0-4763 GCA_964581145.1 uncultured Planctomycetia bacterium
CTGGGTCACCAGGCCGCGGGCCTGATGACCAACGACGCGCCCTGGGCCGCCGCCTTCAAGCACGCGCCGGAGGAGCTGAACCTCCAGGGCGAGCAGCCGCTGGTGCTCAACATCTCCTACGGCATGATCCTGCGCGAGATCTCCGCCCGCGGCAGCGGGGTCCTGGAGGCCGTCGGCCACGACAACGTGCTGGGCCTCTTCCTGCAGGGGGACACTCACTGGGCGGTGACCGAAGGCTGCGCGGGCTGGTACGACCGGGCCGCGGGCAAGTGGCGCAGGGTCGTCGAGAACGACTTCCGCTTCTACTGGCGGGCGACCGCCGCGCTGCAGGACGGGAACCACCTCTACATCGGCTCGGACCGCGGCCTGATCACCCGGCTGGACCTGACCGCCGGCCGCTTCGAGTTCCAGGTCGCCCTGGACGAGCGCGAGATAACGCGAATAGCCAGGAACAGGGCCGGCGAGATCGTGGCGGCCTCGCGGCCGACGCAGCTGGGCGCGTTGCCGCCCCACCTGGCGAAAAAGATAAAAGCCGCGACGAAGAAGTGCGCGGCGGTGAAGTTCGACGGGAAAAGCTGGTCCAAAGCGACGGCCGCCGACCTGCCGCCCGAGCCGGAGAAGCCGGGCTGGCGGTTCAAGCACATCAAGAAGAGACACCGCTGGGACAAGTCCCGGGGCAACTTTCTCTTCGGGGCCTCGGCGACGAGCCCGGTTCTTTACGTCCAGGACGTCTTCTACCCGCTGGTGCTCTGCGAGGGTTCCGCCGGGAAGGACCTGTGGCTCAGCACCTACACCGGGCTGGTGCGGGTCCCCCTCCGCAAGCCCGCCGAGCGGAAGAAGTAAGATATGCGAAAGGGGCGACTGGTGAGCTTCTGCCTGCTGGCCGCGGCGGCGGTCTGCGGGGGCGTGGTCATGGCCGTGGAGCTGCTCGGCGCGCGCATGCTCAGCGTGGCTTACGGCGGCAGCCTGAGCGTCTGGGCGGCGATGATCTCGGTCACCCTCCTGTCGCTGGCCGCGGGCTACTTCCTGGGCGGCTGGCTGGCCGACAGGTTCCCGCGGCGCGGACTGCTCGGCGCGTGCCTGATCGCCACCGGGGCGCTGCTGGTTGTCTGCCCCCACGCCGGGTTCGTGCTGCGGGCCTGCTACCGGGCCATGGGGCTGAGGGGCGGCGCGCTGGCCAGTTCGGCCGCCATCTTCTTCCTGCCCCTGGGGCTGATGGGCACCGTCAGCCCGTTCGTGATCCGGCTGCTCTGCACCGGCAGCGGAGAGCGGCGGGTGGGGATCACCGCCGGGGGCGTCTATGCCATCTCCACCGTGGGCAGCGTGGCCGGCACGCTGCTCACCGGCCTGTGGCTGATCCCCGCGTTCGGGCCGGCGATCGGTTTCCGCGCCGCGGCAGTGACCGCGGCCGCGGTGGGCGCCGCGCTCCTGATCTCGGGGGTGGGTCTCAAGGGCGTCGCGGCGCTGGCGGTGCCCGTCGGGCTGGCCTTCGTCCCCGTCCCGGCGGCCGGGGTGGGCCGGGAGTACGTCGCTGCGGACGGGGAGCACGTGAAGGTGCTGGCCGTTCGCGAGTCGGCCCACGGCCGCATCGCCGTGCTCCAGAAGGGCGACTACAAGTTGCTGGTGGTCAACGGGATCGTCCAGACCGGCATCCCTTCGCGGCTCCAGAAGTGCCGGGAGCTGAAGTACAATCACTACTTCCAGGAGCTCCTGCCCTACACCGTGGACGACCCCGGCCGGACCAGCGCGCTTATCATCGGTTTGGCCGGGGGACTGACCGCCTCGCTGCTCATGGACTACGAGATGGAGGTGGACTCCGTCGACCTCGACCCCGAGATCATCGAGGTGGCCCGCGAGCATTTCAGGTTCACCGGCCGGGCCGCCGTGGCCGACGGCCGGCGCTTCCTGGAGGACTGCGCGAAGACCTACGACTTCTGCGTGATTGACACCTACTCCGGCGACGTCTTCCCCTTTCACCTGGCCACCAAAGAGGCCTTCATCGCCGCCAGGAAGGTACTCAAGCCCGGGGGCGTGCTGGCCATCAACTTCATCGGGTCGCCCAAGGGCAAGGCCTTCGCCTGCTTCTACCTGACCGCGGGCAAGGTCTTCAAGCACCTGCTGGCCCTGCGCGGGGAGGAGGGCGATGACGTGCAGACCATCACGCTCTTCGCCTCGGACCGCGAAATCCGGTTCAACAAGGGCTGGCTGAACTATCCCCTCGATTTCGCCGGCTCGGCCGGCCCGGACTCGATAAGCATGGACATCCAGCGGCTGACCATGGCGCCGCCGAAGACCGCAGGCGCCTTCGTGCTCAGCGACGGGCACAACCCTATCGACTTCCTGCGCGCGGCCGAGGCCCTGCGCTGGCGCGAGCGCGCCGCTCAGAACATCGGTGAGGGAGCGACCTTCTAGCTGAGCGGATACCGCAGAAGTTCTCAAGGGGTGCTTCCTGGTTGGCGAGTTGAGGAGGGAGGATTGCGAACAAGTACCCCCAGAAGCGTTTGTACCTTTCCCCCTGACCGCTGGGTTTGAACCGCGCCATATGTCGGGACAGGTGTTCATAAGCCCCGGCCGTCTGGAGGGATACGAAAAGCAGGAGATTCTGCGAACCCGCCGCGGCGATGCGCGTCTAAAAATGCAGGAGCTGAATGGGGCATAATGGCTTCTGGGGAGCCGACGGAGGTGCTCAGCGTGGGTCAGCCAGAAAATCCGGCCCAAACACTTCGGGGCCTCGAGCGTCTAATAAGCTGAGAAGGGGAGGTACCCTTGGGCGAATCCCCCCAGTCCGGCCGGCGCAGCCAAGGCTGCTGTGACCAGGTCGGCAAAGACCCGGCCAAGCGGGCCCCGGCTCCGAGCAGTCGCGGCGCGGGGTCGGAGGGGCTCGACTTCGCGGGAGTCATAGCCTGCTACCAGACGCCCCTGCTTCGCTACGCCGGGCACATGGTAGAGCGCACAGAAGACGCCCAGGACATCGTGCAGGAGACCTTCCTGCGCTACTGCCGCTGCATCCGGGAGCACGGCAGGTCCAGCGTAAGGGCCCTTTCGACCTGGCTGTTCCGCGTCGCCCACAACCTCGCGCAGGATGCCCTGAGAAGGCGCCAGCGCGAGAGGAAGGCGCGTGCTGAGGTCGGGAACCGGCCGGTGAGCGAGGGGGAGGCCGCGGCGATCGAGGGGATGGTCCGCCAGGCGGCCTGCGAGAGGGCCATGGCCGAGCTGAGCAGGCTCCCCGAGAGCCACCGCCACGTCCTGCTCCTCAAGATCATCCAGGACATGACGCTCCGGGAAATCGCCAAGGTGACGGGGCTCTCGCCCGGCAACGTCGCCTACCGGATAAGCCAGGGCCTCAAGGAGATCGCCAGGCGCCTCAAGGAGGCGGAGGTGATATGAGACGGTTCCCGGTTGCAGACCGAGAGCCCGGAGCCGTGAACCGGCTCGGGAGGAGATAACCATGCACTGCGAAAAAGCCGAGATGCTGCTTGCCCAGATGGACTTCGTCGAAGGCGACATGACCGGCGAAGAGGGCCGGGAGCTGTCCGCGCACCTGGCCGGGCGCCGGGCCTGCACGCAGCTCCTCGGCGACATGCGCGTCGCGGCCAAGCTGCTCCGCGAGCGCGTCGAGTCGGGGCCCGCCCCGGTGCTGTGCCCGAAGAGGCGGGCGGCGCTCATGGAGGCGGCCGCGGCCCCCCTGGCGCCGAAGAAGCCGGGCGCGAAGAAGCCGGCGGGGACGCGCCGCCGCTGGCCCCTGGGCAGCAGGTACGTAATCCACGCCGCCGCGATCCTGCTGATCGTCGTCCTCGGGGCCCTCCTGCTCCCGGCCGCCTTCAGCAGCAGGCGCGGGGCTGCACGCGCCCCGGGTGCCCCTTGCCCTGCGAAGACCGCGGAGGAGAGACCGTCCGCGGAGTACGAGCGTAGCGCAGGCGCGGCGCGGGGGCCCCGGGCAGGGGGCGGGAGGAAGCGCGCCGCCGGGCGCGAGCAGAAAGCAGTGGAGATCAGGGACCGCGAGTCGCTCGCAGGAGTCGGGAGCAAGCTCGGTTCCCTGCCCCCGCCGCCGCTCAAGCGCCCGCCCAAGTCGCCCAAGCGGCCCAAGCCGCTGGAGCTCTACGACGAGAGGCGCAGGCTCGACGACTTGAAGCAGAAGGTCGGCGAGAAGCCCATGGAGATCGACGAGAAGACGCAGCTCAGCGATCACTTCGAGACCTACAAGGACACGGACAAGAGGACCGCCCGCGGGCAGCAGGCCGCCATCAGCGACATCCCCCTGGGCGGCACCGGCGTGACCGGCGCGATTGGCGTGGGCGGCGGCGGCATGGCCGGGGTCGCGAAAGTCCCGTCCACGAGGGACCTGAGCAAGGAGCTCGCCCAGGCTCCGGATCCGGTTGCGACTCCGCCCGTAAAACCAGAACCCGCCCCTCCCCGGCCCGACTACCGGCGGCAGGCTGAATGGATGAAGGAGCTGGCGGAGGCTGAAAAAAGGCCGGCGGAGACCGACCCCAGGCCGAAAGCCGGGCCTGGCAAGCCGGCGGTAGGCGCGCTTGAGAAGCGGAAGCGGAAGGGCCGGGAGGACACTAAGCTTGATGATGACAAACTCCCCAGCAGAGCGAGGGAGCCCCGAAGGGAGCCCGCGAAGACTGCGGAGGAGAAGCCGGTCCCCGCCGGAGAGAAGGAGGCCCGGGAGAAGAAGCTCGCGGAGATTGCCAAGGAGAAGGCGGCCGCCGGTCTCAGGGCGGGCCCCCACTACGGTCGTGGGGGGGCGGGTTCCCGCC
>CAZONU010000392.1:0-4755 GCA_964581145.1 uncultured Planctomycetia bacterium
CGGCGGCATCGGCGTGGGCCTGCTTCCTCTGCGGGGCGTGCTCGGCCCGGACCACCTTATGCTCCAGGTCGAGAATGTCGCCGGTCAGGGTGAGCAGCTTGGCGATGCGCGGCAGGTGCGCGCCGGCCAGCTCCCCGCGGACCGCCTCCAGGGCCACCTCGGCCCGCCGCAGGGTGCGGGTGGCGGAGGCCGCGGCCAGCGCCCCGAAGACCACCGCCCCGAAGGCCATGACCAGGCTGTAGTAGCCGGAGTTTTCCATCAGCACGTCCCGCATCTTTGCGCCTCCTGTTCCCTTTCCGGTGGGGATTCTCACTCCGCGGCGCCGGCCTTTCGCCAGGCGAGCACCGCGCATTCGGTGCCCTTGCGGTCGATTGCCGCGTCCAAGAAAGCCGGCAGGCGCAGCGACTGCGCACGACTGCGGAGGGCTTCCGCCTGCCGTCGGCTGCACATGATCGCAATGCGCCCGCCCGTTTTCAAGACGCGGTGCATCTCGTTCATGGATTCGGTAATGAGTTCTCCAGCCCCGTCGTCAAAAGGCGGCTCGGTGGCGACCGCATCGACCGTCGCCGCGCCCAGCGGCAGGCGGCGGGCATCGGCCACGCAATGCAGCGCCGCCGCGCGGTTCAGTCCGTGGCGCAGCGCCGGGTCAATGTCGCAGCTGAGGACCCGGTAGCCGCCGGCCAGGGCCTCCAGCACGACCCCGGCGATTCCCGCGAAGGGGTCCAGCAGGGTGCGCCCCTCGCCGGGGGCGCAGGCCAGGTTGACCAGCAGCCGCGCGTCGCAGACCGGCAGGGCCCGCCGGCTCAGCGCGCCGCCGTCGCCGCGGTAGCCGCGAACCGGGCGCACCTGGCCGCCAGCGGTTTCGAGCAGGAAGGTGCGGCGGTCCGGTGCGCTCTCGCGGGCCTCTTCGGGGTCCTCTTCGTACAGCCGGACCAGTCTGTAATCCCTGCGCCGCCAGCGGACCGTGGAGGTGCCGGGCTCCGCCGGCTCCAGGAGGTCGGCGGCATCGCTGTAGCCCAGCCGCGGCAAACGGGACCGGGCCTCGTCCAGCTTGCCGGCCGGCACTTTCACGTGGAAGACCCGGGGCTTCTCGGAGAGCGCTCCGCCGGGCAGAGTCTCCGCGCCGAGATCGCCGAGGAGGGAGAGCGCTTCGGCACTCGCTGCTGCGCGCGCCTTGGCCCGGGCGGTTCGGATGCGAAAGACCAGCTGTAGGGCGTCCACGTTGCTCCCGCGGCCTCCTTACGAAAAGGGCCGAGCGCGAGGCGCGCCCGGCCCGGTTGGCTCTCTGGTCGGAGAAGCTACTTCTCCGCCTCCGCGGCGGCCAGCTCGGCGGCCTCCTCCTCGCTCTCTTTCTCGCGGCGGAGCAGGCGCTTCCAGCGGGTGTCGGTCCAGCGCTGGATCTCGTCGATGATGCCCTTGTTCTTGTCGTTGAAGAGGTGCTTGAAGCGGCCCTGGGTCTTGAGCCACTCCTCGACGGGCTTGGCCTCCTTGGGCTTGTAGTTGATCTTGTACCGGCCGTCGACCACCTCGAAGATCGGCCAGAAATTGGTCTGGACGGCCAGCTTGGCGATGGCGATGCCTTGGTTCACCGGGAAGCGCCAGCCGCGGTGGCAGGGCACCAGCACGTTGAGGAAGGCCGGCCCGCCGCAGTGCAGGCCCTTGTAGATCTTGTCGCCCAGGTCGCGGATGTTGTGGATGGAGGCCTGGGCCACGTAGGGGATGTCATGGGCCACCATGCAGGCGGTGAGGTCCTTGTGCTTCTCGGTCTTGCCGGCCTTGACCGTGCCCGCCTGGCTGGTGTTGGTGTGCGCGCCCAGCGGGGTGGCCCCCGAGCGCTGGATGCCGGTGTTCATGTAGCCCTCGTTGTCGTAGCAAATGTAGAGCATCTCGTGGCCGCGCTCCATGGCCCCGGAGAGCGCCTGGAACCCTATATCGTAAGTGCCGCCGTCGCCGCCGAAGGCGATGAACTTGAACTTCTCCTTGATCCTGCCCCGGGCGTGGAGCGCCTGGTAGGCGGCCTCGGCTCCCGAGCAGGTGGCCGCGGAGTTCTCGAAGGCCGAGTGGATGTGCGCGCAGCGCCAAGCGCTGAAGGGGTAGATGGTGGTGACCACCTCCATGCAGCCGGTGGAGATGGTGGTGACCAGGTGCTCGTCGTCGTCGACCATCTTCATGGCCAGCCGGAAGAGGATCGGGGCGGTGCACCCCGCGCAGGCCCGGTGGCCCGGCGCCAGAACTTCCGGCTTGTGGGAGAGCTTCTTGAGGTTGAGAGCCATGAGTCCTTCCTCCTCCGGCCGCCGCTCCGGCGGCTAGACGTAGTTGTACCCGTACCAGGGCAGCTCGACGGGCAGCGCGGCGCCGAGCACCTTGCCCAACTCCCCGCGCCCCTTGATGAGTTTGCGTTCCGAACCGTCCTTCGCGCCGAAGACCAGCCGGCAGGCGTCGGCCTCGTCGAGCTCCAGGCGCTCGGCGTCCAGCGAGACGGCCAGTCCCTCGCCCGCCTCCTTGAACTCCACCCGGCCGGCGCGCTCCCCGGCGCGCTCGACCAGCAGATCCCGCAAGTGCCCGCCCAGCTGGGGCAGGTTGACCAGCTTCACGGTTCCGCCGGTGGCCGGGACGGTCCTGGGCTCCAGGCCCCGGGCGGCCAGCTCGGCGGCGAGCGGCGCGTCGCCGGCCGAGACGTGCACGGCCAGCGCCGGGCCCTCGCCGAGCTCGGCCAGGCGGGGCAGGGCGGCGGCCAGCGCCGGGCGGCAGCCCGCGAACTCGCCCAAGTGAGTGCCCCTATCGCCGTCGCGGTCGGGCTGGCTGGCGCGCACCGCGGCGTAGGCCACCAGGGCGCCGGCCCGGCGGATCGCGAGAAGCCTGGCCGGGCGGTTCATGCACGGGCGGCCGGCGACGATGTCGGCCCACTCCGCGGGCGGTCGCAGGAAGCGCACCGGCTCGGCGCGGTAGAGCGCGGCCAGGCTGGCGGCGTCCCGCGCTCCGGCGGGGGCGACCTCGACGTCGGATTCCCATCCCCCCGCCGGGTCCGCGCGGAAGCTGAACTCCGTGTCCCGGCCGGCGCCGACCGCCGCGTTGCGGGTGTAAAGGCCCCGTCCGCCGGAGATCATCGCGAAGTCGGCGCCCTCCGCCCGCATGGCCGCGATGCAGTCCTGGAAGAGCTTGGTGCCCAGCCCCTTCCCGCGCCGGTCGGGATGGGTGCACACCGCGCCGATGCAGCCGACCCGGACCTTCGTCCCGTAGATCAGGACGTCGTGCAGCCGGTAGCCGGAGTGGGCGATGACCTCGCCGCTCTCGACGAACACGCGCAGGCGCGGGGCGTTCTTCGCGCTGAGGTAGTAGGCGAACTCCGTCCCCATGTCCCCGCCGTCGGCGCGGAAGACGCGGTTGGCGAGCGCGACCAGCGAGTCGAGCTCCCCGGGCGCCAGGGCGCGGGGTCCTTCCACGGCTGCTCCCGGCCCCTACTCGCGCAGGCCCAGGAAGTTCTCGACCGGCTGGGCCTTGCCGGTCTCCGCGACGGTCTTGAGCTGGTCGAAGACGCTGCGGATCATGCTCACGTTGACGTCCCGGCCGCCGATGCCGTAGACGTGGCTGATCATGGGCACCTTGAGCCCGGCACCGTAGGCCGCGCCGCGGATCTCGTTGAAGACCGGGCCGCCTTCCAGGCCGAAGGAGAAGCTGCGGTCCATCACCGAGACCGCTCTGCATTTTGCCAGCGCCGCGCAGATCTCCTTGCCGGGGAAGGGCCGGAAGGTGCGGATCTTGAGGAGCCCGGCCTTGACCCCCTCCTCGCGCAGCTCGTCGACGGTGGTTCTGGCGGTGCCCGCGGTGCTGCCCAGGGCGACCACGGCGAACTCGGCGTCGTCCAGCCTGTGGGCCTCGAGCAGGTCGTAGGCGCGGCCGGTGAGCTTGCCGTATTCGGCGCCCACCTCCCTGATGGCCGCCGGGGCGTTGTACATGCCCTGGACCTCCTGGCGCTTGTGCTCAAACAGCCAGTCGGTGAGGTCCAGCGGGCCGAAGGTCACCGGGTCGGCGGCGTTGAGCAGGTGCTTTTCGGGTTCGAACTCGCCCACGAACTTGTGGACCAGCTTGTCGTCGGCGATCACCTCGACGCGCTCCATGGTGTGGCTGAGGATGAAGCCGTCGAGGGTCACCATCACCGGGAGCTTGACGGACTTGTCTTCGCCGATGCGGAAGGCCTGGATGACGTTGTCGTAGGCCTCCTGGCTGTTCTCGGAGTAGAGCTGGATCCAGCCGAGGTCCCGGCAGCCCATGCTGTCGGAGTGGTCGCAGTGGATGTTGAGCGGCCCGCTTATCGCGCGGTTGACCACGGGCATGACGATGGGCAGGCGCAGGGAGCTGGCGATGGCCACGATCTCCCACATGAGGGCCAGGCCGTTGGCGGCGGTGGCGGTGAAGGCCCGCGCGCCGGCGGCCGCGGCGCCCACGGTGGCGCTCATCGCGCTGTGCTCGCTCTCGACGTTGACCAGCAGCGTGTCCACTTGGCCGTTGGCCACGAACTCCGCGAACTTGTGCATCAGCTCGGTCTGGGGGGTGATGGGGAAGACCGCGGCCACGTCGGGGTTGACCTGCTTGAAGCCGACCGCGGCGGCGTCGTTGCCGGTCAGGCCCACGACGTCCTGGACGGCGATTTTCCTCTTATCGGCGACTGCGGTGCTCACGGGGGGCCTCCTCTACTTCTTGCCGGCCTCGGCGGCGGCCGCCTCGGTTTCGAGCGTCATGGTGATGGCCTTATCG
>CAZONU010000393.1:0-4751 GCA_964581145.1 uncultured Planctomycetia bacterium
CGGCCAGGCCGGCCCCGGCGGCGACCAGCACGGAAAGCCCCCAGGCGGCCAGCGCCCCGCGGTCGTAGATCAGCACCAGGAGCAGCGGGCCGGCCAGGGAAACGGCCAGCACCCAGCCGACCGGTTCGAGCACGGTCAAGAGGGCCCGCCAGTACCCGCCCACGGCGGCGCGCTCGGCGGCGAAGAGCGGCGCGAAGGTGACCACGGTCGCCGCGGTCATCATCAGGAAGACCAGCGTCTTGCGGGCCCGGACGGCGCTGCCGCCCCTGAGCACCACGAACATGATGAAGGCAATGGCGATGACCGCCAGCTCCACGGCCGCGGCGATCAGCAGCTTCCGGCGCGGGCTCATGGCCGCTTCTGCCTCCAGCCCTGGGGGCGCCGGCCGATGGGGATCCACAGGATGCGTACGCGCTTGTCCTTCCCGCGCCGCTCGTAACCGTAGAGCCCGCCGAGAATCCGGAAGCGCTTGTACTCGGCCGGCCGGCCCCGGCGCCAGTAGTCGACCAGGGGGGTGAAGCGCACCCGGCGCTCGGCCGGCGAGCGGCTGTGCTCGTAAAGATTGAAAAGGGCCCGCTCGCGCACCGAGCCGTCGGCGAAGCGCTCGTAGCGGTAGAGGGTGAAGAACGGCCCGTAGTGGCGGTCCCAGATCTCGCTGTTCCGCCACCACCAGGGCTCCAGCACGGTGAAGTACTTCTCGCCGTTCTCCGAGCGCCGGTACCTGTAAAGCGGCCAGAGCATCGTGCTCACCCGGCTCTTGCGCTCGCCCCCCGGGACGGGGCGCTGCTTGCGCCCGGCGGTCCCGGGGTCCTCCCCCGCCCTCTCGGCGGCCAGCCGCGCGCTGCGCGCGTCCGGCGGCGGGGCCATCCGCACGATCTTGCCGCCGCGCCTCACCTCCACCCACTCGTCGCGGACGTACTGGAATATGTAGCAGGAGCTTATCCTGGTGCTCTTCTTGCTCGGGCTCACAGCGGTCTGGCGCACGTAGAGTTTCCAGCCGATGGACTGCATGGAGCTCCTGGGCCCGAAGCGGTGCTCGTAGAACGGGAATATCTTCAGCCCGCGGATGCCCTTGCCGGTCGTCCGCGAGAAGATCGGCCAGGGGCAGTGCCACTCGACGAAGCCCATCTGCTTGTTGTGCTTGCGGCCGAAGAACGGCCAGAGCACGGTCACGTACCTGAGGTGCTTGTTCTCGATCTTGCCGTAGAAGGGCATGATCGCGAAGACCAAGCCGGGCGCGTCGGTGTCCAGCCCGGTGCGCCAGTAGTGGCCCAGGGGCCACAGGAAAAACACTCGCTTGAACTTGCCGTCGCGCTGGTTGGTCCCGTATATGGGCCACAGCCGCCAGCCGCGCTGGTGCTGGCCCTTCCAGATGCCGAATATCGGCCAGGGCGCGTTCCAGGAATGGTAGTGCTTGTCCTGGCCTTCCACCCACAGAGGCCAGAGCGCGAAGCGGATGTACTGCTTGCCGAAGATGCCCTTGACCATCCCCCCGGCCGGCCACAGCGCGAAGTACTTGCCTTCGTTGGTGTCCGAGCCGGTGAGCAGGAAGGGCAGGATCCAGAAGTCCTTGTCCTCCTCCTGCATGCCGAGATGCTGGTTGACCCGCTTCCGCTCCCACACGAAGGGGAACACCCGCACGCGGCGGCCCTGGTCGGTGCGCTCGATCAGCAGCAGGGGCCAGAGCGCGCGGAACTTCCAGCGCGTCGAGCCGGGGCCCTCGTCCTCCAGGCTGAAGAGCGGCCGAAAGACGAAAACGCGCCGGCCGGGCCGGCTGGCCCCTTCAACGAGGGGATGAAGCACACGGTACCTGAGGTGCCCGGCCGGCGCTTCCTCCCACTCCCAGAGGGGCCCGGCGCCCTCGCGGGGGACCAGCGTGGCCGGCTCGGGGACCCGGCGGACGTTGCGGTCGGGGAGGCGCGGCCCGCCGCAGCCGGCCAGGAGCACCAGGACGCAGGCCCCGGCGGCGAGCCGCCAGGCGCGGCGCTCAGCGGTCGGTGAGCGGTCCACTGGTGCGCCCTTCGAGTAGCTGGCTAACGGCCTCGTTGTCCGAGACGCGCAGCTCCTCCGGGCTGCCCTGGGCGATTATCTTTCCGCCGAAGAGCATCGCCGCGCGGTCGCAGATGCGGAAGACGGTGTTGATGTCGTGGCTGATGATCACCGAGGTGACCCCGGTCTTCCGGGCCAGCTCCCCGGCGAGGTCCACGATGGTGTTGGCCATCACCGGGTCCAGCCCCGCGGTGGGCTCGTCGTAGAGCACGATGTCCGGGTCGCGGACCAGCGCGCGGGCCAGGCCCACGCGCTTCTTCATCCCCCCGGAGAGGTCCGCGGGCATGTAGTCCTCGAAGCCGTTGAGGCGCACCAGGCTCAGCTTGCCCTCGACGATCTCGTGGATTTCCTTCCGGGGCAGCCTGGTGTGTTCGACCAGCGGCAGGCCCACGTTCTCCGCCACGGTCAGGCTGTTGAGCAGCGCGGCGCCCTGGAAGACCACCCCGATCTTGCTACGGATGGCGGACAGCTCCTTGCGGGTGGCGGCCACCACCGACTGGCCCTTGATGAACACGTCGCCGGAGTCCGGCCTCATCAACCCGACGACATGCTTGATGAGCGTACTCTTGCCCACCCCCGAGGGGCCCACGATGGCCACCACCTGGCCGGCCTCCACCGAGAGCGAGACGCCCTGGAGGACCTCCAGGTCCCCCAGCTTCTTGTGGACGTCGCGGACCTCGATGATGGCGGCCAAGCCGGGCTCCCCCGCGGGCTGATCCGGTGAGGGAGCAAGGTTAGCCGCCGGACGCGGGAGAGTCAAGGGCGGGGCTACCCCGGCGGCAACCAGGAGGCCCGCCCGGACCCGGGCCTCCCGACCCGGCGCCGCCGCCGGCCATCAGCCGGTAGAGCAGCCAGGGCACCGGCAGGAAGCCCACCAGGGCGGTTATCTCCAGGGCCCGCAGACAGGCCTTGCGCAGCGCGTTCATGGCTTCGCCCCCCTTCACGTCTGAGAACGCCCCTTCGACCGGCGAAGTTCTACTCCCCCCGGGCTACCGTCCTGCAATCATCCTTGACAACCCCGCCACCTTCTTCCTCAGGCGAGCCCGTGTTTCATCGTCCGCGGCGGCATTCCCGAGCAGGGCCCCGTACTCGTCAATGGCGAAGCGGACGATGCGCTTGTAAGCCGATTTGCCCCTGACCCTGATTCCCCCTCTGCCCCTGACGACCCCTTTCAGCAAAGCGTCTGCTCCCGTCCAGCCGCGATAGCGCCAGTGGGGAAGCAAGTCCAAGTGCGATGACCAGTACAACAGGCCGTCAATCTGGCCTTCTCCGGTGCGGGGCTTGATGCCGGGACCGTTGATTCTCACCAGCTTGACCTCCGTTGGCTCTTTGGGAGTCCAGACGGTGGTGAAGTATCCCGGCTTGTAGAGAATTACGGCCGGACGACACCAGGAGTTAGACTTTCCCCAGAACAGGAAGTTGTAGAGCAGGACGCGGTATTTCCTTCTGGGAACAGAGATCGGGTTCTCCCGATGCCCCTCGTAGCGACAGAACACGTCGGTCCAGCAGGCTTCCGCCATGCCGAAATGCCCCCAGCCGAGCGCTTTCACGGTTGCGTGAGAAAACACAGCTACATCCTGGACGGGCTCACCGGTGCTCGCGTCGGTGACCGAGAGCTGTGTGCCCTCCGCAACGGGCGAATGCGTGTGGACCGAGATGCATCCGGTGGCCGGCCCCGCGGCGACCAGGACGGTGAAGGCCAGGCGGGCGGCGGCCCCCGCGCGCACCCCCGACAGCGTCCGCAGAGCGCACCGCGGGCGCGCGCCGGCCGGAGGGACCCGCAGCGCGTTTGCGGCCCCTTCTTTTGAAGCATTCTCATTGTCTGAATGCAATTCGCCCCACCCCCAAAAAAAAGCTCACTCGCCGGCCACCGCGGCCAGGACCAGCTCTTTGGCGCGCCTGGAGACGGCCGCGAAGGTCTCCTCGCCGTCCTTGCGCCAGAAGAAGATCACCCCCACCAGCATGCTCCAGACCGCGTCCACGGTGAGCCGCAGCTTCTCCGCAGAGAGCCCCCCGGCGGCGCGGCCCAGGACCTCGGCGGCGGCGGCCTTGCAGGCCTCCTCCTGGGCCTCCAGGCGGCGGAGCTGGTCCTCGGCGAGCAGCGTCTGGCGGGCGCCGTCGGACTCCCGCTGCAGGACGAAGAAAATCACGTCGAAGTACTCGGGATGCTCGCGCGCGAACTGCATGAAGGCGTCGATGAGGCCCTCGACCTGGCGGCGGGGCTTGCCGGCCCGGCCGACGGCGGCGCGCAGGCTGGCCAGGAGCAGGTCGTAGCCTTCTACCAGCAGCTCCACGTAGAGGGCATCCTTGCTGGGGAAGTAGAGGTACAGGGTGCCCGGGGCCAGCTCGGTGGCGGCGGCGATATCGGGCATGGTGGTGCCGGTGAACCCCTTCTTCCAGAAGAGGTTGCGGGCGGAATCCAGGATCTGGCGGCGGCGTTCCTGCTTCTCCCTGGCGCGTCGCTCGCGGGTGCCCAAGGCGGTCTCCTCACGTTCAGCCACTTACTGAACTGTATTCATTGTAGCGCCGTCCCCGGGGATTGTCAAGGCCCAAACGTGGATTTTCTTGGGGCCCCCGCCGGCTCAGCCGGGCCCGTCGCGCGCCCGGGGCAACCTCCGGCCACGGAGACGCGGAGGCACGGAGCCGTTATTGTCACCGCCAAGACGCCAAGACGCAAACTTGGAACCGCAGATGGACGCCGA
>CAZONU010000394.1:0-4694 GCA_964581145.1 uncultured Planctomycetia bacterium
AGAAACTCAACGAGCGCCTGGCAAAACTCGCCGGCGGGGTGGCCCAGATCAACGTGGGCGCGGCCACCGAGGTGGAGATGAAGCAGAAGAAGGCCCGCATCGAGGACGCCCTGCACGCCGCGCGCGCCGCGGCCGAAGAGGGCATCGTCCCCGGCGGCGGGGTGGCCCTGCTGCGCTGCGAGGCGGCGGTGGAGAAGGCCCGCGGGAAGCTCTCCGGCGACGCCAGGTTCGGCGCGGACATCGCCGGCAAGGCCCTGGCCTGGCCGCTGGCCACCATCGCGGCCAACAGCGGCTCGGACGCCGGAGTGGTGGTCCAGAAGGTCCGCGAGTCCAAGGGCGCCACCGGCTTCGACGCCTCGGCCGGCGAGTACACGGACCTGGTGAAGGCCGGGGTCATCGACCCGGGCAAGGTCACCCGCCTGGCCCTGGAGAACGCCGCCAGCGTGGCCGGGTTGCTCCTGACCACCGAGACGGCCATCACCGACCTGCCCAAGGAGGAGGACGAGGGCAAGGCCACCGAGGGCGCGGTGCGCTAGCCGCCGCTGACAGTCAAACAGGAGAGGGGGGCGGCCAGCCAGCGACCGCCCCCCTTTCACGCGGGGACAGCTTTCGGAAGGGACCGAGCGAAGCGAAGGAAGCGAAACCTGTCCCCGGAAGACGGGCGATCATGGCCAAGGCCAAGCGCGATTACTACGAGGTCCTGGGGGTGGAGAAATCCGCCTCCGCGGACGAGGTCAAGAAGGCCTACCGCAAGCTGGCCATGAAGCACCACCCGGACCGCAACCCCGGCGATAAGTCCGCCGAGGAGAAGTTCAAGGAGGCCGCCGAGGCCTACGAGGTGCTCCGCGACCCGGAGAAGCGCCGCCGCTACGACCAGTTCGGCCACGCGGGCATGGGCGGGCAGGAAGTCCACTTCCGCAACGTTGAGGACATCTTCTCGGCCTTCGGCGACATCTTCGGGGGCGGCGGCGGGGGCGGCTTCGGCAGCATCTTCGAGGGCATCTTCGGCGGCGGGGGCCGCGGCGGCTACGGCCCCCAGCCGGGGGCCAGCCTGCGCTGCGAGCTGGCCATCGACTTCATGGAGGCGGCCAGGGGCTCCAAGCGCACCATCGACCTGCGCCGCAACAAGCTCTGCTCGGAGTGCGGCGGCACCGGCGCCCGCAGGGGCACCCAGCCGACGACGTGCTCCTACTGCGCCGGCCGCGGCCAGGTGGTCTCCCGGCAGGGTTTCTTCAGCATGCAGTCGGCCTGCCCGCGCTGCGGGGGCTCCGGGCGGGAGGTCCGCGACCCCTGCGGGCGCTGCGGCGGCAGCGCCCGCGAGGCCGAGACCGCCAAGATCGAGATCCGCATCCCCGCGGGCATCGAGGACGCCACCCGCATGCGCCTGGCCGGCGAGGGCGAGCCCGGCGACCCCGGCGCGCCGCCCGGCGACCTCTACTGCACCGTGCGGGTCCGGCCCCACGAGTTCTTCACCCGCCACCACGACGACGTGCTCATGGAGATGCCGGTCAGCTACAGCCAGGCGGTGCTGGGCGCGAGCATCGAGGTGCCCACCATCGACGGCAAGAGCCGCCTGAAGGTCCCCAAGGGCACGCCCAGCGGGCAGGTCTTCCGCCTGCGCGGCCAGGGCCTGCCTAACGTGGGCGGCTACGGCCGCGGCGACCAGCTGGTGCGCGTGACCGTGGAGGTGCCCAAGAGACCCGGCAAGCGCGAGCAGGAGCTCATCCGCCAGCTGGCCGAGGAGGAGAAGAAGCCGGTCGAGCCCACCAAGGGCAACATCTTCGAGAAGCTGCGCGACCTGTTCGGCGAGGGAGGCTGATGACCAGGAAGAAGCAAGAGCCCGGGCCGGCCCCCGACGAGGAGTCCGTGGAGGCCGAGGTCCGCGAGCAGGTCGAGGCGCTGCTGGCCGAGCGCGACCAGCTCAAGGCCGAGCGCGACGAGAAGCACGACCAGCACCTCCGCGCCCGCGCGGAGCTGGACAACTTCCGCAAGCGCGCCGCGCGGGAGCGCTCCCGGCTGGCCGCCGCCGCCAAGCGCGACCTGGTCGCCGCGCTGCTCCCCGCGCTGGACGCCCTGGACTTGGCGGTCAGGCACGGCGACGAGGGCCCCGGCGAGCTGCTCGAGGGCGTCAGGCACGCGCGCGACGCCCTGGAAGCCGCGCTGGCCGCCCAGGGCGTCGAACGCATCCCGGCCGGCGGCAGCTACGACCCCGACCTGCACCAGGCCGACGCGGTGGTCCAGACCGACCAGTACCCCGACGGCGCCATCGTCGAGGAGCTGCGCCCCGGCTACCGGGTGGGCAACCTGGTCGCCCGGCACAGCTCGGTGGTGGTCGCCAAGAAGCCGCCGGAGCCGGGGGCCCGCGAGGCGGACGGAGAGGACCCCGCCGAAGTCGAAGATGGCGGGGCGGGGGAGTAACGGTGCATCCCCAAACCCCGACCCTGGGCTACGCCACCAACTGCTACCCGGGGGAGTCCTTCGAGGACCTGGCCGCGGCGCTGGGCACCGAGGTCGCCGAGGTGCGGAAGCTGGTCGGCGGCTCTGAGCCGGTGGGCGTCTCGGTGCGCATCGGAATGAAGCAGGCCCGCGAGCTGACCGGGCACCCCGAGAAAGTGGCGGAGCTGCGCGCGGCGCTGGCCGCGGCCGGCGCGCGGGTCCTGGGCGCCAACGCCTTTCCCATTTCCGCGCCCGTCGAGGGGGTCTACAAGGACGGCATCTTCGCCCCCGACTGGCGCGAGGTCGCCCGCTGGGAGGCCACCGTCAACATCGCCCGGGCGGTGGCCGGGCTGATCGAGGAGGGCGCCCGCGCGGTGCTGACCACCCTGACGGGCACCTACTGGCCCTGGCCGGACTCCGACTCCGAGCGGGCCGAGGCCGACTGCGCGCGGAACATCCTGCTCTGCGCCGAGAAGCTGGAACGCCTCTCCGCCGAGACCGGCCGCGAGCTGTTCCTGGCCCTGGAGCCCGAGCCCTTCACCACCGCCGAATCGCTCCCCGAGACGCTGAACTACTTCCGCGAGCGGCTCTTCGCCGGCGGCAAGGAGGAGGTCGCCCGCCGGCGCCTGGGGGTCAACCTGGACCTCTGCCACGCGGCGGTCATGTTCGAGGACGCCGCCGAGAACATGCGCGCCTACAAGCGCGAAGGAATACCCCTCTTCGGGCTGCACCTCAGCGCGGCGCTGCGCGTCCCCGAGCCCGCCGGCAAGCTCAAGAAGCTGCGGGCCTTCAACGAACCGGTCTACCTGCACCAGGTCTCGGCGGTCGACGCCGAGGGCCGGGTGGTCTTCTGGTCGCCGGAGCTGGCCGAGCTGCTGGCCCTCTCGGCCGGGGAGCTGGCGGAGTTCAGGGAGGCCCGGGTGCACTTTCACGTGCCGGTGTTCGCCGAGGAGGTCGGGGGGCTCCAGACCACCGCGGACCTCACCTGGCAGGCGGTCCGCACCGCGCGCGACGAGAAGTTGACCGATCTCTTCGTGGTGGAGACTTACACCTGGCCGCAGCTGGAGGGCAGGAAGGGCGCCGCGCCCAGCGTGGCGGAGGGGATTGCCAGGGAGCTCACCAGAGCGCGGGCGGTTCTGGCGGGAGAGTAACCGCGCGGGAAGCCGATACACGATTGGCAGCGCACCGTAGATATCCTGCATGTCCTTGGATCGCAAGGCCTTGCGGCCGCAGGCGATTCCGCGAGTGCCGCGATTTCGACACAATTTGCGAACTTTGATCGCGAGAACGCCGTCTAATGAACTGGAGAGGAAGGCCATGTCTCGCGGGAAGCTGACCGTTGCGCTCGGTGTGCTCGCCGCCGCCGCGATATTCGGGGGCGTTGCCCTGTGGATGAAGGCCGCCCGTCGGAAGCCCGGTGATGACGCATCGCACACGTCGCGCCGCGCTCAAGACACGGCGGAGAAGTTGCTCCCTGCGAAGCTCCAGCTGTCTCTCGCGGCCAGCCGGGCTCGCCCCGGGCAGCTTGTCACGCTGGCCCTTTCCATCAAGAACACGGGGGAGAAGCCAACGTTCCTGCCGCGGCTGGGGTGGATAGATCACTTCGTCTTTACCGAGGTGCGAGGGCCTGACGGCAAGTCGGTGCACTTGCGGCATCGAGTGCTGGGCGAGAAGCTCGGGAAGTCGCCCAGGAAGAAACTCGAACCGGGTGAAACCTGGATAGTCCCGTTCTCACGGAGCCAGCTCCCAGGGGCCACCGGACGCAAGTTCATTTCCTTTGCCAAGCCTGGCAAGTACGTAGTCAAGTGCACACTTGAGATCACCGAGGATTCGGTCTCCGGGTCTCCCTTCTGGCGGGGAAAGGTCGAGTCGCCCGAAGTCGCCGTCGTCGTGAAGTATCCAATGGACGACGACAACGTACCCAAGGAGGTCAAAGCCTGCCTGTCAACTCTCTTCTCCGCCATGTCCAACGCCGACGAACAGGCGATCGAGCGCGTCACCACGAAGCGCGGGTATGCGGCCCTGGCCGGAAGCACGTACCGGTCCAAGGGGGACTTCCTTTCCGGGCTCGAGATTCAGGTTCGCGAGAACTCCGAGCGCAAGGTCGTGCTGCTCCTCGGTCCGGTTGTCAAAGGCTTCAATCTCGAATTCGTGCGCGAGGGCGGGACCTGGAAGCTCGATGGTTTTGTGGGCGGCAACTAGACTAGAGTTTCGCCATTTCTGAGGTGGTAGTGAAGGCCGCAAGAAAGATGTCCTGC
>CAZONU010000395.1:0-4675 GCA_964581145.1 uncultured Planctomycetia bacterium
CAGAAGCCGCGGCAGCCAGCGGCGCAAGGGGGCCTCTTCATCATTTCCGACGACCAGCCTGCTGCGCCAGACCAGCAGCGCCGCGCGCACCCCGACCTCGCCCTCCACGTGGCCCAGCACCGCGGCATCGCCCAGCGCCCCGGCCAGGCGCAGCGCTTCGAGCAACCGCGCCGAGTCCAGGGCCAGGTCAAGCAGCAAGCCGGGCTCGGGGCCGTCGACCCCGGCCAGCGCGGCGAAAAGCAGCTCCAGGCCCCGGGCGGCCTCGCCCTCCTCGCCGAAGTCCCCGAGAAGCTCGCGGGTCTCGTCGGGGCCGGCCTCCGCGCCCTTGGCCTCGGTCAGGAATGCCCGGACGCGCTCCTTGAGTGCCCCGAAGCGCCGCGCCAGCGCGGTCAGCTCGAACATCTGCGCGAAGGGGCAGTCGGACTTCAGCGATTCCAGCGCCTGGGAATAATAGCCGGCCACCGCCCCGGCGACCGCCGCGGGGGTGCGGGCCTCGGCGACCCGGCCGCGCAGCGGGCTCTCGGCCAGGGCGCCCGCGGCGGCGGCGGGCGATTCCGCCTCGGCCAGGCGCTCCAGGGCCTCAAAGCCCAGCAGCAGCCCCTCCAGGGCTTCCCGTCCTCCTTGCCGAAGAGGATGGCGGCGACCTCGGGGGCCAGCGCCCCCTTGCGGTCGGCCAGGCGCCCGGCCCAGCTGAAGTCGAACTCGAAGCGCTCGGCGCGGACCACCAGGCCGCCGCCGGCCGGGCCGGGCTCGTCGGACAATTCGAGCTTGCCCTCCCGGCCGGCGTTGACCTTCTTGAGGAAGGCGCCCGAAAGAAAACCGCGCTCGCGCTCGCCGGCCGCAATCCGGCCAGCCAGCTCGGCGGGCACCTCGGCCAGCCACTTCCCGGCGAGCTTCAGGAACTGGTCCTTGGGCAGCTCGGCCAGCCTTTCGAGCGCGCCGGCGAAGGCCTGCTCGATGAGCCGGTTTTTCTCCTTGAGAACCTCCAGGCGCGCTTCGGTGCGCGCCCGGGAGAGCTCGCGGTTGTGCTCGCTCCCGAGGCGGGCCAGCTCGCGCCTGCGGCGGGCCTCGAAGCGCTCGGCGACCTCGCGCTCCTCGGCGTCGAGCCTGTCTTCGAGCCGGCCGTGCGCGTCGCCGACGATGGCCGCGGCCTGCTTCTCGGCCTCGGCCAGGACGGCCCTCTCCACGTTCTCCAGGCTCACGGAGCAGCCCTACTTGTCAGTGCTGACTGCCGCGGGCTTTTCGGCGGACTTGTCCCCGGCGTACCTGATCCCGCCCTTGGGGGTCATGAAAATCAGCACCACCACGCCGAAGACCATGGCCAGCAACGCGTAGGTTTCGACCAGCGCGGGGAAAAGGATGGCCCGGCCGCCCTGGTCCGGGCGCCGCGCGGTCAAGTTGATGCAGGCCGCGGAGGTCTCGCCCTGGAAGACCGCGCTCTTGAGCAACGCTCCGCCTACGGCGACGCCCATGAACAGTATGGCCAGGCCCACCAGCGGTGAGACTGACACCTCGCCGCCGAAAAGCCCCACCTGCAGGGCGATCATTACCGTCCAGATGACCCCGTAGAATCCCTGCGTGCCCGGCAGGGCGATGAGCACCAGGAGCTTGCCGAAGAGCTCCGGTTTCTCGCTCATGACTCCGGCGGCCTGGCCGGCGGCGATGCGGATGCCCCGGGCGGAGCCCGCGCAGCCCAGCATCAGCCCCGCGCCGGCCCCCAGGACCGCCCAGCCGATCCCGCTCTTGAGGAAGTAAGTAGCAATCAGTTCGCCCATGGATACCTCTCCTTATCCGGGCGCTAGGCGCCCTCGCTCTTGACGATCTCGACTCTCTCGCTGGCGAAGCCCAGCGGGGCAAACTTCCTTCCGCCGGACTCGTAGAACCTGTTAAAGAACTCCAGGAGCATCAGGCGCACGGGGTGGACGAAGGCGCCGAGGATGCTCATGACGAAGTTGAGGCCGTGCCCGCCGACAAAAATCACCGCGCAGAGCACTGCGCCCACGCCGTAGGGAATCTGCCAAGCCATCTTGGCAATCATGTTGGCGCTCAGCCCTATAATGGTGGTGGTCAGCCCCAGGGCCAGCAGGCGCGAATAGCTCAAGACGTCGCCGATGAAACTGGTCGCCCCGTAGTTTCCGAGGATCCCATAGAGGCTGACCACCCCGGTCACGGCCTTGCCGACGACCCCCTTCTCCTTGCGGCCCTGGGTCAGGACGAGGCCCACCGCGCCGACCCCCAGCAGCCAGTAGCCCACCGTCACCGCCGGTCCGGGCAGCGGGTAGAACATGGGGGTTATCACCACGATGAGCCCGGGCAGGAACAGCAGCCAAAGGCCGGCATCGAAGACCGCCGCGGCGTAGTCCCGCCGGCGTATCTCCATGCCCATCTTGAGAATGATTCCGTAGAACTGATTAACGATCCCCAGCGCCAGCGAGAAGACCAGGGCCAGCAGGGGCTTCTGCAGCGGGTCCATGAGCATGCAGGCGTTGCGGAACTTCAGCAGCGCGTTGCCCCCGGCCAGGTACTTGTCGCTGACCAGGTCGCCCATCCAGGTGCCGGTCAGCAGGCCGAAAACGGCCGCGAAGATCCCCGCGTACAGGAAGAACTGGAAGAAACCCTTCACCCAGGAGTGCCGGTAGCGGCGCATCACGTAGAGTGAAACGCCCATGAGCATCAGGCCGTAGACCACGTCGCCGAAGCAGCAGCCGAAGAAGACCAGGTAACCCAGCGCCAAGTAGGCCGTGGGATCGAACGAGCGGTACTCGGGCATGCCGAACATGTTGACCAGCAGCTGCATGGGCCTGAGCAGCTTGGGCAGCTTGATTGAGACCGGCGGCTCCTCTGCGAGCTCGGGCTCGCGGAGCCGCGCCGAACAGTAAAGCAGCTTCCCGGCCAGCAGCCGCTGGAAATCGCCGACATCGCGCTCGCGGACCCAGCCGGTCAGGAAGCTGACCCGGCCCAGCCCGGCGGTCTTGCTTGCGGCGGCGCGCAGCTCCCGGCGGTCCTCCCAGTGGGCCAGGGCCAGCTCGATCTCGCGTCGGCCGGCGGCCAGCTTCGCGGCCTCCCGGCGGACCTCGTCGCGCCCCGCATTTACACTTTCAAGTTCCCGGTTCAGCTCCGCGATGCGCTCGGCAACGCTGCCGGCCACGCTGGGAACGGCGGCCTCCTCGAAGCCGTGCTCGCGGAGCCTGGCCCGGGCGGCCTCGGCGTCCGCCGGCCGGAAGGCGGCCAGCAGCCAGACCCGGTTCTTCTCGCGGCGGACCTCCTCCCAGGCGATCATCTCCGCCTCGGGGTCCAGGCGCAGCGCGTTGAACTTCTCGGCGCCGGTTTCGCCGAAGACCGCCTTCACGTGCTCCCCGCGCTCCAGGTCCCGCCCGCTGAAGCTCAGGCCCACGAAGGGACGCAGGGCGGCCAGCTCCGACTGGGCGTCGGCCTCCAGCTTGGCGAGCCCCCGCCAGCGGTCGCGCAGCCGGCCCGCGGCCTTGCCCACCGCCTCCACGTCAATACGCCCGGCGGCGGCGGCCACCTCTTCGCGGGTGGCCGCCGGGGCCACGCCGAAGAAGCTCTCCACCAGCGTCTTCTTGGTCTTGGTGTGCTGGTCGATGACCTCCAGGGCGGCGGACAGCGCGGCCGCCTTGGCGTCGAGGTCCTCGGTGAGGACGCCCGCGCGCTCGGCCCCGGCGCCGAAAACCTCCTCGGCGGGCTCGTCGAGGTGCACCGCCGCGGCGGCGTGCAGTTCGGCCAGCACCTCGTCGCGCCGGGCGGTGGGGAAAACCAGTTCCAGGCGCTGAACGCGCTCGATGGCCAACGGGCAGTTTCCTAATCTTCTATCAGGCGCTCGGCCACGGCCGCGGCTCCCGCGGCGATCTTCTCCGCAGGGACCGCCGCTATGTCTCCCATCCGGCGCTGCTTGTCCGTCTCGATGGCGGCCAGCTCCTTCTCGCGCCCGGCGGCGAGCTCCGCGGCGCGCCGCTCGATTTCGGCGTCCAGCTTCTCTTCGGCGGCCCTCTCCAGCTTCTCGGCCTCGGCGGCGAAGGAGGCGGCGATCTTCTCGGCCTCGGCCCCGGCGGCGGACACCTTCTTCCCCGCGCGGGAGTCGAGATCTGCGAGCTTGTCCAGGAGTTCGGAGTTCAAAGCGATTTTTCCCTTCCCTGATGCGGGCAAGTCCCGAGGGACGGGGGTTGCCGGGCCGAATATTATAGATAGGACCGGGCGCGCTGCCAGTGCAAGTCGCCGCCGCCCGGGGGAAACCCCACCTCCTTTTCCCCGCGCTCCGCGGGGCCCGCCGCGCCGGGCGCATCTTGCATCTCGAGGGGACCGCAAATACAATCTCTTCCGGCGGCAATTGGCCCCATCCCGCCGCCGGTGCGGAGGTCCGAATTGAGCGATCCCCAGCCCCAGCCAGAGCCCGCCGAGCTCCGCGCGGTCTACGAGGCGGCGCTGGGCGCCCTGGACAGCTGGGTGGTGCTGGTAGACCACGAACTCCGCGTGCTCTTCGCCAACGGGAGCTTCTGCCGGGCGCACGAGTTGGACTGGACCGACTGCGTCGGCAAGAGCATCGGCAGCCTGCTGGGCGGCGAGCTGGAGGCCAACGCCCCGGCCATCGAGACGCTGCGCGCCGCGCTGGCCGGCGCCGCCGAGGAGGGCGGCGAGGCCCGCCTCTCCGGGCTGCGCC
>CAZONU010000396.1:0-4671 GCA_964581145.1 uncultured Planctomycetia bacterium
ACCGATACGTCCCAAGCCGACAATGCCGAACACTTCGCCGCGAAGCCGAAGCTGCGCGCGGCCGGGCGCACCGAGGTAGGCGCCGGCGGGTGGAAGTTCCGCCGCGACGAGCCCAACGCGCTGGTCCTGGACCTCTGCCGCTGGCGGCTGCGGGAAGGGCCGCTCTCCGAGCCCGTCAACCTTCGCCGCGCCGAGGAAGCCGTCCGCCGGGAGCTGGGTTACTCCCGGCCCCTCAACCAGGGAGTGATGCGCTGGAAGCAGTACCCCGCCGAGGACCTGGCCCGCGAGCGCGCCGACGGGCCGCGCGTCGAGCTCTCCTTCGAGTTCGAGGTCAGGAAGGTGCCGACCGGGCGCTTCGCGCTGGCCATCGAGCGTCCCCGGCGTTTCAGGATCTTCCTCAACGGCCGGGAGGTCCCGGTCCGGCCCGACGGCAGCTACGTTGACCCCTCTATCGAAACCGTGCTGCTGCCGAGGCCCCGCCGCGGCAGAAACTGCCTGCGGCTGGTCACCGGCTACCGCCCGGAGCACAACCTCGAAGACGTCTACCTGGTCGGCGACTTCGGAGTCGCCGCCACGGCCAGGCGCGAGCTGGTCGCCGAGCCGAAAAAGCTCAAGCGCGGCAGCTGGACGAAGCAGGGCTACAGCCACTACGGCGGGGCCATCACTTACGCCGCCGAGGTCGCGCTGGCCGGGCCCGGGCGCGGCCAGCGGGTATTTCTCACTGCTCCGCGGCCGGCCGGCACCAGCATGGAGCTGGCCGTCAACGGCCGCAGGGTGGGGGCCATGCCCTGGCCGCCCTACGAGCTGGAGGTCACCCGCTTCCTGCGCGCGGGCCGCAACCGGGTGGAGCTCACTGTGATCGGCAGCCGCCGGAACCTGCTCGGCCCGCTGCACGGGAAGCGGCCCGAGCCGAACTTCGTGGGGCCGATGAGCTTCGCCGCGCCGGAGGGCCGCGAGCGGATTTATAACTTGTTAGACCACGGGCTGGTCGGGCGGGTCTGGCTCGAACGGAGAACCGCCACAGCCCGCTGAAGGGCTCCACGCCGAAAAACAACCGGCCCGGGCTCACCCCCCGGGCCGGTTTTATTAGGTCTGACTTCCGCTTCAGGACGTGCCGGACGGATTGCCCTGGGAGTTGTCGGGGTACGCGCCCCGGGGGCGCTCGGGCAGCTTGCCGATTTGGGTGTCCAGCGCCTTCTGGAGCGCCTCGCGCATGGTGCGGAACGTGTCCGCGAACTTCTTCTGGACCGCCTTGCGCTTCTCCCGGTCGCGGCCGGCGTCCTTGTAGGCGGCGCGGATTACGGGGTACATCTTCTTGCGCTTCTCGGCGTCCTCGGCGAGCAGCTTCTTGGCCAGCTCGTACTTCTTCTGCTGCTCGGCGGTGAGCACCTCGAGGATCTTCTTGTCGCGCTCGGCGTTGAGCGCATCCTGCTGCGCGCGGAACTTCTTGTAGACGGCCCGCTTGTCGGCCTCCGCGCTGTTGAGCTTCTTGTAGAGGTCCCGAACCTTCTTGTCGTACTCCGCGAAGATGGCGTCGATCTTCCTGATCTGCTCGTCGGTCAGGCCCAGCCGGCCCAGAACCTGGTCGTACCTGGCCCGCGAGAGGGTCGAGCCTCCCGTTGTGCCCTCGGGCCCGGCGCCGTTGTTGGGGCCGCCGAGGCCGCCCTGCCCGGCCAGGGCCGTCGCGCAGAAAGCCAGCCCCGCGAGCGTCACCATCAGCTTCTTCATCAGTTCCCCTCCTGTCCTCCTCTGCGGCCCCCGGGAACGCTCCCGAGAGTCCTCATTCACCGATTGGCCCCCGCGGAGCTCCCGTTGGCCCCGTTCAGGAGGCTGCTCAACACTCGCATCCGCGCGGCCAGCCGCTCCGCGCGGCGCAGGCGCGGGCCCTCGTCCCTCGCCAGCGAGGGCAGGCGCGCCGCGTGAGCGGCGCTGAGCTCCTTCATGAAGGCTATGCGCCAGTTGATGTCGGCCTTCTCCTCCTCGGTCCCGGCCGCCGCCAGGCGCCTGGTGTATTCGCCTTCCCTGGCGATGTACTCGGCGATCATCGCCCGGTAGCGCGGGGTGAGCAGGCCGGCGAGCGACTGCTCCCGCCGGGCGATCATGTCCGCCAGCAGCTTCCCGGGCGCCCCCCATGCCGCCGCGGCCCCGTCGCCGCCCACCAGCGCCCGGCGGCCCTCCAGGCGGGCCTTCTCGCCGTTGACGCGCACCTCGGCCCAGCCGGCCAGCAGCAGAAAGGCCTCCGGCCCGGCGCGCACTGCGTTCGCCGGCGCCTCGCCCGCGAAGGCCCGGGGGAAGAGCCAGTCGCACCAGGCCGCCGAGGCCGCCGAGGCCGCCCCGGCGCCGGCCGGCGCGGGCGCCGATACCGCGGAGGTGGCCATGGCGAAGCTGCCGCAGGCCCGCGCCGAGATGCGCGCCGCGCGCAGCTCAAACGGCGCGGTGGAATCGCATTTCAGGCTCCCGGTGAGCAGCCTCAGCCCCGGGCGGGCGTCGAAATCCCCGGGCACTTCGAAGCTGCTCCCGGCGCGCACCCGCACGCTGGCGTCCCCGCGCAGCTCGAGGTCCGCTTCCCGGCCGGGCGGGACCACGTAGCGCCGGCCGGCGACTAACAGGTTGGCCGGCTGGCCGCCTTCCAGGATGTCCCCGGCCAGCAGCCGGCCGGGGGGCTCCTCCCCGTTCGGGGCGCCGCGTGTGCCCGGCGTCTGGGGGCCGGAGAGCAGCTTCCAGGCGCCCAACGCCAGGGCGATCAGCGCCGCGGCGGCCACCAGCCAGGCCAGCGGGCGCCGCCGCCGGCGCTTGCCGTTCCGGCGCGCCCCGCGCAGGCGGCCGGGGCTGGGCCGTCCCGAGGCCGTCGCGGGCAGGCTGATGCCGGCGCCGAGCTTCCGGGCCCAGGCGCCGGCCTCGCGCAGCAGCTCGACCTGCCCGCGCAGGGCTTTGAGCTCCGCGCGGCAGGCCGGGCAGCCTTCCAGATGCGCCTCCAGCGCGGCGCGCTCGGCGGCCCCCGGCGGCGGATCGTTTTCGAGCCAGGCGCTGAGCTTCTCGCGGGCCGCTGCGCAGTTCATTTCCCGGCCGCCTTTTCCAGGCGCTCGCGGAGCAGCCCGTGCCCCCGCGAGAGCCGGCTGGTCACCGTGCCCGGGGGCACGCCCAGCTCCCGGGCGATCCCCGCGCAGTCGCGCTCGGCGACGTAGCGCAGCAGGAATACCTCGCGGTAGAGGTCGGGCAGGCGCTCGATCTCGGCCAGGGCCCGGCGGTAGAGGGCCTCGCGCCCCGCCGGGGCCGCCTCTTCGGGACGCTTTTCCTTTTGCAGTCGGGCCCGCCGGGAGCGCTCGGCCGCCGCGGTGCGGGCCAGGTTGCGGGCGATGGTCGAGACCCAGGGCCCGAAGGACTCCGGCTTCCTGAGGCGGGCCAGCTCTCTCCAGGCGGTCATGAAGGTCTCCTGGACCAGGTCCTCGACTTCCGCCGGGTCGGCCAGGTGCCCGGCGGCCACCGCCGCCGCCAGTCCCGCGTGAGCGCGCATGAGCTCCTCGAATGCGGCCCGGTCCCCGGCCCGCGCCCGGGCGACCAGCTCCCTTGTCGCCTGGGGGGACCGGGTCAAATTCGCCGTGCCTCCTCTTTCACGAGACCAGATGGGTCCGGGGACGCCTTGCTGCGCCAAATCATGGGAAAACCGCGCGCGGCTGTCAACCGCCGGCCGCGAACCGCGCCCGGACCGGACCTCCGGCGGCCATTTCCGCTGGCGGGCGGCCCGGCGAGCCGGTAGAATCCGCCGCGTTCCAGGCCTTTAGGGGGCCGCAGGGAGGGAGCTTCGTGGTACGCGCGATGGTCCTGGAGAAGTTCAACGCGCCGCTGGTCGAGCGGGACTACCCGGAAACCGCGCTGGCTCCCGGCGAGGTGCGCGTAAGTCTCGCGGCTAGCGGTATCTGCGGCTCCGACCTGCACATGGCCGCGGGCCACGACCCGCGCACCCCCCTGCCCATCATCCTGGGCCACGAGGCCGTCGGCCGCGTCGACGAGGTCGGCGGGGAGAAGCTGGACGTCCTCGGCCGGCCGGTGGAGCCCGGCCAGGTGCTGGCCTGGGACCGCGGGGTTACGTGCGGGAAGTGCGTCTTCTGCGCGGTGAAGCGCCAGCCCTATCTGTGCTCAAACCGCAGGGTCTACGGCATCAACGTCTCCTGCGGGGAGCCGCCCCACCTGGTCGGCGGCTACGCCGAGAAGATGCACCTGGCGGCCGGCACCAACGTGCTGGTAATCGACGAGGGGGTCGACCCCGTGGCCCTGGTGGCCGCCGGCTGCTCGGGGGCCACCGCCGCGCACGCCGCCGAGGAGGCCGCGATCCGGCCCGGCGGCGTGGCCGTGGTCCAGGGCGCCGGTCCGCTGGGGCTCTTCGCGGCGGCGCTGCTTCGCGAGCGCGGCGCGGCCGAGGTGATCGTCACCGACCTCAAGCCCGGGCGGCTGGCGCGGGCCCCGCGCTTCGGGGCCACCCGGGTGCTGGACCTCACTGAGACCGACGAGAAGGCCCGGCTTGAAGCGGTCATGGCGGCCTCCGCGGGCCTGGGCGCCGACGCGGTGGTCGACTGCACCGGGCACCCCGGGGCCATCCGGGAGGGCCTGGGCTACTGCCGGCGCGGCGGGCGCTACCTGCCGGTGGGCGTGGCCGTCCCGGTGGGCGAGACG
>CAZONU010000397.1:0-4627 GCA_964581145.1 uncultured Planctomycetia bacterium
GGCTCAACCTCACCGAGCGCGCGGGAATCGCCCGCAAGGGCGAGCCGGTCCGCGGGGGCGTGCCGCTGCCGCCCGGGACCATCAAGGACGTGAAGGAGCTGGCCGTCCTGGACGCGGCCGGCAAGCCGGTCCCCGCCCAGTTCCGGGTGCTCAACCGCCACTGGGACGTCGACAAGAGCCCCAAGTGGGTGCTGTGCATCTTCGGGGCTGACGTCCCCGCCAACGGCAAGGCCGTTTACAGGCTGGTCAAGGGCGCCAACCCCGCGCCGCCGAAACCCGTCACCGTCAAGAACACCGCGACGGCCGTAACCGTGAACACCGGACCGCTGGAGGTGGTCATCGACGCGCAGAAGTTCAGCCTGTTCAAGAGCGTGAAACTGGGCGGCAGGGAGCTGGTCAAGCCGGGCTCGGAGGCCGGCTTCGTGGTCGAGGGCATGGACGGCGTGCGCTATAACAGCGTCAACCACCTCGTCGAGAAGCTCAAGATCACCGTGCTGGAGTCCGGCCCGGTGCGCGCCAACGTGATAGTGGAGGGTGCCTTGAAGGCCGGCGACAACGCCAAAGGCTACCAGGTGCCCGACGGCCGCGGGGGCACCGCCCAGGTCCCCGGGCGCAACGGCGAGAAGCTGGGCTTCACCGTGCGCTACGAGTTCTACGCGGGCCGGCCCTTCTGCCGCGTCTTTCACACGGTGCGCTGCTTCGGTACTCCGTATCAAAGCGGCGAGGACAAGCGCACCTTGGGCTGGGTCTACTACGTGATGCGCGGCGGCAAGCCGGGGAACTTCTTCGCCAGGGCCGCGGAGCTGGTGGTGAACCTGGACCTGGGCGGCGGCGCGGAGTATATCCTGGGCGGGGACTCGGCCCACGCCGGCAAGCTCGCCGCCGGCGAGAACGCCTGCCTTTACCAGGCCAGTTCTGCCGGGTGGACGTGGCAGGTCGCCGAGAAGAAGGTCTTCGACCCCGGCCTCAAGAAGAACATCAATTACATGAAAAGCAAAGGGCAGGCCAGGCCTTACTTCGAGTACCTCCCGGGCTTCTACCAGATACTCACCAAGCGCGAGGGCTGCCCCTTCATGGGCTACAAGTATCACGCCGGCAAGCTCGGCGCGGAGAACGAGAAGCACCAGGGCAACCGCGCGGCCGGCTGGGCGGAACTGGCCGGGAAGAACGGCGGCGTGACCGTGGCGGTCCGCCACTTCTGGCAGATGTACCCCAAGAGCCTGGAGGCCGGCGCCGGCGGCAAGCTGACCGTGGGCCTGTGGCCCCGGCGCTGGAAGCGCGGGCACCTCTTCGAGGGCCGCATCCACCGCACACACGAGACCCTCTGGCGCTTTCACGCCGGGGGCGCGGCGGCGGGGAAGGCCGCCGGGCACGCCGGGCGCTTGGGCTCCCCGGTGTACGTGATCTGCGACCCGGCCTGGTACATCGAGGAAACCAAGTCTTTCGCCGCCGCGGCGGTGGCCGGCAAGGTCAAGTTCGGCAACTTCGAGGACTGGGCGCTGACCGCCGTCCACGAGGACCACCTCAAGGGCAAGATCAACCACTCCTGGGACAGCTCCATCGTGGTGGAGCGCGAGAAGTACGACGAGTACGGCGTGTGGCACTTCGGGGACGGCTCCAAGGGCGGGGGCATGTGGTACTTCAGCCAGTTCGGGGAGTTCGACGTCAGCTACACTCTGCTGCTCCACGGCGCGCGCCACGGCGACCCCGCCTTCTGGGTGCGCGCGGAGGAGAACGCCCGGCACATCATGGGCATTCCCACTCACGAGGGCGGCTACGGCCACCAGTGGGCCGAGAGCAGCCACAACTGGTCGCGGGGCCTGGGCATGTATTACTTCATGACCGGCCAGTACGAGGCCTGGGAGGCGCTGGCCAACTGGTTCGGCGAGTTCCACCTCAAGACCAGCCAGGGCGAGTTCCACAACAAGAACAACGCCTGGCGCTTCAACGGCCGCAACGCCGCCTGGGCGATACGCGGAATGTACAACCTCTACGACATCACCGGCGATAAGAAGTACATGACCGAATTGAACTCCGGCCTGGGGCGCTTCCGCCGCCGGCAGAACAAGAGGACCGGCAAGTACGGCGGGGGCAGCCCCATGAGCTTCCAGATGGGCACGGTGGTCGCCGCGCTCGGCGAGCACTACTACTGGACCCGCGACGAGGAAGCCCTGGACGGAATGCTCGGCGTGGTGGAATATTTCGCGGCGCGCAAGAACCGCGGCGACTGGGTCAGCAGCTGGGTGATGGACGGCTACGCCTACGCCTACCTTTTCACCGGCTACGACAAGTACAAGGGCTTCGCCGAGCGCGGCGGCAAGTATTTCGAGCGCGCCAAGTTCGGCGGGGGGGCCAAGAACCCCCCGCGCTACCGCACGGGGACGGCGGCGCCCAAGAGCTGGACCGACCAGATGCGCAACTTCCAGCCCTATTTGTATATGAAGGCCAACCCCCGCAAGGACGCGGAGGCCCCGGACGCGGTCAAGGACCTGGCCGCGGCGGCGTCCGGCGGCGGCAAGGTCACGCTCACCTGGACCGCCCCGGGCAATGACGGCGCCGGCGGCGGCAAGGCCGCGGGCTACCAGGTCAAGTTCGCCAAGGAGACCATCGTGGAGCTGTCCTCGGCGGCCGGCTCGCTGAGCTTCTGGGCGGCCGATAATGCGAAAGGCGAGCCCGCGCCGGGCGCGCCCGGCGCCAAGCAGACCTTCACCGTTTCCGGCCTGGGCGCGGGAACCTACTACTTCGCGCTCAAGACCCGCGACGCGGCCGACAACCTGTCACCGATTTCCAACGTCGTCAAGGTGGAGGTCAAGTAGCCGCGCGCGGCGTCTGGGGAATTGCCTGCGGCGCTACCGGGGCCTGGCCTCGTCGGGGACGTCGGCCAGGCGGACCTTCTCCGTCGCGTGGTAGCCGAGCTTGACGCTGAGCACCCGGCCGTTGCCGGGGTCGGCGATGAACAGGCGCCGGTCCGTGTGCGTGGCCAGATAGGCCCCGTGGAACAGGGCCACCTCGTCCCCGCCAATCGAGCGCGGTTTGGCCGGCCCGCCCCTGGGGTCCAGGGGCTTCCCGTCGTCGGCGTTCCCGTACCGGCCCAGGCGCAGTATTAAATTGCCGTTGGCGTCCAGCACGGCCACGCTGTAGCGGTCCATCTCCGGGGCGAATGAGCGGTTGAAGCAGTCGCAGGCGAAGCGGCAGTTGAAGCAGGCGCAGCCCACGCCGAGGTTCTTGCCCATCCAGCCGACCCCGCCGTAGAACCACTCGGCGCCCTCCACCCAGGCCTTGCCCTGAGAAGCGTTCTGGATGTCGGCCGAGCGCTTGCGGTGGGAGGAGGCGGGCAGCTTGACCGGGGCCCGGCCGGTGCTGTAGATGCGCCCCTTGCCGGGCCGGAACTTCATGAGCGTGCCGGTCATGTCGTTGAAGTGGCGCTTGCCGCCGCGGACCCGGGTGGCCGCGGCCATCATGTAGATGTTGTCGTCGTTGTCCAGGCCCACGCCGTAGGTGTTGTCGCCCAGGCCGTGGACCGCGTCCTCGTGGATGAGCTTGCCGTGGCGGTTCCAGACGTGGAAGAAGGGCCCGCCCCCGCGCCCGCTGATCACCCGGCCGGGGTAGATCCTGGGCGAGTAGCGCTTGTCCCGCGACTCCGGGGTCTTCCCGGCACCCGTCCTGGAGGGCACCGTCACGTTGTAGCCGCAGACCACCAGCAGATGGCCCTTGACCGAGACGTGCATGCCGCCGTGGTGCCAGCCGCCGTTGCTGGGCAGGGGCAGGCCGGAGATCAGCTTGGCCACGCGGCGGTCGCTGCTGCTGCTGGTGTGCACCGCGGCGCGCTCCTCGCCGTAGTCCCAGGGGATCTCCCGCCAGGTCGCCGGGTTGTAGCGGCCCACGACCGAGATGCTCCGCAGGTAGGCGTGGCCGTCCGCGTCGAAGCACATGTCCTCCGCGTCGAAGGGCAGCTGGTCCACCTTGACCCGGCCGCTCTCCGGATCGATGACGTAGGTCTTCTTGAAGGACTTGCCTGTGAATGCGGAGCCCTCGGCGAGGTGCAGCTTCCCGGTCTTGGGGTTGACGTACAGCCGCTGGCGGTTGCAGCGGTGCAGCTTGCCGGTCACGCCGGCCTTGGCCAGCTCCCCGCCGAAGCTGCGCTTGACCACCAAGCGGTTGCCTTTGAGGCCCAGCACGACTATGTTGCTGTGGTTCGTCCTCTTGCGGGTGAGCACGTTGGACATGGCCCATTCCTGGACCATCCATATGGTCGGCTCGGCCGCCCAGGAGTCCAGCTCGGCGAAGTACTCCATGAAGGTGGTGCCGTAGCGCGAGTTGAAGCGCGCGGGCACGCCCGGCAGGCGCAGGCTGTAACGGGCCTTCCTGCCGGCCGCTGGCAGCGGGCCCAGGCGGGTCAGGGTCGGCTCCTGCCCGCCGGCCTTGCGGCTCTTGGCCTGGTAGGTCATCACCTGCCAGGAGAAGACGAATATCTCCCCGGTGCGGCGGTGGACCGCCACCCGAGCCGGCCGCGGGGTCCTGATGCTCTTGACCAGCTTGCCGCCGGGCGTGAAGACCTGCACGCGGTCGTTGAGGTAGTCCGAGACGTAGACGCGGCCCTGGCGGTCGCAGGCCACCGAGGTGGGGG
>CAZONU010000398.1:0-4610 GCA_964581145.1 uncultured Planctomycetia bacterium
AGAGGGCTATCGCTTGGCGTGCACGCGGCATTGCTGAAGAGCATGTTGTAGAAGGCCTGTTCCTCGGGAAACCAGACGTGCTGCTGGTAGGTGTGGGCGGTGAGTGGCCGGCCCTTAGGGCTCAAGATGCCGGTGGCACTTACTGCCCCCGCCGAGACGACGGCAGGGAGCCCCTTGACCTGCTCGGGGGTGACGTGCTTCCAATCCTTGGCGTCCTGCCAGTCCTCCGGCTTGGTGGCTTGGGTCCAGGTGTTGGCGGCCACGTCGTAGAGCTCGACGTCGTTGCCGACGTAGCTACGGTGCCCGCCGCCGAAGTAGTAGATCAGGCCGTTGCCCCAGCAGACCCCCGAGAAGGAGCGGCCCTCCGGGTCGCGGTCGGGCTTGATCTTCACCCAGGTGTTGGCCGGCATCCTGACCAGCGCCGGGTTGAGCCTCTTGGGCGTCGCCTTCGGCTCGGCGGCGGAGAGCCCCCTGGCGGCCAGGAAACCGCCGCCGCCTCCTACCATAGTAGCTACACAGAGCACCGCCGCGGCGATCTTGATCTTCGCGAAAGTCATGGCCTGTATCCCTCCCTTGGCCAGGGCGGCCACCGACGCGGCAACCGAGCCCCCGCCGGTGACCGCGGCCAATGTCGAAGACACGAACCCGGCGGGCAGCGCCGCTTGCGCCGACTCGGCGGCCAGCGCCCCGGCCAGCGCCGCCGCGCCCAGCGTGACCCCGCGGCGCGAGAGCCGACCGCGCAGCTTGGCCAAGCCTCGTGCGCAGCGCGCTGCCACTGTGCCAGTGGGCAGCCCCAGGCGCCGGGCGGCCTCGCTCTGCGAGGCGCCTTGGAGATAACACAGCACCATCACCTCGCGGTAGCGTCCCGGCAGGGAATTCAGCGCGGCGTCCAGCCAGCGGCGGAGCTCCTTCTTCTCGTCGCTGTTGCTCTTCTGCAACTTTTCTTCGCGCATCTCGGCGGCCTCCTTCTCGCGCGTCCTGCGGCGCTCGCGGGCGCGCACGGCGTGCCCGCAGACGAAGGTGGCGGCGCGGTGGAGCCAGGGGCCCAGGTCCCGCTTCGAGGTCAGGCGCCCGGCCTTGCGGGCCGCGAGCAGGAAGACCGCCTGGGCGGCGTCCTCCGCGTCCGGCCCGGCCAGGCGCCGGCAGGCGGCCAGGACCATGGCCCCGTGGCGCCCGACCAGGCGCCGGAAGCTCTCCTCGTCCCGGTCGCGCGCGTAGCGGGCCAGAAGCCGGCCATCGGTCATGCTCGGAGCCCCTCCTCCGTCCGGGATTATATGCCCGCGCGGGGAGCGGCCGCTTGCAAAAAAAACGCCACTCCGGCTTTCGCGCCAATTTCGCTTGCGATTTCTGCCGGGCCGGCCTAGAATCGCGGGCCAGCAGGGGAGGACCCGTCTTTGCTCCTAACCATATCCAAGAAGCCGGTCTACGGGCCCAAGGGCGAGGTGGTTATCGGCCAGTGCGAACCCTACACCTCCGGCTGGCGCCTGCGCTTCCTGAACGGCGGCGAGGAGCAGGCCCTCCTGGAGGGCAACTACTACGACCTCCGCCAGGTGCAGCTGCGCTGCGCCGGCAAGAGCCCGGATGAGGTCCTCAAGCTGGTCGAGGAGATCAAGCCGCACCTGGCCTCCGGGGGCACCGCCAGCCAGCTGCAGCCCGCGCCGGCCCCCGCGGGCCGCGAGGTGGCCGAGAGCACCCAGATCCTCGGCCGGGCGGAGATCTTCCAGGCCATGGCCGAGGCCGAGGCCGGCAAGGTCGCCGCCGCGGCCAGCCCCGAGAAGTCGGGGCTCTTGCTCGAGCGCCAGGAGCAGTGCCTGATCGTCCGCTTCGTGGACCCCATCGCCGCCGCCCAGGACGCCGACCGCCTGCGGGCCATCTTCGACTCGCTCATGGAGCACGAGGTCAGGGCCTACGTGCTGGACCTCACCCTGCTGCAGCGGGTCTCCAGCCGGGTGATCCGCGAGCTGGTCCGCTTCCGCGAGAACGCCGCCGGCGCCGGCCGCGGCTTCGCCATCGTCACCAAGCGCCAGGACGTGATCCGCACGCTGGAGTCCATGAACCTGCTGGGCTTCCTCCCGCACTACGAGGACACCGGCGCGGCGGTCAAGGCCCTCTCAGCGTAGCCCAGCCCCGACCTTGTCCCCGGAAGCGACCCCCGCCAGCGACCAGGAGCTCAGCGCGCGGCTGTTCCTCTACGTCCTGGAGGCGGTCGGCGACCCCGGCGCGGCCGAGGCGCTGCTGAGCGAGGCCGCCGGCCGGGCCTTCCACTGGTCGGCCCCCCCCGGGGCCGCCGAGCGCCACCGGGCCATGCTCGCGGCGCTCACCGCGGTCAGCCACCGCGCCCTGGCCCGCCGCCCCCGCCACCCGCTGCCCGCCGGCCTCTGCCCCGGCGGCGACCAGTTCGACCAGGACATCGAGCGCTGCCTGGCGGAGCTCGCCGGGCGCGAGCGCGCCGCGCTCCACCTGGTGCTGCTCGAGGGCCTCTCCTACGAGGAGTGCTCCGCGGTGCTGGGCACCACCCCGGCCAACGTCGGCGCGCTGGTCTACCGCGCGCGGGCCGCGCTGCGCTCGCGCCTGGTCGGCGCGCCCACCGAAGCGCCGGGCTCCGATTCGGTGCCCGCCACGGACCAGCGCCTCAGCAGGGTGCTGCGCACCGACTGCCGCCAGGCCGGGGCTTTCCTCTCGGCCCAGATCGACGGGGAGCTCGGCGAGAAGCAGCGCGCGGTGCTGGACGCGCACATGACCGGCTGCGCGCTCTGCGCCGAGGAGCGCGCGCGGCTGGAGCAGGCCTCCGCGGCGGTGCTGGGCCACTGGCGGGCGCTGGTCGAGGGGCTGGTCGCCGCGGGCTGGTCGCACCGCGCGCGGCGGGCCGCCGACCGGGGCAGCTCGCCGGCCATCGTAGCGGCCCGCGCCCGCCGCCTGCGGGCCGGCGCGGCGGCGGCCTGCCTGGCAATCCTGCTGGCCGTGGGGCTGACCTGGCTGGCGCTGGGCCGCCGCGCCCGGCGCGCGGTGACCAGCGCCGAGGGGGACTGCCGCCAGCGCGGGAAGACCATCGCGGCCCGCGGCCCGGTGGCGCTGCAGTTCTTCGACGGCAGCCGCGCCCAGATGCAGCCCGGCAGCGCGCTGAGCGCCGAGCGGATCGAGGGCCTGGTCCGCCCGCGGCTGGGCCTGCTTTCCGGCGCGGTGCGCTTCGAGGTGGGGCCCGGCGGTCAGGACCTGGTGATCGAGACCGCCGCGGGCCGCGCGGCGGCCAGCAGCGGGGCCTTCCGGGCGCGGCTGGCGGCCCGCGACCTGCAGGGCCGGCGGCTGGAGATGCGCTTCACCACGGTCAGCTCGCTGGCCCCGGGCGAGCGGCTGGCCTTGGCCGTCGACTCGGAGAGCGACCGGATGGTGCTGGCCGGCCTGAGCGGGCCGGACGTCCCGGTGGCGCCGGGCGCGCTCTACGCGGTCACCGCCGGCGAGCAGCCCCGCCCCCTGGCGGTGCCCGGCAGGTGGGTGGCCCTGCCGCGCTCCGGCGAGGCCCCCCCGGCCCGCTGGGGGGCGGCGCTGAGCGGCCCCGCGGCGGACGGCCTGGTCTTCCTCTTCGGCGGCCGGCGGCGCACTGGAAGGCGCTCCTGCCTCAACGACCTCTGGGCCATCGACCCCGCGCTGGGCGGCTGGATCAGCTTTGGCGACCGGCCGGCCCTCGAGCCGGGGCCGGAGGCCGGCAGGCAGCTTCGCCCCCCGCCCCAGCAGCCCGGGGCGCTGGCGGCCGGCGCCGGCGGCGAGAGTCTCTGGCTCTACGGCGGCCGCACCGAGAAGTCCGACCTCGCCGAACTCTGGCGCTGCCGGGCGGACGGGCCCTCCTGGAAGCAGGTGAAGTTCACGGTCCCGGCGCCGCCGCCGGCCGCCGCCGGCAAGGGCCGCAAGCCGCCGCCGAAGCCGGCCTCGCCGGTCGGCCGCCGGGGCGCGGCGCTGGCTTTCTCCGCGGCCGCGGGGGGCATCGTGCTGGTCGGCGGAGAGCTGGGCCGCCGGCGCCGGAAGGACACTTGGCTCTTTGACATCGGAAAGCGGGCCTGGCGGCGCCTGGCCGCGGAGGGCGCGCACCCCGAGGCCCGCTCGGGCGCGGCCCTGGCCGCCGCGCCCGGGGGAAGGCGGCTTTACCTCTTCGGGGGCCGCAGCGCGAGCGGCGCGGCGCTGAACGACACCTGGGTGCTGGACGTGGAGAAGGGCGCCTGGCGGCTGCTCTCCGTGAAGCGGCGGCCCTCGGCGCGCGCGGGGGCGACCATGGCCGCCGCGGCCGGCGGCCGGCTGGTGCTCTTCGGGGGCCGGCCGCGGCTGGGCGGCGCGCTCGGCGACACCTGGGTGCTGAGCCCCGCGGCCGGGGAGTGGAACCGGCTGGTGAGCCGGAAGTCTCCTCCGGCGGAGGACTTCGGCGCCCCGGCGATGGTCTGGCAGGCCGAGTGCGAGACGCTGATCCTCTGGTGCCAGAGCAGCCTGTGGAGCCTGCGCCTCAAGAAGTAGCTGCCCCGCCGCGCGGCGGGCCAATAGCGGGAGGCAACGGAGCAGCTCGGGAAAGCGCCCGAAACGCCCCGGAAAGAAGTCTGCACAGGTGCAATTCGCCGCCGGGCGCG
>CAZONU010000399.1:0-4566 GCA_964581145.1 uncultured Planctomycetia bacterium
AGACGGGGGGCATGGGGCGCCGGGGGCATTGGGGGAAGGGGGGGCGGAACGCAGCCTCTTGACACCCCCGGTTCAGCAACATAGACTTTATGGACAGAGTACCCGTGAAGGAGAGTCTCTCTTGGCGATAGACAAGGAGCTCCTGGAAATCCTGGCCTGCCCCGCGGACAAGAAGCCGGTGCGCCTGGAGGGCGACCGGCTGGTCTGCACCGAGTGCGGACGCCGCTACCCGATCGTGGACGACATCCCGGTCATGCTGGTCGAAGAGGCCGAGCTGCCCGAAGGCGCCGCGCCCTCCGGCGACCAGGGCGGGGCCTGCTAGAGGGAATCCGAAGATGACCCCGGCCTTCGGACAGGAAGAGGCCCCCACGCAGTCGCCCGAGGCGCAGGCGGCCTTCGACGCCGCGCTGGACGCCCACGACGGCGGCGACGTGGCCGCTGCCGAGTCCCACTACCGCCGGGCCATCGCCGCGGATCCGAACATGACCGTGGCCCACAACAACCTGGGCATGGTGCTCATCCAGCAGGGGCGGCTGGAAGAGGCCGTGGCCGCTCTGGGTCAGGCGGTGAGCGTCGACCCGGGCTACGCCGAGGCCCACAACAACCTGGGCTTCGCCTACCGCCGGATGGGACGCGACCTGGAGGCCGCCGGCTGCTACGAGAAGTTCCTGGCGCTCACCCCCGACGTGGAGGACGCGTCCAAGATCAACGAGTGGATCGAGAAGGCGCGCGCCGAGACACCGCCGCCGGCCTCCGAGGTGCCCGTTCTGACCGAAGCTCCCCCCGCCGCCGAGGTCGCTGAAGCCCCGGCTCCGCCGGCGGGAGCCGCGGGCGCAGCCGCCGGCAAGACCGGCCAGGAGTTCTCCGATTTCTTCGAGTCCGACCTCAGCAATCTCACCGGTAGCGCGGAGGCCGGCGCCGCGCCGGAAGCGGCCGCGGCGGAGGGCGAGGCAGGCTCTCCGGCGGCGGCGGCAGCGGCTCCCTCGGATGAGGACGAAAGCGGGCTGAGCGACAAGGCCCGGGCGGAGTTCGACGAAATGTTCGGCGGCGCCGGCCCGGGGGGCCCGGCGAAAGGCGCGGCCACTCCCGCGGACATCTCTGCGGGCGACGAGAAGATCGGCCACCTCTACACCGAGGCCATGACCAAGTTCCAGGACGGCGACATGGGCGAGGCCGCCCGGTTCTGCAGCCTGGCCCTGGAGCAGGCGCCCGCGCACTTCCCCACGCTGCTCCTGGCCGGCCGGGTGGCCCTCGGCCGGCAGGATTTCTCGCGGGCCGCAACCATGCTCCAGAAGGCCGCCGAGGCCCGCAGCGACGATCCCGAGGTCTACTACTTCCTGGGCCAGTGCTACGAGAAGCGCGGCCTTATCGACGAGGCCCAGGAGGTCTACAAGAAGTGCCTGGAGGTGGCCCCCGAGGGGCCGCGCGCCAAGCGCCTGGCCGTCTGGCTGGAAAAGCGCACCAGCGAGGGGCAGGTCGCCGTGGGAATGGCCCGCTGCGAGCTCTGCCTGCGCGCCGTCAAGGAGGAGGAAACCACCAGCCACGAGGGCCGCAAGGTCTGCAAGAGCTGCCTGGAGACCCTGGGCGCCGAGCAGGACGCCCACCGGCGCGACGAGGAGGACAAGCGCGCCGAGAAGCGAATCATCAAGCGGCCGGGCGGTTCCAAAGGCAAGGTGGTAGTCCTGCTGCTGCTGCTGGCCCTGCTCGGAGCCGGCGCCTGGCTGGCCCTGGGACGGATGGGCTACTACAAGCTGCCGCCCCCGGTGGCCGGGCTGCTCGACGACCTCCTCGGAAAACAGCCCAAGAAGAACGGCAAGCCGCCGGTGGTGAATAACAACAAGAACCCCCCGGTCGTGAAGAAGACCAAGGTCGAGCCGGACAAGATGAGCTTCAGCCCCCTGGCCGCCCCGGCGCTCCGGCCCCTGGAAGAGCTCGACCTGACTCTGCCTCTCAAGGTGGTCTGGCCGGGCGAAAAGGCCGAGCCGCCGGAGGGCGCCGAGCCCCTGCGCTTCGAGCTCGTGAAGAGTCCCGAAGGGATGCGCCTGGTCGAGGGCAGCGGGCGCCTGACTTGGACCCCCGGGAAAGACGGGGACCTGAAGGTGCCCTCCGAGCACGAGGTGGTGGTCAAGGCCACCTGCGGCAAGAAGAGCACCGAGAAGAGGGCCAGGATCAGGATCAGGTACCCGCTGGGCACCGCCCGCGAGCGGGACATGCGGTTGAGCCTCGCCTACCGGGCCAGCACCCTGGGGCTGGTCTTCGCGGACTTCGACGGCGACGGCCAGCCGGACCTGGCCGCGGCCTGCGGCGGACCGCTGGCCGGCCAGCTGAGCATGGCGCTCAGCAGCGGATCGGGGGGCGGCCTCGGCACGCCGCCGCACTGGAAGCTCCCGGGCGCGCCGGTGGGCCCCGTCGCCGCGGATATCGACGGCGACGGCCGTGCGGACCTCGGCTGGGCCGACTGGATCAGCGGCAGGCTGCAGTTCCTGCGCGGCTCGGCGGGCGCGGCTCCCGCCAAGCCGGTGCGCGCCGGCCGGGCCGCAGCGCCCCTCGAGTCACTGGCCCTGGCCGACCTCGACGGCGACCGGCGCGCCGACTTCGCCGTGGTCAGCCGGCGGGCCGGCACGCTGTCCGTCCACCGCGCCAGGGGGAGAGAGCTGGCCAGCACGAAGCTGCCGGAGTGCGGGGTGCCCCCGGTGCTCCTGGCCCTGGGCCCGGCGCCCGGCGGCCGGGGTGGGCGCCTGGGGCTGGCGGTCTCCGGCGGGAGCAAGGCCGGGAAGTTCTTCGTCTATTCGCTGCGGGAGGGCAAGCTGGTCGAGGACCAGAAGCTGGACCTCCCTCCCGGCCTGGTGGTCGCCGCGCGGAGCGGGAACTTCACCGGCGACGCCAAGCCCGACGTGGTGCTGCTATTCGGCGGGCAGAGCGGCGCGCTGGTCGTGCTCAATGGCACGCAGGCCGGCAAGCTGGCTCAGCAGGCCCGGCCGGTCGCAGTCGGCAAGCTGCCCCTGGACATGGCCGCCGGAGACATCAACGGGGACGGCAGAACCGACCTGGTCGTTGCCGGTCCGGGAGCGCTCAAGGTCTACCTCTCCGCCGGGCGGGGCCGCTTTCTGCACGTGGCGAGCGCGCGCCTCCTGGGCCTGGCCGGGCCGGTGGCCCTGTGGGGCTCGCAGAGGGGCCGCCCCGCCAAGGCGGCGGCGCTGAGCCTCAAGGGCCGCGCCTGGGTCCTGACCCTGCCGCCTCCGCCCAAGCGCCGCCCGGCGAGAGCGCCGCGTCCTCGACGGCAACGGCCGGCCGAGACCAAGGAAAAGAAGAAGGAGGCCGGATCGTGAAGCCGAGCGGGACCGTTCTCCTGGCGCTCTCCTGGCTGGTCCTCCTGGCCGCCCCCTGCGCCGCCGGGCAGTTCCAGATTCGCACAATCAAGGTCGGCGACAGGGTGATCACCACCGTGCTCTACCAGGGGCAGAGCTACCGGAAGATCGGCGTCGCGGACCTCTCCGACCTGCGCCTGGCCGGGCAGCTGGTCTGCCTGGAGGGCAAGCTGAAGTCCAGCGGGACGGGCGGCGCGCGCCTCTTCGGCACCAAGCACAGGTTCAAGGTGGGCGCGGCGGGCATCTTCAAGAAGTTCTCTGCCGGGGACAACGTGTGGCTGGGCGGGCGCCCGGTCCGCTCCGGGCCCAAGCTGGTCTTCACCATCAGCGTGGCCGTCAAGCTCAAGACCGACCTGGAGCTCTTCGAGGAGCGCTTCAAGGAGGCCGGGGAGGCCCGCGACTGGCGGCGCCTGCTGGAGCTGGCCGCCTGGATCGACAAGAGCAAGGACTACAACCCCAAGATCGACTTCGCGATGCACCGCCGCTACCGGACCTGCAAGGGACGGGGCATCAGCAAGGCGTGCTCCGTGGCCGAGGCCGCCTTCAAGGACTCGAACGCGGCCGGCTACGCCGAGCTGGCGGCCGAGCTCCTCAAGCTGGGCGGCGACCGCGACAAGGCCTACCGCTACCTGCGCCTGGCGGCGGGCATCGATCCCGAGCTGGAGCTCGCCGCCCGCAAGCTGGCCGAGGCCGGCTTCGTGCGCTTCCGGGGGCTGTGGGTGACCAAGGAGGAGAAGAAGCGGCTGGCGGCCGGCGAGCGCGAGCGGCTCCGCAAGAAGCGGGCCGCCCGCCAGGCCCGCGAGGAGCGCCGCGCCGAGGAGGCGGCCAGCGGAGCGCTGGCCTACGCCGGCGACGCCGTGGAGATGGAGACCGCCCTGGCTTCGCTCAGGGGTGCGGACGCGGCGGCGCGGCTGGCCTCCGAGGTGGAGCGAGCCTCGGAATCGCGCATGGCCCGCCGCGCGCTCTTCCTGACCGCCTCGCTGCCGGTCCAGGCCCAGGCCAAGCCCGTCGCCGCGGCGATCGGCCTCACCAGGGACCTTCCGCGAGACGCTGTGCTTTCCACCTACGTGTTCTCCCTGATCTACGCGGCACGCTACCAGCTCACCGTCATCGCCTCACCAGGTACCTCTCCCGTTGACTTCTGCGCCGGCTTCCTGCAGGACCCCGTGGCCTTCTCCAAGATGGCCCGCATCCCTGC
>CAZONU010000400.1:0-4508 GCA_964581145.1 uncultured Planctomycetia bacterium
GGGGTAGTCGTGGGTCACGATCAGCGCGCGGCGGCGCCCCTTCATCGCCGAAGAGAGGCGCTTCCAGGCGCGCTTTCCCCATACCGTCGCCGGCGGCAGCTTGCTCCGGGCCAATCGGGGCTCCTTCCGCTTCGGGCCGCGGGGAGTCTAGCGCGCCTCGCGGAGCTTTTCAAGGAAGGGCCCGGGCGTAGCCGTGCCCCAGAAGCGGCCGATTTCCTTTCCCTGGCCGTCGAAGACGATGACCGTGGGGTAGTCGCCCTCGAAGCGCTCCTTGGCCGCCTGGGCCAGCTTGTCGGAGGTGTCCGAGCCGTCGACGCGCAGGCGCACGAAGCGTTCCATTTCCTCAACGGCCCTCCCGTGCCTGAAAAGCGCCCGGTCCAGCGTTTTACAGGAAGTGCACCAGGAGGCGTAGAAGTCGATCACCACCGGCTTGCCCTCGGCCCCGGCCCGGTCGAAGGCCTCGGCGGTGTAGGGCTGCCACTGGACCTCGCGGCCCTCGCGGCCGGGGGCCTCGGCGGTCACCCCGGCGGGCAGGACGAAGTCCACCGCGTCGGCCAGCGCGCCGGTGCGCACCGACCAGCCCAGGCCCAGGTAGGCGGCCAGCACCAGGCTGATGCCTCCGATGCCCGCCACCAGCCCGCGCTTGCGCGTGCCCTCGGTCAGCTTGCGGGCAGCCAGCACCAGGGCCAGTCCCAGCCCCAGGGCGATGAGCAGGCCGATCCAGCCGTAGAACCCCAGGGGGATCAGGTCCTTCACGAAATAGAGGCCCAGGGCGGCCATGATCACGCCGAAGGCCGCCTTGACGTGGACCATCCAGGGCCCGGGCCGGCCCATGAGTCCCGGGAAGAGACCCGCAATGATCAGCAGCGCGCTCATGCCCCAGGCGAAGGCGAACAGGCTCAGCGCGCCGAGGACCACGTTGCCGGTCTTGCCCACCACGGCGAGCACGGCCAGGAGCGGCGCCGAGACGCACGGCGAAACCACCAGGCCCATGACCAGCCCGGAGACCAGCAGCATGGGCAGGCTGCCGGCGCCCTGGAGCCGGCCCAGCCTGTTGGTCAGCGCGGCCGGCAGGGCCAGGTCGTAGGCCCCGAACATGCTCAGGGCCAGCGCGGCCATCACCAGCCCGACGACGCCCAGCAGCCAGGGGCTGTTGGCCAGGCTGCCGATGGCCCGGTTGCTGAAGGTGGCTATGATTCCGAGCACGACATAGGTGATGGAGATGCCCAGCACGTAGATCAACGTGTAAAGCAGCAGCAGGGATTTCTTCCTGGCCCCGTCCTTGCCGGCCGCCGCCCCACCGATCAGCGCCACGGTCACCGGGATCATGGGGTAGACGCAGGGGGTGAAGGCCACCAGCAGCCCGGCCAGGAACGCGCCCAGGATCGCGAAGAAACCCCCGCGGGCCAGCAGGCGCTGGTAGCTGCTCTCCTCCTCGCGGGGCGGGGCGGTCTGAGGCGCGGAGGTCTCTACCGCGGCCGGCGGGGAGGTTTCCGTGTCCGGGGGCTTGACAGCCTTGCCGCTCACCTGGACGGTGAAGTCGAACTTCTGCGACTCCGGCGGGAAGCAAATCCTGTCGGTGCAGCCCATGAAGTGCACCCGGAGCGCGAAGTCCAGCTTGTCCCCGGAGTAGTCCCCGGGGACCAGCACGGGGACGTCGAAGCTGGCCGGCTTCGTGAATATCTCAATTTCCTTCTGCTCGGACTTGTCGAACTTCCTCTCGCCGGCCGGCAGGCTGAACTTCCCGAGGCGGGCCGGCGTGGCGCCGGCCAGCTCCACCTCCACCTTGTCCCGGTAGAGCCTGGCGCCCCTGGTCGGCGTCAGAGTCACCTTTACCAGCGCGCGCCCGCCCGGGGGGACCGAATCGGTCAGCAGCCTGGCGGCCGCCGTGGCCGCGTCGCCCGCGGCGGCGCGCGAGGCGGCGCTGACCAGCAGTACTAGCAGGGCGAGGACTTTCCGGCGCATGACTTGCCTACTCCCGGGAGCGGGTCTCACTCCACGTTTACGGCGGCCTTGCTCTGCCAGATGCCGTGGAGGTTGCAGTTGACGAAGGCCTGCAGCGTGCCCGACTTCTTGAGGATCAGCGTGGCCTCAACGGCCGGAGCGGACCGGCCGGGCTCGAAGTCGAAGCGCGCCACGTGGACGTAGTCCTGGTAGAGGTCCACCCAGCGGATGAAGTGCTTGGGCTCGTTGGGATGGGCCAGCGCCCTGCCGACTTCGACCGTGACTTTGAAAGGCTCGCCGGCCTTGACGGCTCCCGGCAGGGTGATGGTCGCGGTGTGCTTCTTGTCGAGATCGTTCGGCGGGTCGCCAGCCTTGTTTATCTGGGCCCAGAGATCGACTTCCGGCATTTCAACTCCTCCGTTCGCTGGGGGCTCCCACCCGGACGCCCGGCCACCCTCCTGCATCGGACCCGGCTGCTCCTGCAGCCTTCCCCTTCCAAGACGGGAAATGGCTCCCCGCGGCCGCCTATTCCCGAAAAGGCCGTTTCCGTGAGGCTTGGGATAGCCGGGCCGCCGGCCGCCGTCAAAAGCAGAAAGCCCGCTCAGGGCTCCGGGTTCATCACCCGGCCGATGAACAGGATGCTCCCCGACTTGCGGTCGCGAATCAGGAACAGGAAAGGATGGTCGGCGCGGAAGACATTTGGCGGGGGCGGGGTCGAGTGGCCGTTCTTGGGATCCATCACCACCGCAGTAGCCGCGGCGGCCTCGCTGCCTTCCTCGTTGACCTCCACGAAGGCCTTGTGGACCACGGCGGAGATGTACAGAGAGTCATCGCTTTCCGCCGGGATCCCGTCCATCCCCGAGAAATCCGCCTTCATGGTGAACGCGTCAGTCATTCCCAGCGCGGCCAGGGTCTTCTCCAAACGAAATTGGGAAATCATTTTGAAGCGGGGCAGGTGGACCTTGACCCTGCGATGGTGGAGCACGGTCCACTGGGCGTGAGGGAAGGAACTCCCGGTCCACTCGGCCAGCTTCTCCGCGGTCAGGGACTTCTCCAGCGCCGCGAGGCCGTCGATTTTCTTGGGCAGCAGAATCACCATCGAGAGCCAGCAGCCGGCGTAGGGCAGCTCCAGGAGCTGGAAGTCATCCCCCTTCATGTAACGGAACCCGCCGTCCTGGAACATGGTCGGCAACTTGACGCTCTTCCCGGCCGTGAGGTGAAAAGGCGCGTCCTTGGTCTCTTTCTTCTCGAACTTGCTGAGCCAGTCGCCCTTGAAGTAGACGGCGTTGGTCAGGACCAGCCGCGTGCCCTCGTCGAGAACGCCGGGGCGCAGGAGTTCCTTTATCTTGTCGCGAGTCTGCTTCTCCACCCAGGCGTTGATGGTCTTGCGGGCGCCCTCGGTGTCCTTCTTGAAGTCCAGCGTCTTCAGCCCCGCGCCGTAGCATCTCCTGTTCACGTCCAGGAACGCCGGCAAGAACTTGTGGGTCTTCTCGGCCCACAGCGCGTTGGCCACCGAGAGCTGGAACTTGCCCTTCTCCCCCGCCGCGTTGAGGTCGTGGATCAGCGCGCCGAGGGCGGGGTGGAGCTGTTCGTCCTTCAGCGTGAAGTGCAGGGCCTTCCTCATCTGCGCGGCGGTGTCGCCGCGCGCGCCGGCCGAGGTCATGGCCAGCGCGCCCGAAATGCTGAACGGCGAGCAGAAGAGGTTCTCGCCTTTTTTCTCCGTCGCCAGGCGGGCGTAGAGGTCCAGCGCGAAGCGGTTGTTGCCGGCCGCGGCCGCGGCGAGGTCGGCGGCGGCGGTCTCCGGACGGGCGGCCGGGCCGGACCGGAGCGGCTCCTTGACGGCCGCGCCCCCCGGCTCAGGCGGCTTCGGCGGCTTGGCCGGCGGCTGAGGGTCCTCCCCGCAGCCGGCGAGAATGAGAGCCAGGGCAACTGCCAGAACGGTCTTCGATTTCACCGGCGCACCTCCCGGGCATAAATGGGACGGTGACCTGACTGCCGCCGTCCCGGTTCATGTAGGGCGCGATTGTACCCGGCAGCCGGGGGGCGGTAAAGGGGATGCGCGCGGCCCGCCTTGACGCTGCCCCCCGGCCGGGTATAATCCAGGTTGAGGTGATGAAGAGATGATCTCGCAGGGACGCAAGAGCCGGCTGCACGATGGCGTGCTGATCTTGAACCGCTCCTGGCTGGCGGTGCACGTGGCCAGCGTGCGCCGGGCGGTATGCCTGATGGCCCTGGGCCACGCGGACGCGGTCGACCCCGAGGACTTCTCCACCCACGACTTCCAGGCCTGGATGGAGCTCTCCGAGGGCGGCAACGGCGACTGCATCCACGCGGTGAGCTTCCTCTTCCGCGTGCCGGAGATCGTGGTGCTCACCCACTACGACGGGCGGCGCTCGCGGGGCATCAAGCTCAGCCGGCGCAACGTCATGGAGCGCGACGAGCTCACCTGCCAGTACTGCGGCCGCAGGTTCGAGCCGGCGCGGCTGACCATCGACCACGTCATCCCCCGCAGCCGCGGCGGCCAGACCGTGTGGGAGAACGTGGTCGCGGCCTGCACCCGCTGC
>CAZONU010000401.1:0-4503 GCA_964581145.1 uncultured Planctomycetia bacterium
CAGGTCGCTGGCGGCCATCTGCCGCTTCAGCAACTTCATCTGCCAGAAGCGCTCGGTGGGCTCCAGCGGGAACTTCAACGAGGCGGCCATGGACACCGAGGCCTGGGCGGCCCTCTCGCTCAAGAAGGAGGACCTGCCCAAGCTGGTCGAGGCCGTCAACGAGGAGCTCTCCCGCACCGGCGCCTTCCTCTCCATGGCCGCGGGCACCTGACCGCGCGGCCGGGCGCCTTGCTGACCTCCGAGTTCGACTACCACCTGCCCCCCGAGCTCATCGCCCAGCTGCCCGCCGGGCGGCGCGACGCCTCGCGGCTGCTCGTGGTCGAGCGCGCCGGCGGGCGCATCGAGCACCGCCGCTTCGGCGAGCTGCCCGAGCTCCTCGCGCCGGAAGACCTCCTGGTTCTCAACGACACCCGGGTGTTTCCGGCCAGGCTGCGCGGCCTGCGCGCGGCGACCGGCGGGAAGGTCGAGGCGCTGTTTCTGCGCGAGGAAGCCCCCGGCAGGTGGCTGGCCCTGACCCGCTCGGGCGGCAGGCTGGCCGTCGGCGAAGAGCTGGCCCTGGCCGGCGGCCGCCTGCGCGCGCGGGTCCTCGAGCGCCGCGGCCAGGACGGCGACCTCCTGGGCCTGCCGGCGGGCACCGACCTTCACGCCCTTCTCTCCGAGCGCGGCGAGGTGCCCCTGCCGGCCTACATCCGCCGCGGGGGCCGGGAGTTCGACGAGCTCGACCGCAGGCGCTATCAGACGATCTACGCCGCCGAGCGCGGCGCGGTGGCCGCGCCCACCGCGGGGCTGCACTTCACGCCGGAGGTCTTTGAACGCCTGGAGGCGCGCGGCGTGGGCCGCGTTCACCTCACCCTGCACGTCGGCCCCGGCACCTTCCGCCCGGTCAAGACCGAGCGCGTCGAGGACCACCGCATGCACGCCGAATGGTACCGCCTCGAGGCGGCCGCCGCCCGGCGCATCAACGCGGCCCGCGCCGCCGGCGGGCGTCTCGTCGCGGTGGGCACCACGGTCGTCCGCGTCCTCGAAAGCGTGGCCGGCCGCGACGGCGCGGTCCGGCCGGGAGAGGGCTGGACGGAGAAGTTCATCCACCCGGCCTACGAGTTCCAGGCCACCGACGCGCTGCTGACCAACTTCCACCTGCCGCGCTCCACGCTGCTCATGCTGGTGAGCGCCTTCGCCGGCCGCGAGCTGGTCCTGGAGGCCTACCGGCAGGCAATCGCCGGGAAGTACCGCTTTTACAGCTACGGGGACTGCTGCCTGTTCATATAGGAAGGCGCGGCTGTCAGCCGGGTGTATCTACGGTGTCTCCAGTGTGTCATTGCGCCGAATACAGCCGATTTTCGTGAACCCTCCGGATTACTTGCGTTAACAACTGCGGAGAATGGGACACAGCGGCTCTGGTGTCAGGAGGGAATGACTGTGGCCACATCGACGGACCTGCGCGCGGCGATCGAGGAAGTCCAGCAGCAGCTGCCCGAGGGGCAGCTCGAGGCCGGGGGCCTGACCTACCAGTCGGACATGGTCACCCGCCTGGAGCGCCGGGTGGGAGCGCTGCCCTGGTGGGTCATCAGCGCGGTGGTCCACTCGGTGATCTTCCTCTTGGCCACGCTGCTGGCCGTGGCCGTGCCCCCGCCGCGCGTCGACGAGGTGGTCATCACCTCGGACGTCGCCAAGCAGCCCGAGAAGAAGTACGACGAGAAGAAGAAGCGGGACATCTTCGAGAGGACCGCCAATATCGAAGACGAGGCCAGCGTGGAGAAGCCCCTGCTGGTTCACGAGGAGGCCCCGGTCAGCGACCACTTCGAGACCGAGAACGAGATGGAGTCGCAGACCGCGCGCGGCTCGCAGGAGGCCATCAGCGACATCCCCCTGGGCGGCACCGGGGTCACCGGGGTGATGGGCGTCGGCGGCGGGGGCATGGCCGGGGTCTTCGGCTACCGCGACGGCGGCGGCCGCAAGCGGGCGGTCAAGCGCTTCGGGGGCTCGAAGGCGACAGAAAGCGCGGTGGAGGCCGCGCTCAGGTGGCTGGCCCGCCACCAGGAGGCCGGGGGCAACTGGAACTCGAAGAAGTACGGCTCGCGCTGGAGCTACGACATCGGCATGACCGGGCTGGCCATGCTGGCCTTCCTGGGCGCGGGCTACACCCACAAGTCGGGGCGTTTTCGCGACAACGTCAAGCGCGCCCAGGCGTGGCTGATGAAGCAGCAGGAGGCCGACGGGAACATCGGCGGGCACGGCTACTACCACTCCATCGCCGGCCTGGCCCTGGCCGAAGCCTACGGCATGACCAAGGACGCGGAGCTCAAGGCGGCTGCTCAGAAGGCGGTGGATTACACCGTCAAGGTCCACCAGAAGCCCTACTCCGGCTGGCGCTACAAGCCCAGGCAGAAGGGCGACCTCTCCGTCTCGGGCTGGTTCGTGATGCAGCTGAAGAGCGCCAAGGTGGCCGGGCTGCGGGTGGACGGCGCGGCCTTCCAGGGAGCCCAGAACTTCGTGGAGGAGTGCACCACCAAGGACGGCTGGGCCGGCTACACCGGCAAGTGCCGCTACCGGCACTCCACCACCGCGGTGGGCATGCTCTGCCGGCAGTTCATGGGCGCGCGCAACACCGACGAGGTGCTCAAGCTCTCCGCCGCCCACCTGCGCAAGGCGCCGCCCGAGTGGAACGGCGACGAGAAGGGTGCCGCCCGGATGGCCAACCCCCGGCACATGACCTTCTACTACTGGTACTACGGCACGCTGGCCATGTTCCAGATGGGCGGCGACGACTGGACGGAGTGGAACAAGCACCTCAAGCCCACGCTGGTCAAGAACCAGCGCAAGGGCGGCCCGCTGGACGGATCGCTCCAGGACGTGGACGGCTCCTGGGACCTGCTGGGCGGCCTGGACAAGAAGGGCGGGCGGGTCTACACCACTGCGCTGGGCGCGCTGAGCCTGGAAGTCTACTACCGCTACCTGCCGATGTACGCCAAGTAGCCGGCGTTTCCCGGGCGGTTTTCCGGGGGGGCCCTCAGAGGGCCGCCGGTCTCATTTGAACTTGACGATGGGCGCCGGGCGCGGTTTAATACCCCGAACACTGGTGGTCAGCGCGCCGCGGGGCCCGCGGCGCCGGGGGTTGTGCGCCCGGATGAAAGCCGTCCTCTCCGACATTCACGGCAACCTCGAGGCCCTCGAGGCGGTGCTCGCGGACATCGAGGCCAAGGGCATCAGGGAGATCGTCTGCCTGGGGGACATCATCGGCTACGGCCCGGACCCCCGCGAGTGCCTGGAGCGCACCAAGGGCGTGGACACCCTGATCATGGGCAACCACGAGCACGCCACGCTGCACCCCGAGACCGCCGAGCAGTTCAACCTCCGCGCCCGCCGGGCCATCGACTGGACCCGCCACCAGGTGCTGAGCGACCCCAACGAGCCCGAGAGCGTCCGCGAGGCCCGCAAGCAGGTCATCTCCGACTTCAAGATCAAGGCCAACATCGAGGGCATCCAGTACGTGCACGGCTCGCCGCGCAACCCCATCCGCGAGTACATCACCCCGCGCGACGCCCAGGACAAGGCCAAGATGTCGGCCATATTCGAGCACACCGAGGCCATCTACTTCATCGGCCACAGCCACATCCCCGGGGTCTTCGCCCCCGAGGGCTTCACCCACCCCTCGGAGATGATGGACATCTACATCCTCGGCGAGGAGAAGGTGCTGATCAACGTGGGCTCGGTGGGCCAGCCCCGCGACGGCAACCCCGCGGCCTGCTACGCGACCTTCGACGTGGACACCGTGATCTTCCGGCGGGTGGAGTACGACGTGGAGAAGACCATCCGCAAGATATACGCCATCTCAGAACTCGACAACTTCTTCGGGGACCGGCTGCGCAAGGGGAGGTAGCCGCTCTTGCCCTATCCCCAGGCGATAATCTCCGACATCCACGCGAACCTCGAGGCCCTCATGGCCGTCCTGGGGGACGTGGCCGCGCAGGAGATCAGCGACGTCGTCTGCCTGGGGGACGTGGTCGGCTACGGCCCGGACCCCTGCGAGTGCGCCGAGGTGGTCCGCGCCCGCTGCCGGGTGGCGCTGTGCGGCAACCACGACGCCGCCGTCGCCGGGGTGGCTTTCGGCTTCAACCGCTACGCCCGCGAGGCCATCGACTGGACCCGGCGGCAGCTCAAGCCCGGCATCTTCGCGCTGCCCTCCACCCGCGACCGCTGGGAGTTCCTGACCAACCTGCCCCACAGGTACGAGGAGAGCGGGGTGCTCTACGTCCACGGCTCGCCGCGCGACCCGGTCATGGAGTACATTGAGGAGGGCGACACCGTGGACCTGGGCTTCGGGCCCTCCGACAAGATCGTCAAGATATTCGAGGCCCTCTCCGGGCCCTGCTTCGTGGGCCACACCCACCGCCCGGGGATCATCACCGAGAAGTACGGCTGGACCAACCCCGCCGAGCTCCACGACGAGACCTTCGAGATCGACCCTGAGGATTAGTCATGTCGAGACCAGTCGAGGAACTC
>CAZONU010000402.1:0-4467 GCA_964581145.1 uncultured Planctomycetia bacterium
GCGTATATCCGCCTCGTCGTGACGCGCGGAAAGGGCGACCTGGGCCTCGACCCGCGCAAGTGCCCGCGGCCGACCGTCATCATCATCGCCGCGTCGATCGAGCTGTACCCGCCCTCGTTCTACGCGAAGGGGCTCGAGATCGTGACGGCCGCGAGCCCGCGCATCGCGCCGGAGTCGCTCAACCCGCGCATCAAGAGCCTCAACTACCTCAACAACATCCTGGCCAAGATCGAGGGCATCCAGGCCGGGGTCATCGAGGTGCTGATGCTCAACCACCTGGGGTTCGTGAGCGAGGGCTCCGGCGACAACGTCTTCGTGGTCAAGGGTGGCGTGATCTACACCCCGCCGGCGGAGGCCGGCATCCTCGAGGGCATCACCCGCAACACGGTCATGGAGCTGGCCGGCCAAGCCGGCCGCCGGGTGGTCGAGAAGAACCTCAGCCGCTACGAGGTCTACACCGCCGACGAGATGTTCCTGACCGGCTCGGCCGCGGAGGTCATCCCCGCGGTCAAGGTCGACGGCCGGGCCATCGGCGACGGGGTGCCCGGGCCGGTCACCAATGATCTCAGGCAGCGCTTCATGAAGCTGGTGGGCAGGGCCTAGAGCCCGGGACCGGGGAGCCCGCATGCCGCGCGTCAGGATCAAGACCGGTCCCAACTCCGGCCTCGTCCACAACGTGGGCGAGGAGACCCTGACCATGGGCCGGGACACCACCTCGACCATCCAGATCCTGGACAAGGGCGCCAGCCGCAACCACGCGGAGATCTTCCGCATCGGCGAGATGTGCTTCATCCGCGACCTGGGCAGCCGCAACGGCACCTACGTCAACGACGAGAAGGTCAGCGAGGAGCTGCTCCGCGAGGGCGACCGCGTCCAGATCGGCAGCACCGTGCTGGTCTTCGAGAGCAGCGCCCAGGTCCGCGGCGAGACCAAGGGCATCCGCTTCACCGAGGCCAGCGAGGAGGACTTCGGGCAGACCCTGGAGCTGCGCCTCGACGACCTGGCCGGCTTCGACGACGAGGACGAGAAGGCCAGCAGCCGGGACACCGCCAACTTCCGGGCGCTGTACCGCCTGGGCAAGATCATCAGCGCCGAGAGCGACGAGCAGCAGCTCACCAACAAGGTCCTCAAGTTCCTGGCCAGCGAGCTGCCCGCCGACGACCTCTACCTCTTCACCCGCGACGATAAGACCAACAACCTGGTGGCCAAGGCCCGCCTGGAGCTGGAGCCCAGCGGCACCGCCCCGGTCAGCCGGACCATCATCCGCCGCTGCATCGCCGAGCAGCGCTCCATCCTCACCTCCGACGCGGCCCTGGACGCGCGCTTCAAGACCGGCGACAGCATCATCCTCAACCGCATCCGCTCGGTGGTCTGCGTGCCGCTGGTCAGCCAGGAGAAGATCCGCGGGGTGCTCTACCTCTCCAGCTCCCGCGTGGAGCAGTCCTTCGTGGAGGAGGACCTAGAACTGGCCACCGCGGTGGGCACCCAGGTGGGCATCGCCCTGGAGAACCTCCGCGCCACCCGGCGCCAGCGGGAGACCTTCTTCAGCGCCATCCGCACCCTGGTGGCGGTGGCCGAGACCCGCGACCCCACCTCGGTGGGCCACTCCGAGCGGGTGGCCAGCTACGCCGGGGCCATCGCCGAGACCATGAACCTGCCCGAGCGCCAGAGGACCGCGGTGAGCCTGGCCGCCCTGCTCCACGACATCGGCAAGGCGGCCGTCTCCGACCAGGCCCGCGGCAAGGACACCCGCATGCACCTGGGCCCCGGCCAGGGCGGCGAGGAGCACGTCCGCCTGGGCGTCGAGCTGGCCCGCAACATCGTCGGCGCCGAGAACGTGCTGCCGGCCATTGAGAGCCACCACGAGCGCCACGACGGCACCGGCTACCCCCGGGGGCTCAAGGGCAGGGAGGTCCCCCTGGAGGGGCGCATCGTGGGCCTGGCCAACGTCTTCGACCAGATGCTCACCACCGGCGGCGAGGCCGGGCTGGGCCTGCCCATGAAGGAGGCCCTGGTGGCGGTCGGCAAGCTGGCCGGCAAGGAGTTCGACCCCGAGGTGGTCAAGGCCCTGCTGGTCAGTTACCGCAACGGCACGCTGTTTAAGGCCAAGAGCATCTTCGACGCCGAGGGCGCCGCCAAGAAGGCCGACCCGCTGGCCGACACCGACGAGAAGAAACCGGTCGACCCCCAGGAACAAACCGACGGCGCCGCGAAGAAGTAGGCGAGCCGCTATGCTGAGCGCAGGCTCACGCGAGGAGCTCCTGGCCATCGCCCGCCGCTGCCTGGAGGCCGCGGTGCGCGGCGAGGCCGCCCCGAAGGTAGAAAGCCAGAACCCCGAGCTCCAGGGGCCCGGCGGCTGCTTCGTAACCTGCAAGAACTCCGGGCGGCTGCGCGGCTGCATCGGCTGCTTCGAGTCCGCCGAGCCCCTTTACGAAACAGTAGCCCAGTACGCGGCGGCCAGCGCCACTCAGGACCCGCGCTTCATCGGGCAGCGCATCACCCCCGAAGAGCTGCCCGACGTCGACGTGGAGATATCGGTGCTCTCCCCCCGCGAGAAGATCGCCGACCCCCTGGACATCGAGCTGGGCGTCCACGGCATATACGTCGAGAAGGGCGGGCGCTCGGGGTGCTTCCTGCCCCAGGTGGCGGTCGAGCACCAGATGAGCAAGGAGCAGTTCCTGTCCGAGTGCTCGGCGGGCAAGGCCGGGCTCTCGCCCGACGCCTGGCGCGATCCCGAAACCAGCGTACACGTCTTCACCGCGGAAATCATCGGCGAGAAAGAGTGAGCCCGCCCCGGCCCGAGAAGCTCCGCAAGTTCACCGAGAACCTGGGCCGCGGGCCGCTCTACATTTCGGTGCTGGTCCTGCTCGGCGCGCTGGCCATCCCCGTGGTGTGGATGAACCGGCGCATCGGCCGCGGCGAGAAGCTTTTTCTCTGCATCATGGGCCTCTTGCAGACCGTCGCCGTGGTGGGGCTGCTGATCGTCTTCTTCATCTGGGCCTACAGGATGATGTCCGGGGCCACCTCGACCGGGGGCCCCCAGAACCCCTTTGGGCTCTAGGGACGGGCATAGGGAATTTCCTTACCGAGGCGGGACTTGCACCCGCCGGACCATCGGACCGTTCACGGCGCACCTGGAGCGGTACACGGTTCCTAAACCCTCACAGAGACGGCCGAATGACAGCATCGTCTGCATCATACTCTGGCATGACGCCAATGCTTTCAAGGAATCCAGCTTCAACCCAAAAGGTCATGCTAGCCTTCTTACAATCGTACTCCTTGCTGGAAACTGACTCAAACTCCTCATCCAACACGACCGGAAATCCCATAGCTGCCAGCCGAGCCAATAGGATCCCTTCCTCCAAGCCGATGAGTTTCTCCCCGTTAAGCTCTGCCTCACGGGATGATACAGAAATGCAGCCCAACAAGAAGGCTTCGTCTGACTGGAACGTGAGATCAAGGCCTAGATGTTCATATGTCCACACCTCGCTAATATCAGAGATGTATTTGAACCGCTGAGTCTCGGTTGAGGAAGGGGACCCCAACACAGCCATCACCTGATCACGGTTGAGGCCAAGTCGCAGCCTTCCCACACCTACATGTGGGACAATCCGCATCTCCAAGTCATATGCTCCATTAGCCGGCAATTAGTTGTTCATCTGCCAGTTAATTCAGCAAGAAGTTCCCCAAACGTCGTGATTTTGTCTGACATAGGCCCCCCTTCCCTCCTCTGTGTCTCTGTGTCTCTGTGGCGAGAATCTTGCTACGATTCTATCCCGTACTCGCTCATCTTTCTGTAAAGGGTGCGCACGCCGATGCCCAGCAGCCCCGCGGCCCGCTTCTTGACCCCGCCGGCCGCGGCCAGCGCGCGGGCGATGGCCCCTTTCTCGAGCTCCTTGAGCGAGAGCGCCCCGCCGGGCGCGCCGCTCGCCGCCGGCGCGCCGGCGCTGCCCACCCCGGCGGCCTCGCGGATCTCCTCGGGCAGGTCTTCGGCGCGAATTACCTCTCCGGGGACGATCACCGCCAGGCGCTCGACGACGTTGCGCAGCTCGCGCACGTTGCCCGGCCACCGGTAGCGCTCCAGGGCGGCAACCGCCTCCGCGCTGAACTCCTTGACCCGGCCCCCGGCGTCGGGGAACTCGGCGGCGAAGGCCCGGACCAAGAGGGCCACGTCCCCGGCGCGCTCGCGCAGCGCGGGCACGTCGACGGTCAATACGTTCACGCGGAAGAAGAGGTCCTCGCGGAAGGCGCCTTTCTCGACCAGCCGCTTGAGATCCTGGTGGGTGGCGCAGACCAGGCGCACGTCGGCCTTGAGGGTGACCGTGCCGCCCACCCGCTCGAACTGGTGCGACTCCAGCACGCGCAGGAGCTTCACCTGGGCCGCGGCGGGCATCTCGGCGATCTCGTCGAGGAACAGCGTGCCCCCGTCGGCCAGCTCGAAGCGGCCCAGCTTGCGGCGCACCGCGC
>CAZONU010000403.1:0-4437 GCA_964581145.1 uncultured Planctomycetia bacterium
CCTCGGCGTAGGCCCGGCAGGAGCCGACCGAGTTGGTCTCCAGCGTGGTGCGCCGGGCGGCCAGCAGGCTGGGGATGGCGACGGCCGCCACTATGGCCATGACCGGCAGGATTGCCACCGCCACCAGGATCCAGACCCAGGCGGGAATCGAGGGCCGCTGCTCTTCTTCGTAGTGGTCGTCCTCGTAGGACATCTCGCTCTCCTTCCGGCGGGGGCCTTCCCGGCTACTCGGCGATTATCCAGCCCGCGACCGTGGGGTTCTGGGGGTAGTCGTCGACGAAGGTGCCCGTCGGTCCCTGGTCCTGCCCGAAGACCGTGCCGTTGGTGCTGACGATGAAGGTGCGCCGCCCGGTGCGGCCGTACTGGGCGGGTATGGCGCAGAGGGCGTAGTCGTCGACCCAGTTGATCTTCACCCCGCCGATGGTCTGCATGTCCCGGAAGAGGTAGCCGTGCTTGGGGGTCCCGTTCGGGCCCCGGGCGGCGGCCAGGGCCGAGTCGATGAGTTGGATGGGCTGGCCGGTGGCGTCCACCTGGGTGTTGAGCAGGGTGTAGGGCGTGGCGTACTCCAGCACGCCGGGGGTCCCGCTGCCGACCCAATCGTTGCGGTGAAACATGACCTGGGCCTCGGCGCAGGCGCGCATGGCGCCGACCGCGTTGGCCTCCGTCGAGGCCGCCTTGGCCGTTTCCCGCACACCGACCAGGGCGGGGATGGCGATGGCCGCGACGATGGCCAGGATCGCCGCCAGGACCAGCGCGCCCCCGCAGCCCAGCAGCACCCACAGCAGGGCGTTGCTCTTCTTCTCCGGCGCCTCTCCGTTCGACATTCCAGCCTCTCCTGACTCGGCGGATTCCCCCGGCTATTCGGCGATTATCCAGCCCGCGGTCGTGGGATTATTGGGGAAATCGGTCACGAAGGTGCCCCCCGGCCCCTGGTCCTTGCCGAAGACCGTGCCCATGGTGTTGATTATGAAGGTGCGTCGGCCGGTCTTGCCGTACTGGGCGGGTATGGCGCAGAGGGCGTAGTCGTCGACCCAGTTGATCTTGACGCCGCCGATGGTCTGCATGTCCTGGAAGATGTAGCCGTGCTTGGGAACGCCATTGGGGCCCTGGGCTGCGGCGAGGGCCGAGTCGATCAGGTCGATGGGGCTGCCGGTGGTATCCTTCTTGGTGTTGAGCAGGGTGTAGGGCGTGGCGTACTCCAGCTTCCCGTCGTTGTCCCAGTCGTTGCGGTGGAACATGACCTGGGCGTTGGCGTAGGCTCTGCAGGAGCCGATCGTGTTGGCTTCAAGCGCGCCCTGTCGGGCGCGCAGCATGCTGGGGACGACAAGGGCCATCATGATCGGGATCATGATCACGCTCAGCACCCCGGTGATGACGCCGCCGATGGCCATGCCCTGGCCGGAGGCGGTGCCCTTGCTGCACTTGACCAGGGCCACGATGCCCAGGATCAGCCCGATGACGCCGATCAATGGGAAGCACACGATACCCAGTATGCCCAGGACCAGCGAGGCTATGGCCAGTCCGCTGCTCGGCGGCGCTTCGGCTCTCAGGTCGTTTCCGTTCATTGCTCGGCGCTCCTTTCTCAAATGAAGAGGCACTATTCTAACTGCTGCCGGGCCCGCCGGCAAGGTATTCCCGGAGAGGGAGGCGCCGCGCTCACTCGGCGATGGTCCAGCCGGCGAGCGTGGGGTTGGCCGGGTAGTCGGTGACGAACTCGCTCCGGCCCAGGTCCTTCCAGAAGACCGTGCCGTTGGTGGCCACGATATAGGTGCGCGTGAAGGGGTGGCCGTAGTCGGCCGGCGCGGCGCAGAGGGCGTAATCGTTGACCCAGTCGACGGCCACGCCGGCGATGGTCTGCATGTCCAGGAAGAGGTAGCCGTGCCGGGGAATTCCGTTCTCGCCGCGCGCGGCGGCGAAGGCCGAATCGATGAGATCGATGGGGGTGCCGGCCGCGTCGGGCTGGGTGCTGAGCACCGTGTAATCGGGCGCGTACTCCAGTATGCCGTTCTGGTCCCAGTCGTTGCGCTTGAACATCGTCTGGGCCGAGCAGTAGCCGCGCACGAGCCCGACCACCCGCTTCTCGCGCTGGCGCCTCACGTACCAGGAGAAGGCCAGCGCGCCGACGGCCCCCAGGATGGCCAGGACGCCCAGGACGGCGATGGTCGCGCCGATGAGCTTCTTGACGTCGCCGGGCGGCGGTGCGGGAGCTTCGCCTGCCGTGTCGCTGTCCTGCAACGCTCCAACCCTCCGGCTTCAGTCGCGCTCGGGCTCGACCTTCTTCCAGCCCTTGGCCTCGGCGTCGTTGGGGAAATCTCTCAGGAGCCGGCTCTTCCCCGGGTCCTTGGCCCAGACCTCGCCGTCGGTCTTCATGATGTAGGTCTTGCGGCCGGTCTCGCCGTACTTCGCGGGCGCGGCGCAGATGGCGAAGTCGCCGTCCCAGTTTATGGGGATGCCCCAGATGGTGCGCATCTCCCGGAAGAGGTATCCGTGGAGGGGCTCGCCCCTCTCCCCGCGCGCGGCGGCGAAGGCCTGGTCCACCCGGACCTTTTCCTCGCCGCCTTCAGCGGAAGGCGGGGATTTCTCGGGGCCGGCCTCGAAAGAGACCAGCTCCGAGTAGTCGCGGGCGTACTCCGGCCTGCCGTCGTTGTCGCGGTCCTTCCCGTGGTAGGCGTACTGCGCGTCGCGGTAGGCGTGGAGGCGCGAGACGATGCGCCGCTCGGCGCGCTTTCTGAAGTGGTCGATCGTGCCCAGGGTAATCGGCACGGCGGCGATGGCCGCCGCCAGGACCAGGAAGGCGGCGATGCAGCCGGTGAAGCGGCGCCTGGCGCGGGCCTGCTCGGGCTCCTGGCCCTCGCCTTCGCGGGGCGTCTTCTCGGCTTCGCTCACCGCGTCACTCCACCCTGGCCCAGCCCTCGGCCCCCGGGTCGGCGGGGAAGTCCTCCACGAACTCGCTCTCGCCCAGGTCCTTGGCCCAGGTGGTGGCGTCGGTCTTGATGATGAAGGTCCTCCGGCCGGCCTTCCCGTACTCCGCCGGCGCCGCGCACAGCGCGAAATCGTCCACCCAGTTGATCTTCTTGCCGGCGATGCTCCTCATGCCCTGGAAGAGGTACCCCTGGCGGGGTTCGCCCCTCTCGCCCCGCGCGGCGGCGAGCCCCGCGTCAATGAGCTCGATGGGCTTGCCGCGCTTGCCCGCCTGGTTGTTGAGCAGCGCGTAGGGCGTGGCGTAGGCCTTGACGCCGTCGCTGTCCCAGTCCTCGCGGTGATAGAGGGCCTGGGCGCTGGCGCAGGTGCGCAGGGCGGCGACCGCGGCGGACTCCTCGGCGTCGCGCCGGTCGAGCGACCGGCTGGGGAACATGATTACGCCAGTGACCAGCAGCACGACCGCCCCCACGATTACGAGGCCCGCGCAGCCCAGCAGTGCCCAGAGCCAACCCCGGCTTTTCTTTTCCGGTGCCATGTCAATCCTCCTCAGCTTGCCGCTGCACTATTCCGCGATCTCCCAGCCCTGCGTTTGGGGCTTGGCCGGGAAGTCCTTCACGAACTCACTCTTGCCCAGGTCCTTGCCCCAGACGGTGCCGGACGTGTTGATGATGAAAGTCCGCCGGCCGGTGACGCCATACTTGGCGGGCGTGGCGCACAGGGCGTAGTCGTCCACCCAGTTGATCTTCTTGCCGCCGATGGTTTTCATGTCCAGGAACAGGTAGCCGTGCCTGGGGAGTGCCGTTGGGTCCGCGCGCGGCGGCGAAGCTCTCGTCGATGAACCCGACGGGCACGCCCGTGTCGTCCTTGTGGGTGTTGAGCAGCGTGTAGCGCGTGGCGTACCCCAGAGTTCTAAGGCGTTCGCTGGTGAACATGATCTGGGCCTCGGCGTAGGCCCGGCAGGAGCCCACCGTGGCGTACTCGCACCCGTGAATGCGCCGTTCCCTGAGCACCAGCCACCAGACCAGCGCGGTGAGCACGAAGAGTCCGGCGAAGACCATGCCGACCTCCGGCAGCCAGCGCCGGAGCGAGGGCGGCCTCGACGCCGCCGGCGCGCTTTCGGCTGCGCTCACGGCCTCACTCCGCAATCACCCAGCCCTGCGTCTGGGGCTTGGCCGGGTAATCCTTGATGAACCTGCTCTTGCCCAGGTCTTTGCCCCAGACGGTGCCGTCGGTGGAGACGATGAAAGTCCGGTAGCCGCTCTTGCCGTACCTCGCGGGGGTCGCGCAGAGGGCGTAATCGTTCTTCCAGTCAATCGGCTTGCCGCTGATGGTTTCCATGTCCTGAAACAGGTATCCGTGCTTGGGCGCGCCGTCGGGCCCTTGCGCGGTGGCGAAGGCGGAATCGACACAGCCGATGGGATTGCCGATGCCGTCGGTGCACGTGTTGAGCAGGGTGTAGGGCGTGGCGTACTCCAACTCCCCGTCGTTGTCCCAGTCACCGCGGTGGAACATGAT
>CAZONU010000404.1:0-4413 GCA_964581145.1 uncultured Planctomycetia bacterium
CGACCAGCTTGCGGCCGGTGGCCGTGCGCGTGGCGCCCTCGGGCTTTTCCGACTCGTAAACCAAACCGATTGCCGCGCGCCAGGCGTCCAGGGCCTTCATGTTGCCGAGCGTGTCCTCCCAGCTCATGGACGGCGGGGGCGCCTGGCGGCGCTCGACGTTCGCGGCCACGACGTCGGCCTCGATGCCGTAGAGGTCCGCGGTGCAGTCGACGGAAACCTCCCGCGGCTCTTTGTCTCCCTTGCCTTTGACGATGACGACCGGCGGGCCGAAGCGCCCCGGCTGCCAGGGCTGGGGCACTTCGATGAAGCCCTCCGAACCGAATATCCGTGCGTCGTTGCGCAGCCCGACCTCCACCGCCGTCGAAACCTGGGCGACGACCCCGTTGGGGAAGCTGAGCACCGCCGCGGTCCAGGCGTCGAGGCCGGTCTGGCCGAGCTTGCCGGCGGCGGCGACCTCGCCGGGCTCCAGGAAATCCCTGCCCGCCGCCGCGCCGGCCACGAGGCGCGCGAAGGAAACCGGGTAGCCGCCCACGTCGAGGATGCCCCCGCCGCCCAGCGCGTTCTTGAAGAGCCGTCCCTCGGGATTGAAGCCGGCGTGGAAGCCGAAGGCCGCCCGGACCACGCGCACCTCGCCGATGACCCCCTCGCGGACCAGCTCCACGATCTTCGCGGTCTGCGGGTGGCAGCGGTACATGAAGGCTTCCATCAGGAATACGTCGTGGCGATGGGCGGCCTCCACCGACTGCATGGCCTCGCCGTGGTTTATCGCCAGGGGCTTCTCGCAGAGAACGTGCTTGCCGGCCTCGGCGGCCTTGATGGTCCACTCGGGATGGAAAGGGTGCGGCGTGGCGACGTAGACGGCCCCGACGTCCCCGTCCGCGAGCAGCTCCTCGTAGCTGCCGAAAGCGCGCTCTGCGCCGAACTGGGCGGCGAACTTCTCGGCTTTCTCCAGCGAGCGGCTGCCGGCGGCCAGCAGCCTGCCCGTTTCCGATTCGGCCAGGCCCGCCGCGAACTTGCCGGCGATCCGCCCGCAGCCGATGATCCCCCAGTTGAGCTTCTCGGCCATGTTGCCCCCCCTGACTCGGGATTCCCGATTTGGTCGCCACCTCCTCACCTCAATACCCCGAAATGCGCTGGCGGTCAATGCCCGGGATGGTAATATGAATATCACATCTGGTCAGAACAGGAGGCGGCCATGCCCGCAGCGCCCCCGCGCCTGCCCGCGCGCTTCTTCCGCAAGGAGACCGTCTACCGCTCGATGCGCGGCTCCTCCCGGGAGGGCCTGCTGGGCTGCGGCTTCCTGCTCAAGCCCGGGCGGGAGGGCTGGCACCTGGACCACGCCCGCGAGGAGTACAGCGGGGTGCTGGTCCTGCGCGGGGCGGGGCGCTACGCCGACGAGCGGGGTCACGAGCAGGTCCTGGAGCCGGGCTGCTTCTTCCAGAGGCTCCCGGGCCGGCGGCACACCACCACCCATCGCCCGGACGGCACCTGGGCGGAGTGCTTCGTGGCCTTCGGCCGGACGTTCTGCGACGCGCTGGCCGCGCTGGGCAGCCTGGACCCGGGGCGCCCGGTGCTGCGCCCGGGGCTCAGCCGCGCGCTGGTCGAGCGTTTCGACGAGCTGGTCCGCGAGCTGGCCGCCGCGCCGCAGAGCGAGCTGCCGGCCATGCTCGCCCGGGTCCACGGGCTGGTGGTGGACGTCCACAATCTCGACCGCCGGGGGGAGCGGCCCGACGCGCACGCGCGCACCGTGGGGGAGGCCTGCCGGCTGCTGGCCCGGGACCTGCCCGCGCGGATCTCCCTGCCCGCGTTCGCCGAGCGGCTGGGCATGGGCTACGAGCGCTTCCGCAAGGTCTTCCGCGAGCGGGTGGGCGCCGCCCCGGGGGACTACCGCATCCGCCGACGGGTCGAGCGGGCCCGCTCCATGCTGGCCGCGGGGGACACCAGCGTCAAGAAGGTGGCCTACGCGCTGGGCTATCCCAACGCTTTCGCCTTCTCGCGGCAGTTCAGGAAGGTGACCGGCGCGCCGCCCTCGCGCTTCCTGCGCGCGCCGTAGGGTAACGGCCTGCTACCGCCCCGGCAAACCGAGCATGATCCTCTTGAGGTGTTCGCCGTCCTTGGCCTTCTCCCAGCGGGCCAGGAAGTCCGGCTCCTCCACCCGCCGGGCGACCGCCGCCAGCATGCGCAAGTGCTGCTGGGGGTCAGCCTTGGCCCCCAAAAGCACGAAGACCGCGGTGACCGGGCGGGCCACCCCCGGGAAGTGCAGCGCGCTCCGGGAGCGGGCCATCAGCACCTCGTAGCGTTCGATCCCCTCGACCAGGACGTGGGGGAGGGCGATGCCGTCGGCCGCGGGGGTGTCGCCCTTCTTGCTGGCCTCGTACAGCCCTTCGCGGATCGCCGCGGCCCGCTCCGGATACTCCTTGCTGAAGTGCTCGACCGCCTCGCGCATGATGTCGTCCCACTCGGCGTCAGCCGGCAGGTCGACGGCGCGCGCGCGGGCTACCACTTCCGCGAAGGGATCGTCGGGCCGCAGGCCCTTCTCCTTCATTATCTCGCGCAGCTCCCGGTCCAGCGCCGGCCCGGCCGACTCCCGCGAGAGGATCTGCTCGGCGACGCGCTCCAGCACCTTCATGACCGCCACGGCGTGCTCCGCCCGGCCGCGCGCGTAGACGGCGTACCAGACCAGGCCGACGGCGGCCGCGCCCAGCGCGAAGACCACCGGCATCCAACCCATGAGCGGGATGAGCACCAGGGAGACGCCTATGCCCGCCAGCTGCACCCAGGGGTAGAGCGGCGAGCGGAACCCCGGGTCGTAAGAGCCCACCCGGCTCTCGCGCATCACGATCACGCAGAGGTTCACCAGGGCGAAGTCCATGAGCATCAGGGAACTGGCCAGCTTGGCGATACCCTCGGCGTCCAGGAAGACCACCACGGCGATCACCACCAGGGTCGAGAGCGCGATGCCCGCCAGCGGCGTGCCGCGCGCGCCCAGCCTCCCGAAGGCCCCGGGCAGGACCTTGTCCCGGCCCATGGCGTAGAGGTAGCGCGAGGCGGAGAGGATCCCCGCGTTGGCGGTGGTCACGAAGGCCAGGCAACCGGCCGCGACCATGATCCACACGCCCGCCCGGCCCGCGAAGATGCCGGCGGCGGTGGCCAGCGGGGTGCGGTCGCCGGCCAGCTTGGTGTCCGGGACCACGCCGACCACGATGACCACGCCCAGCACGTAGATCGCGGTGGCGGCGGCCAGCGACAGGAACATCCCCCGGGGTATGGTCTTCTCGGGATCCGCGACCTCCTCCGAAACGCTGGCCACCTTGGTGAGCCCCGCGTAGGACACGAAGACCAGCCCGGCGGTCGCCAGGACGGCAGTAAGGCCATGCGGCGCGAAGGGCAGGAAGCTCGCGGTCTTCATCGAGAAGGACCCGTGCCCGATGAAGTAAACAGAGAGGGCCAGCAGGCCGGCCACCAGCACGGTCTGAAAGAGGCCGCTTTCCCTGGCGCCCCGGGCGTTGACCGCGGCCAGCATAATCGCGATGGCCACGGCGATGATCTTCACGATCAGCGCGCTGTTCGCCGGCGCCTCGGCCCCCTCGCCGCGCGCCGCCATCAGCACGTAGAAGCCTATGCCCACCAGCGCGAAGGCGGTCTTGCCGAGCATGGCCAGCCAGGCGCCCAGCCCGTCGACCACGCCGGCCATGGGCCCCATGCTCCGGCTCGCGAAGAAGTAGGTGCCGCCCGCGCGGGGCATGGCCGTGGCCAGCTCGGCCTTGCTCAGCAGCGTGGGGATTATCAGGACCGCCGCCAGCAGGTAGGCGATCACCACCGCCGGCCCCGCGGCGGCGAAGGCGATGCCGGGCAGCAGGAAAAACCCCGAGCCGATCATCGCACCCGTGGCGATGGAGAAGACGTCGCGGACGCGCAGGGTCTTCTTCACGGGTCGCTGTCCCCCGGCAATGGGCCGGCCGGGATGATACGGGATGAGCTGCGATGTGTCGAGCCTATTCCGGGCCGGGCGGAGCGGGCCCGCTCCAGGGCAGAAGCCGTTCGACAGGAACTGTTGGATGAATTCCCGGATATTCTTCGCGAGCGTCGGCATGCTGACCTTGGTGGCGCCACCGTTGACTATGCAGTGCACATTGCCACCCCGGGGGAGTATCGGCTCCATGTGCGCGGCGCCAGCCACGACGTGTGGAGCGACGAGTTCTCTGTGCGGATCGAGGAACTGTGCGACGGATCGGGTGGAGCCGTAGCCGATTGGTATACGTACTCAGCGCGTACGGATGCCGATTTCGGGGCCGATTCCTGGCTGGGCTCGACTTCGTTTGAGCACAACAAGTTCGGCGTCAACAATAGCGGCGCCACCATGACGGCGTGGCCGATCTCTACCCCCGGAACCTACACCATCCGGTTCGCGAC
>CAZONU010000405.1:0-550 GCA_964581145.1 uncultured Planctomycetia bacterium
CAGCCTCAACGCCTACAATGCGTCGTCGTCGCCGCGGACCCTGGGAATTATGCTGATTATCGCCACCATCGGCATGCCGATCGTGGTTGCCTACACGTTCATCATTTACTGGATCTTCCGCGGCAAAGTGAAGCTGAACGAGACCAGCTACGGCGCCGGCCTCCGGCGGCTGGACTTCAGGAAGGACCCCGAGGCCGCCCGGCAGACCATCAACAAGTGGGTCGAAGACCGGACCGAGAAAAGGATCAAGGACCTGCTCAAGAAGGAACCGCCGGACATCAAGGCGGACACCCGGCTGGTGCTGACCAACGCCATCTACTTCAAGGGCCAGTGGGCCGCCCGGTTCGAGAAGAAGTACACCCGCGACGGCAAGTTCAAGGTCGCGCCCGGCAAGGAAGTCAAGGTGCGCATGATGCACCAGGGCGACGAGAAGCGCCGGCTGCTGGCCGGCGACGGGTTCCAGGCCCTGGAGCTGCCCTACAAGGGAGACGAGCTTTCCATGGGGATCTTCCTGCCCGCGAAGGTCGACGGCCTGGCCGGGTTCGAGAAG
>CAZONU010000405.1:560-3703 GCA_964581145.1 uncultured Planctomycetia bacterium
GGAGAAGCGGGGCAGGGAGAAAGTGGTCGTCTCGCTGCCCAGGTTCGAAATGACCTCAAAGTTCAAGCTGAACGACGCGCTCAAGAAGCTGGGCATGACCGACGCCTTCGACGACATAAAGGCGGACTTCTCGGGGATGAGCGACGAAGACCTGCTCATCGACGCGGTGATCCACAAGGCCTTCGTCAAGGTCGACGAGGAAGGCACCGAGGCGGCCGCGGCCACCGCGGTGATCATGGCTCCCAAGTCCGCGCCCATGTTCAATCGCTTCACCGCCGACCACCCCTTCCTCTTCCTGATCCGCGACGGGAAGTCGGGCAGCATCCTGTTCCTGGGAAGGGTGGTCGACCCCGCGAAGTAAACGCCAGGCGCCGGGCGCCCCTCCTATTTGCCCCTCTTCTTCGGGGGCTCGACGCGGCGGGCCGCGTCCCAGGCGGTTACGCGCAGTCGCCCGGCGCCGGCCGGGCGCACGGTCAGGCGCACCTGGCAGCTCCGCCGGCGGCGCGCGGCGCGGCTGGTTATCTCCCAGCCCCCGGATTTTGTTCTCTTGACGAACACATCGCACTTCCCGCCGGGCACGGCCAGGTCCTTGGCGCCCGTCCAGGGAGCGCCGCCGGCCAGCTTGCCAACCGCCAGCTCCGCGCCGCTCTCGGCGGCGTTGAGCAGCCGCGCGTCGGACTCCGCCCGGCGCCCGGCGCGGGAGACGGCCACGGACACGGCGGTCAGCGCCGCGGCCAGCGCGCCGACCAGCACCACCGCGGCTATGGCGAAGAGCAGCACGGTGCCCCGCGACCCTCTGCCGCGGCTCATCGCGCCGACCCCCCCAGGCGGGTGCGCGCGGCCACGTAGAGCGTCCCGCCGCGCGAGAGCTTCACGCCCACCTCCACGAAGCCGTCGGCCAAGCTCACGCGCATCGCCGAGACCGCCGGGCGGAAGACGCGCTCGCGGCCGTCGGCGGCGCGCGCCAGGCGCCCTCCGCGCACCAGCCAGACCACCGTGCGGGACTCGCCGTGGACCAGCACCAGCCCCCCGCCGGCCGTCGCGCTGCGCGCCGCGCGGATGTCCCGGGCCAGGAGCCCCGAGGCCCGCACGGCGTCAAACCGCCCCTCGGCGGCCAGCCGCGCCGAGCGCACGCGCTTCCGCGCCGCGACGATCACCGCCACCACCGAGCCCAGCACGGCGGTCATCACGATAACCACCACCATTATCTCGATGAGCGTGTAGCCGGCCGGTTTGCGCTTATCGCGCGCGCGCATCGCTCACCAACCCTTCCCGCACCAGCCTGCGCCGCTGCCCGGCGCGCGAGTCCCAGGATATGGTCACTTTGACGCGTCTGAGGCCCTTCTGTCCCTTCCAGGGCGCGGCCGAGGCCAGGATCCTCGCGTTGCGCAGGCGCCCCGCCTCCGGAGGCAGCGGCTGTTTCTTCCCCGCCTTTCCGGGAAGCCCGCCGGGCGCCGCGCCGCGCAGGCGCTCCAGCGCCCCCTGGGCCAGGGCGCCGGCCAGGCGCCGCTCGGACTGCAGCCGGGCCGTGCGCCGCGCCGCGACCATCAAGGCCACCAGCATGGTCATCGCCAGGCCGACCACGGCTATGGCCGCGGTCAGCTCCATCAGCGTGTAGCCGCCGCGCGCGCGGCCCGCCCCTGATGGCCTCATGCCGGCAGGTTCTCCATCACGAAGGCCATCGTGTCGAACAGCGAGTAGGCCATGGTGCCCACCACCAGCGCGACCGCGATGATCGCCAGCGGGAAGACCAGGCTGACCAGCCCGGAGAGCGCGCTCCGGGTCCGCGCCAGGGCGCTGTGGGCCGCGCGAGACAGGGATTCGGGCAGCTGGCCGGAGGCCTCGCCGACCTCCAGGTACCACAGGAAGTCGGCGGGAAGTTCCCCGCGGCGGTCCCCGGCCCTCAGCGCCGCCGAGAGCGGCTGGCCCTCGGCGACGAGCCCGGCGGCGCCTCCGGCGATGCGCTCGAAATAATGGCTGCCCGCCGCGCCCGCGGCGATCTCCAGGGCCTCCTCGACGGGCACGCCCGCCTCCAGGAGCCGCCCGGCGGCCAGCGCGTAGCCGGCGGTGGCCCGGCGCCGCTCGTAGCGCGAGAAGACCGGCGTGCGCCAGGTCAGCCAGGAAAGCAGCCGCGAGAGCGAGGGCACGAAGCGCTCCAGGAAGCCGCGGAGCGCGGTCCAGGATGAGCAGAGCAGGGCGACGAACAGCAGCACCACGGGCACGACCGGCGCCAGGTGCCCGGCCACCACCATGCGCGCGGCGGGATTGCCGTCGAACTCCACCTCCATCTCACCGAACACCTGGCCCAGCATCGGCGCCACGAAGATCAGGCTGAAGACCGCCACCACGCACACCACCAGGGACACCATCAGCGGGTAGGTGATATGGATCATCGCCCGGCGGCCGCCGGCGTCGGCCACCTCGGCGGCCTCGCGCAGGTGCTCCAGCACGCGGGCCAGCGACCCGCCGCGCTCCCCGGCGCGGACCAGCGCCCGATAGGGAGCCGGGAAGGCGCCCGGGTAGGCGGCCATCACCTCGGAGAGCGGCCGGCCGTTGTCCACCTGCTCGGCGATGGTCCTGAGCATGGCGCGCTTGAAGGGGTTCCCCTTGGGGCCGTCCTGCGCGCAGGTCTCAATGGCCTGCCCCAGGGGCAGGTTCTGCCGCACGACCGCGGCCAGGTAGGAGCTGAAGTGCGCCAGCGACCAGGCCCCCGGCCCGGAGATCGCGCTCTGGGCCGCGACCATGACCACGGGGACCAGCAGGAGGAGCGCCCCGACGATCACTATCCACATCATATCCGTGGTCATAGGCAGGACGTCCACGAGAACAGGGGCAGCATGAGGGACAGCACGCAGAAGCCCAGCATTATCGAGGCGCACAGCGTCACAACCGACCCGACCAGCATGGGCAGCGAGGCGCCCATCCGGCCGGCGGCCTCCTCCTGGAGCCGGGCGTAGTCCTCCAGCGCGGGAAGCACCTCGCCGCGGGACTCGCCCAGCGAGACCATCCAGGCCAGCGTGGCCGGGAAGAAGTTGCCGTAGACCTCCAGCCCGTCGGAGAGCTTCTCGCCCTCGCGGACCGCCGCGGAGGTCTCCTCGGCGGCGGCCTCGATGGCCGCGTTGCCGGTGGCCAGCCCGGCCAGC
>CAZONU010000405.1:3713-4405 GCA_964581145.1 uncultured Planctomycetia bacterium
GCTCTTGAGCGCGCCGGCCAGCGTGCGGCAGAAGCGGCTGAGGGCCAGCGCGCGGCAGAACCCCCCCGCGACGGGCAGCTTCAGCCGCAGCGCCCCCAGGAAGCGCGCGCCGGCCGCGTGAAAGGCCACCAGCCGCCAGCCGGCGGCCAGCGCCGCCAGCAGGGCCAGAAGTATCGGCGGCGCCCAGCGAAGGGCCGGCGCGGAGCTCATGATGAGCTGGGTCAGCGACGGCAGCCCTTCCCTGATCTGGAGCTCCGCGTAGATCTGCTCCCAGGCCGGCAGGACCACCCAGCCGAGGACGGCCAGCAGGCCCGAGGCCGCGAAGAGCACCAGCAGGGGATAGGCCAGCGCGTTCATGGTGCTGCGCCGGACCCGCGCGCCCAGGCGGGCCTCCTCGGCGAAGAGCAGCAGCGTCCCGGCCAGGTTCCCGGAGGCCAGCCCGGCCTCGACCAGCGCGACGTAGGCGGGCGGAAAGATGCCGGTCCGGGCGGCCAGCGCCTCGCCCAGGCCGCGGCCGCCCTCGATGTCCCCGGCGACCTCCCCCAGCGCGCGGCGCAGCCTGCGCCCGCCCATCTCCCGGGAGAGCGCGCGCAGCGCGCCGGGCAGCGGCACCCCCCGCTTGCAGGCCGCGGCCAGCTCGGCGTTGAAGATCGCGAACTCCTCGGCGCCGGCCTCCCGGGGCTCAAAGAGCC
>CAZONU010000406.1:0-4390 GCA_964581145.1 uncultured Planctomycetia bacterium
CGAGTTGGGGCACCGGCCCGGCCTCGGGCACCGCCGGCGGCGGCGGGGCGGGCCCGGCGGCGGGCTTGGGCTCGGGCGCCGGGGCCGGCTCGCGCGCGGGCCTGGGGGCGGAGAAGCGCCGGCGCCTGGTGGCCATGCCTACCGGCCCTTGGTCCGGCCTTTTTTGGGCGCGGCGCCGCCGACCAGCTCCCGCACCGGCCGGGCGGAGACCAGGTCGAGCTCGGCCTGGAGGGTGAGGCAGTCCGCGCGGGAGCGGGCCAGGCCCAGCTCGGCGTTGAGCAGGTCGTCCTCGGCGCGGACCACGTCGAAGCTGCTGGCCTTGCCGCGCTCGTACAGGGCCCGCGCGGCGGCCGCGGCCAGCCGGGCGGCGGCGACCCGCTTGCCGAAGCTGGCCAGGTTGCGCTCGGCGGCGGTGAGGTCGCGCAGCACCGAGCGGAGCTCCCGCTCGGCGGAGAGCTCCTTCCTGCGCATGGACAGCTTCTCGCGGCGGAGCTCCAGGTCCGCCCTGCGCAGCTCGTTGCGGCGCCTGACCATGCCCAGGGGGACGCTGAGCTCCACGCCGATGCTGGCCTTGCGCGAGTCGTAGTCGTGGCTCTCGTCGGTGCTGTCCCCCGAGCCGGTCAGGGTGTAGCCGGCCACCAGGTCCAGGTCCGGCCAGCTGTTGCGCCGCTTGCGGGCCAGGTCCAGGCGCCTGACCTCCAGGCGCTGGCGGGCGGCGCAGAGGTCCGGGCGGCGCGTCAGGGTCTGCTTCAGGAGCCGGGCGTCGTCGCGCGCCGCCGGCCGGTAGACCGGCGGGCTGGTCAGCACCAGCCTGGCCCAGAGGGAGAGGGCCATGGCCTCCTTGAGGGTATCGAGGCTCCCTTCCAGATTGGCCTCCGCGCTGGTCAGGGCCACCTCGCGGCTGGAGCGCTGGATCTCCGCGTTGGAGACGTCCAGCTTGGAGGCCTGCCCGGCCTTGAGCCGCGCCTGGGTGCCCTTCAGGAAGAGGTCCGCCGAGGCCAGCGAGCGGCGGTTGGCCTGGACCACCAGGTCGTTCTTGAGCGCCGTCCAGTAGAACTGGCGGACGTTGAAGACGGTCCGCTGCGCCTGGCGGGCCAGGTCGTCGCGGCTGGCCAGCCGCTCGCGCCGCGCCGAGCGGTAGCCGTAGTAGGCCGCCGCGCGGCCGGCACCGGCCAGCAGCGGCTGGCGCAGCTCGGCGCGCACCGTGGAGGAGGCGTTGGTGGCTCCGCCGCTGCGGTCGCGGCTCTGCGAGGCGCTGCCCGAGAGCGAGGTGCCCCAGGGGGTCGAGCCGCTCAGGCCCACGCTGCCGCTGCGCGCGTAGGTCTCGGGCCCGCCGGTGTCCTCGGTGCGGGAGCGCTCGCCGGAGGCGGTCAGGGTGGGCAGGAACTCGGCCAGCGCGGAGACGCGGTCGAGCTCGGCCTGCTGGTCGGCCAGCTCCTGGCGGCGCAGGTCGATGTTGTTGCGCAGGGCGATAATCAGGCAGTTGGCGACCGACAGCTCGACGCCCTTCGCGGCCTGCCCGCCGGCCGGCGGGCGGGCGGGCTTGGCCGCTTTCTCATCGCCTTTCTTCTCGGGCGCCCCCGGCGGCTCGCCGCCGCCGGCGGCGGCGGCGAGGAGCAGCGCCAGCAGCGCAGCAGAGAGGAGCTTCAACCCATCTTTCTCCTGTGCGGCGGGACTCGCCGGGGGGGCGCGCTCACGGCCGCGGCCCCCCCGGGCCCGGCGCGCCCGGCCCGGACCAGCTCCCACAGGCGCGCCACCAGCGCGTCCAGATTCTCTCCGGTAGCGGCCGAGAGCGCCAGCACCGGTCGGCCGATTTCCTGCTCCAGGAGCTCGGCCGCCCGGCGCGCGCCGGTGAGGTCCAGCTTGGTCCCGGCCACCAGCTCGGGCTTGGCGGCCAGCTTCTCGCTGTAGCGCTCGAGCTCCGCGCGGATGGCCCGGTAGTTGGCGGCCGGTGAGGCGCCGTCGGGCGGCGCCAAGTCCACCAGGTGCAGCACCGCGCCGGTGCGCTCGGCGTGGCGCAGGAACCGGGCGCCCAGGCCGGCCCCCCGGCTGGCCCCCGCGATCAGCCCGGGCAGGTCGGCGACCACCATCTGGCGGTACTCGCCGACCTCCACCACGCCCGGCGCGGGGCTCAATGTGGTAAAAGGATAGTCGGCCACCCTGGTGCGCACCGCCGACACCGCCGAGAGCAGCGTGCTCTTGCCCGCGTTGGGCAGGCCCACCAGGCCGGCGTCGGCGATGAGCTTGAGCTCCAGCTTCAGGCGGCGCTCCCGGCCGGGCCGGCCCGGCTCGCTCTTGCGCGGGGCGCGGTTCCGCGCCGTGGCGAAGTGGGGGTTGCCCCGGCCGCCCTTGCCGCCTCGCGCCGCGGTCCACTCCCCGCCGGGCTCGGTGAGCTCGACCAGCTTGCGGCCGCTCTCGGCGTCGCGGGCCACGGTGCCCAGGGGCACGCGCACGGTGCGGTCCCGGCCGGAGCGCCCGTGCATCTTCTTGTTGGCGCCGGGCTTGCCGTTCTCGGCCCTGATCCTGCCGAGGCGGCGCAGGCCCAGCAGGGTGTCGACGACGTCGCTGGCCTCGAAGACCACGCTGCCCCCCCGGCCGCCGTCGCCGCCGGCCGGCCCGCCGTGCGGGCGGAACTTCTCGCGCAGGAAGGCGACGCAGCCGTCGCCCCCGCGCCCGCCGGTCACGGTCACCTCGCACTCGTCGACGAACAAGCCGGTTCCCTCCGGCGGAGATTATAGAACGTTCCCCGGCGGGGGGCAAGCGCCGCGCCTTGCGGGGGCCGCGCCGGCCTCCTACAATCGCCACCGGGAGGGAAAGTGTCCGAACCCGAGAAAGCGCCGCCCCCCGCCGACCCGGCCGCACTGGCCGAGTGGCTGGCCGCCGCGCGCGAGCGCTGCGTGGACGCCGCCCGCGCCGAGCCCCGCGAGGGGCTGGCCGCCGCCGGGGAGCTTTCCGCGCGCGTCGACGAGCTGGTCGGCGCCGCGGCGCGGGCGACGCTGCCCGCCGGCGGCGCCTGGGCGCTGGTGGCCCTGGGGGAGTGGGGCGCCGGGAGGCTCGCCCCGGGGGGCCGGCCGGAGCTGGTCGTCCTCAGCGAAAAAGAGCTCGCGGGAGCCGGGAAGCTTCGCGAGCTCCTCGCCGCGGCCGGGCTGGCGCCCCGGCTCTCGGAGCGCGCGCCGCCCGACGCGGAGGAGGATGCGTCGGCGGCGGCCGGCTGGCTGCCCTCGCGCTGCGCGGCCGGGAGCGCGGACCTCTTCGAGGGCCTGCGCAGCTCCGTGGGCGCCGCCGCCGGGGAGCGCGGCCGGGCGATGATCGCCGCAGTGGTCGCCGAAGTGCTCGCCCGCCACGAGGCCGAGGGCGGCTCGGTCTGCCGCATGGAGCCGGACCTGGTGGCCAACCCCGGGGGCTTGGCCGACTTCCGGGCGCTGGGCTGCATCGGGGAGATATTGGAACTGGCCGGAGGCGCGGAGCTTCGCGCGGGCCGCGGGCTTCTCGAAGAGGAGGACTTCCGGGAGCTCGGCGCGGCGGCCTCCTTCCTGGCCGGCTGCCGCATCGTGCTCCACGGCCTGGCCGGGGCGCCCGCCGAGCGCCTGGACCGCGCTCACCAGGTGCGCCTGGCCGCGGCGCTGGGCTACCGCTCGGGCGAGGAGGTCGACGCCGCGGGGCTCTTGATGCGCGACGTCTTCCGGGCCATGCGGGCCGTCTACCGCGCCCTCAAGGTGGCCGTCGCCCAGCACGAGGAGGAGCAGAGCTGGGGCTCGCGGCGCAAGACCGTCGAGCGCCGCCGGCCGCTCTCGCCGGACTTCACCCGCATCGGCAAGCGCCTGTACCTGGCCCGGCCGGACCTCTTCGAGGGCCGCGGGGCGGGGCTGCGCATGCTGCGCGGCTTTCACAAGGCCGCCGGCGCGCGGCTGGGCTTCAGCCAGGAGTTCCTCAAGCGGGTGCGCGACAACCTCTACATGGTCGGCGAGGAGGTGCGCGAGAGCGCCGAGGCCGGGGGGCTCTTCCGCGAGATCCTGGCCGCCCGCGGCGCGGCCGCCGATGCCCTGCGGGCCATGCACGAGTCCGGCTTCCTGGGCGCCTACCTGCCGGAGTTCGCCGAGATCGACTGCCTGGTCACCGGGGAGACGGGCCAGGAGTACACCGTCGACGAGCAGGCGCTGCTGACCGTGGCCGAGCTCGACCGCATGGAGCTTTCCGCCCCGGGCACGCCGGAGCCGGCCGCCAGGCTGGTCGCCGGGCTGCCGGTGGAGCTGGTCAAGCTGGCCGGGCTGCTCCACGCGGTGGGCAAGAGCCGCGGGTCGGCGGGCTTCGCCGCGCGCGGCGCGGCGAGCCTGCCGCGCATCGCCGGGCAGCTGGGCCTGGTCGAGGAGGAGGCCCGGCTGGTCATCTT
>CAZONU010000407.1:0-4383 GCA_964581145.1 uncultured Planctomycetia bacterium
GGTCCCCTGGCCCCCGCCGGAGGAGGTGCTCGCCGGACGCTGGTACAACGTCTGGAATGAAGCGGCAGAGAGGATAGAGGTCCGGCCACTGCCCGACTCCTGGAAAGCGGGCGAAGCGGAGCCCGAGGACGGCTGGGGTCCGCAGCACGTCCACCCGCCTTCCCGCGCCTCTCCCGAATGACGGCGGTATTTAACCACAGAGACACAGAGGCACCGAGGGGAGCTCAGGCCGCGGATATCGGCGCGACGCGCTTGGGGAGATGCCCGCCGCGATCAAGGCAAGAGCAGTCCTCGGTGCCTCTGTGCCTCTGTGGTTGAAAGCTTGGTGCCCTTGGTGACTTGGTGGTGAGGTGAAACACCGGCCGCTTGCCACTTGACAAATCGTCCTGAGTCACTAGAAAGGTGTGGGTTAGGGACCGCCTGCGTTAACGCTGTAAGGAGAGTGCCATGCCGCAAGGTAAAGAGGTTTTCCTGGGGCTGAACCAGACGGGGCTGATTGTCTTCATCATCCTGGTGTTCGTCTGCCTGCCGCTCTGCTGGATCCCGTTCATCGTCGACTCCATGAAGGGTGAGAAGGGCGCCGAATAGCGTCGATCTTCAATGCCTTTGCTGGTAAGGGGGAGGGGTAACCCCCCCTCAGGCCTTTCCTGGGGGAAGGTCCAGCGTTCGGCGCTGCGCTCGGCGGCGCTGGCCTGCTTCATCGTCTACCTGGGCTGGAACCTGTTCTGGCTGGCCCAGGGGTCGCTGGCCCCTTCCATCTTCCTGGGCATCACCGGCCTGCCCTGCCCCACCACGGGAATGACCCGCAGCCTGCTGAGCTTGCTGGCCGGCGACTGGCTGAGCTCGGCCGCGTATAACCTCTTCGCCGTGCCCATCTGCCTGCTCTTCGCGCTCAGCCTGGGATGGGTCGCCCGGCAGGCCCTCCGCCGCCGGCCGCTGCTCCTGCCCGCGCCGGTCGGCTGGGCCTGGCTGGCGGTGCTCGCCGCCGCCTGGGTCTTCAAGCTGGCCGGGCCGCCGGCTTATTGTTAGGCGGGACCCGCGGCGGCGGCTTGCAGTTGATTCGGCCCCGCGCGGCCCTAGAATGTCCCTGAACGGCAGTCACTTGAGCGGCGAGGATGGGGAGATGTCCGAAGAGAAGATGCTTAAACTGGGCCTGCCGGCCGGCTCGCTGCAGGAGTCCACGCTGGAGCTCTTCCGCAAGGCCGGCTGGAAGGTCACGGTCGGCGGGCGCAGCTATTACCCATCGGTCGACGACCCCGAGATCGAGGCGCTCTTGATCCGCGCGCAGGAGATGAGCCGCTACGTAGAGGACGGCCACCTCGACGCCGGGCTCACCGGCCAGGACTGGATCATGGAGAACGGCTCCGACGTCCAGGTCGTCGAGGACCTGCTCTACGCCAAGCAGAAGAGCTCCCCGGTCCGCTGGGTGATCGCCGTGCCCGAGTCCAGCAGCATCAGGACGGTCGAGGACCTGGAGGGCAAGACCATCGCCACCGAGCTGGTCGGCGGGGTCAGGCGCTTCCTGGCCGAGCGCGGGGTGGACGCCAAGGTGGAGTTCTCCTGGGGGGCCACCGAGGTCAAGTGCCCCCGGCTGGTCGACGCCATCGCCGACATCACCGAAACGGGCTCGTCGCTGCGCGCCAACAAGCTGCGCATCCTCGAGACCGTGGTGGAGAGCCACACCCAGCTTATCGCCAACCAGGCCGCCTGGGCCGACCCCTGGAAGCGCGGGAAGATATCGCGCCTGGGGCTGATGCTCCAGGGCGCGCTGGCCGCCCGCGAAAAGGTGGGCCTCAAGCTCAACGTCGAGAAGGATGACCTCGACAAGGTGGTGAGCTTGCTCCCCGCGCTCAAGGAGCCCACCGTCAACCCGCTGCACGGCGGGGGCTGGTACGCGGTGGAGACGGTGATAGATGAGTCCGAGGTCCGCCGGCTGGTGCCCGAGCTCAAGGCCGCCGGGGCCCAGGGGATTATCGAGTATCCCCTGAACAAGGTGATCCCCTAGAGGCTGGTGCCGGGAGAGGTAACGCGACGCTAGAATCCCGGCGGCCGGAGCGTGGGACCGGGCTTCCCGCCGGCCGGCTCGGTGACGCCGGTCTGGGCGCTGCGGAAGAGCTCCGTGTCCTTGCCGTCGCCGGTGGGCAGGTACAGCTTCCCGCGCTTGAGGTCGCAGCGCAGGGTCAGCGCCCAGGTCTCCTCGGTGGAGGAGCGGGCCAGCACCTTCCCGCCGACCACCTTGTAAATGCCCACCAGCCACTTGCCCTCGGCCGACTCGCGGACCATGATCTTCCCGGAGGCCTCCCCGGGGATGCGGCCGATCAGGCGACTCGTCTCCACGGTCGCGTCGGTGTCGGCCAGCAGGACCACGGTGTAGCCGCCGCCGAACTGCTTGGAGGACCAGGTGCCGTAGATGTTGGCCAGCCGGGCGTGGTCCCGGTCCAGGCCGCGGGACCGGCAGCCGGCGGCGCCGGCCAGCAGAACCAGCGATGCCGCGACGAGGACGCGCGCTCTGGAAACCATGCTTCCCCCCTCTTCCTTGGCCTGCAGGCTGCTTCAGGTTCCCTCCCGGACTGCGCCCGCATTATAGGGCGCGCGGCGCGGAAAGTCCAGCAGAGCCGCGGCGAGGGGGCGGCGGGCGCGGCCCTTGATTCTCCGCTTCCCGGCGGGTAGATTCGCGGTCGATGCCTGCCCCAGCCCGACGCGCTCATTTCCTGCGTGCCGCGGCGCTGCTGGCCGCCCTGGCCGCCGCCCCCGGCTGTCGCCCGGCGCCGCGCCCCGCGCCCGCTGCCCGGCCCGCCGACGGCGGGGCGCCCCCCGAGAAGCCCGGCCCGCCGGAGTACCCGCTCTCCGCCGCCGAGCGCGCCCGGGCCGCCTTCGGGGCCGGGCTGGGGGCCGAGCTCGACGCTCGGCCGGAGGTCGCCCGGGAGTGCTACCGCCGGGCGGTGGAGCTCGACCCCGGCGAGGCCGCCTACCACGCGCGGCTCGGCCAGGTGCTGTTCGGCGCCGGTGAGGTCGAGGAGGGCGCCCGGCACCTCCAGCGCGCCGAGACCCTGGGCGCGCGGTCCTTTCACGTCTACCAGTCGCTGGCCGAGTGCCACCTCAAGGCCGGCCGCAACGGCCTGGCCGCCCGGCAGTTCGAGAAGATGCTGGCCTGCCCGGAGCTGGCCGGCCGGGCCCGGGCCACCGAGGGCCCCGCCCTGCGCCTGGCCTTTTTCCTGATCAGCCACTACTCCTCGGCGGGGCGCCCGGCGGACGCCGCGCGGGTGGGGGCCTTCCTGGTCGCCCGCTTCCCCCGGCGGCCGGAGTTCCGCCTGGAGCGCGCCAAGCACCTCCTGGCCGCCGGCAGCGAGGCCCTGGCTCTCGAGGAGCTGGCCGCCTTCCGGAAGATGCTGCCGGAGAGCTCCGCGGGCGCGCGCATGCTGGCCCTGTATTATGCCGACCGGGGCCGCCACGCCGAGGCCCTGGCCCAGACCGAAGCGGCCCTGGGCCGGCTCAGCTCCGACCCCGGCGCGGCCGGCGGCGACCTGGGCACCCTGCGCTACTTCCGGGCGGACCTCTTGGGCAAGCTGGGGCGCTACGCCGAGGCCGGCAAGGAGCTGCGCGGACTCCTGGCCGCCGCGGGGGACGACGGCGAGAGGGTCGAGGCCCTGGTGGCCCTGGCCTATCTCGACCGCGCCCGGGGCAAGCCCGCCGATGCCGCGCGGCGCACGCAGGGGGCGCTGGCCAGCGGCATCCGCAGCGGGCGGCTGTACGCCGTCCTGGCCGGGGCGCTGGTCGACCTGGGCCGCCTGGATGCGGCGGCCCGCGCCTACCTCCGGGCCCAGCAGCTTTCGCCGAAAGACACCGGCTACCGGCTGGAGCTGGCCCGGCTGCTGGAGAGGCGGGGCCGGCGGGCCGCGGCCGCCGCGGAGCTGCGCGCCGCCCTGCGGGTCCGGCCCGGCGACGCGGAGTGCTCGAACTTTCTGGCCCTGCTCTACGCCCGGGAGGGCATCAACCTCGAGGCGGCCGCCGGGCTGGCCGGCGCCGCCCGGCGCGCCGAGCCGGCCAGCGGCCGGTACCTGGCCACCCTGGGCTGGGTGCGCTACCGCCAGGGCCGGATCGGCGAGGCCCGCCGGCTCCTGGAGCGGGCCGCGCTGCGCGCCCGGCAGCCGGAGATATACGAGCACCTCGGCGACGCCTGCTTCGCGCTGGGCCTGTGGCGCCGGGCGGGCTACGCCTGGAGCAAAGCGCTGGAGCTGGAGCCGGGGCGGCCCGGGCTGCGCCGCAAGCTGGGGCGGATCGGGGTCCGCTCTCCCCGGGGGCGGGGCGGGTCATGAGCGAGTCGCTCTTCGCCGAGCCCCGCCCCGCGCCGGAGCCCGAGCCCGCGCCCGAGCCGCTGCGGGC
>CAZONU010000408.1:0-4360 GCA_964581145.1 uncultured Planctomycetia bacterium
CTCCTGAAGCCTACGCTACGCTATGACCATTTACACAGTTTATCTTACAACCTCCATATTGAGCCCGTACACGGTCTAGTTGCGGTCCGTCAGGCCCGATTCTGAGGCATTATCGGGGTTCTTCTGCAGCACCGACTCCAGCTTGTTCGCGAGGCGTTCGCGAATGGCCTTCAGCTCCCTCAGGTTGGCCCTGCTCAGGTCCACCGGGGCGCCGACCCTTGACCTCCCCGCGGCGAGTGCTACACTCCCGCGCGTGAAGCTTCCCGAACAGTAAGGAGCATACAGTGGCCAAGAAGACCGCCCGCAAGCGGCGCATCCAGGACCGCAACAACAGCATCTGGATCGCGCCGGGGGACATCGACGTAGAAATAGAACAGTGCCAGGACGAGGGCAAGCGCCTGGGCAGGCTCAAGGCCCAGGGCCTGGCGCTCAAGAAGAGGCTGGGCACCGCGGACGCCTTCGGCCCCGCCGCCGCCGAGTCCCGCCGCAGGAAGAAGCGGGCCAGCAGCCTGGAGGTGCAGCTCGAGGCCCGCAGGTGGCTGGGCAAGACCCTCAACCTTAAAGAGCACGGCGCCTACGCCGGCCAGGAGCCCTCCGACCTCGCCGGGATACGCAAGTTGCGCCCCAAAGCTCCGCGCGTCCTGGGCGGGGAGCTCTCCCCCCGCCGGGCCTTTGACCGGATTTACGGCGCCTGGCTGGGCCGCTGCTGCGGATGCTACTTAGGCAAGCCAGTGGAAGGCGCTTCCCGCGCGGACATCCACGCGATTCTCAAGTACCAGAAGCGCTTCCCCTTGAACGACTACTTCACCCGTCCGGCGCCGCCGGAGATCAGGAAGCGGGGCGGCAAGTGGGCCGCCTTCCCCACCACCTACAAGAAGCGCTGCATGATCGAAGACGACGACACCAACTACACCACCATCGGCCTCGCGGTCATGAAGCAGTACGGCCTGGACTTCGCCCCGGTGGACATGGCCGAGTTCTGGCTCAATAACGTGCCCCTGCTGCACACCTGCACCGCCGAGCGCGCCGCCTACCGCAACTTCTCCTGGGGCATCAACCCGCCGGAGTCCGCGGTGATGGCCAACCCCTACCGGGAGTGGATCGGCGCGCAGATCCGCGCGGACGCCTTCGGCTACGTGGCCGTCGCCCGGCCGGAGAAGGCCGCCGAGCTGGCCTGGCGGGACGCGTGCATCAGCCACGTAAAAAACGGCATCTACGGGGAAATGTGGGTGGCGGCCTGCCTGGCCTGGGCCTACGAGTTCGACGATCCGCGCGAAGTGGTCATGGCCGGGCTGGGCGAGATTCCCCTGCGCTCGCGGCTGGCCGACGCGGTGCGCCACATCGTCCAGCTCTACGACAACGGCCTTCCGGCGGACGCGGCGCTCCGCGACATACACCAACGCTGGAACGAGAAGCGGCGCCACCACTGGGTGCACACCCTCAGCAACGCGGAGATCGTGGTCTACGCGCTGCTCTGGGGAGAGCGCAACTTCGGCCGGACCATATGTCTGGCCGTCGACGCGGCCTTCGACACCGACTGCAACGGGGCCACTGCAGGGAGCATCCTGGGCATGATGCTCGGAGCGAAAAAGCTCCCCGCCAGGTGGACCCGCCAGCTGGGCGACACGCTGGAAACCGGCGTGGCCGGCTACTACCGGGTGAAGATCTCGGACATGGCCCGCGGGACCGTCGAGCTCGCCCGCCGGCTCGCCAAGCGGAAGTAGCGCCCGTGACGTAAGAAAAGCGGGGGACGCCTCCCGGCGCCCCCCGACCCTGGAGCGGGGTTGGGAGATTCTTACTTCCTGCCCTTCTTCCAGAAGTAATACTGCAAGAGGTGGCCGGTGCGCAGGTGCATGGCCCCGGCCTTGCTCCACTGCGAGTTGCCCGGCAGGTAGAGCGGCGGGCACTTCGACTCCGACGAGGCCTCGATCCAGTGCTCCACGGCGTCGTCAGCGTAGTCGGCCTTGCCGGTCTTCAGGGCCACGTAGGCGTGGAGGTCGGCGAGGAAAAGCGGCGCGTCGAAGAAGTTCTCCGGGAAGTCCTTGTCGCAGCCGGCCTTGAGCATCTCGAAGACCTTCTTGTCCCCGGTGTAGTGGTGCAGCAGGCAGAAGGCCTGGATGCTGTAGCAGTACTTGATGTCGTCGCGGGTGTAGCCCTGCGAGCGGATCTGCTGGCGGGCGTGGAGGTGGGGCCCGTGGCTCTTGTACTTGGGTACGACCCGGGTGTTGAAGATCTTGAGGGCCAGGTCCAGCCACTTCTTCTCGGCGGTCAGCGCGTACATCGCGCAGCAGGAGAATATCGAACGGGCGGCCATCTGCATGTCACCCTGCTTGACGCGCATGCCGTAGTCTTTCGACTTGCCCATGCGCTCCCAGGCCGGGCCGAGGGCCTTCGAGGCCCGCTCGATGCACTCCAGGGTCCGCAGGTCGCCGGTCATCATGTAGTAGAGCACCACGCCGGCCAGCCAGTTGCTGTCCACGTTGGGCTGCCCCCGGGTGAAGCGCGAGGTGTGGAAGTGCGTGTAGGTGTAGCCCACCCGCTGGAAGCCGCGGTAGCCCTCCAGCGCGCGGTCGGACCACTGCTGGTCGACGTCCACCCGGTGGCGCATCATCTCGGTGCCCAGGCGCAGGAAGTTGGGGTCCCCGGTGCGCATGAAGTTCACGCACATGATCCAGGGCCAGTCGTAGTGCACGCTGACCGCCCCGGCGCCGGGCATGGCCAGGTCGCCGAAGTCCATCCAGCCGTACCACATGCCCTGGTTCGAGCCGTACTGCCGCTTGAGCGTGTCGCGGCGCGCGTGCCAGATGCCGGACTTGCTCTCCGGGTCGGCGGCGCTCATGGTCAGGCGCATCCAGGCGTCGAGCTTCTGGTTGCACTCGGCCTCGCCGGTGCGCACGTCGGGGGGAGTGAACAGGCCCGGGGCGGCCTCGGTCGAGGCGTAGTACTGCGCGGGGGCCAGCGCGAAGAGCGGCTCGGAGAGCTCAGCCCAGCTTTCTTTTGGACCGCGTCCGGAGAAGTCCAGGACCATCTCGTGGCCCTTGTAGACCGACCCGGGCATGTTGTAGAGCCCCGGCCGGCGCAGCGGCTGGATCATCTTGGTGGCGTAGCCGGGACAGGCGTGGCCGTTGAAGGACCGCGGGTACTGGCCCTCCAGGGGCCACAGCCAGATCTTGAGAGTGTTCTGATCAAGCTCGATGGCCTTCTCGTAGTTCTGCCAGAAGTGCCTCACTGCGGCAGTGAGCTTGCCCCCGCCGCCGGAGAGCGTCACCACCCCGTCGGTGCGCGCGCCCTTCTTGACCTCGTTGCCGCCGCTGGTGATCCGGTACTCGAAGTCGTTCCAGGTGTAGGCCGGCGTGCGCCAGTTGGCCCTGGGGGCGGGCGGCTTGCAGCGCTGGAACACCTTGAACTTGCCGCCCGACTTGGCCCCCTCGCACGCCGCGGTCGACAGGCCGTTCAGGCCCAGCTCCACGGCCATGCCGTCGAAGGCGTACCACTCCGGCTTGTAGGCGGGCTTGTTGTTGCGCGTGGTGTAGCCGTGCTGACCGCGGTTCTCCAGCCAGACGTGGAGCTTGACGAGCTTCCGGCCGGCGAAGGCGGTGAGGCGCGCGGTGTAGCCCATCAGGCCGCCGTGAACGCCCGGGAACTTGCCGCGGAGCATGACCACCGCGCGCATGGGCCCGGCCTGCTCGACCTTGACCGCGTCGGGCGCCGCGGCCGGCAGCGGGTCGCCGGGGGTGGTCGGCGGGGGCGCGAGGACGGTCCGGCCCCGCTTGTCCTTGGCGGCCTTGGGATGCTTCTCGTGGGTGTAGAGCACCAGCCCCTTGCCCGCCGAGTTCACCAGCTCCTTGCCGTTCACGCGCACGGACTTGAAGAGGTTGAACTTCTTCTTATCGATTGTGAACTGGAGCGGACCGGTCGAGACCCTGACCTCCCCGGCGCCGTCGGCCACCTTGACCGGCTGGGCCGGGGCTCTGTTGCCGCCATCGTCGCGGACGACCAGGCCGGTCTTGCCTCCGGCGGGGACGTCGGCCTGGACGTCCATGAGCGCCCACCTGACCGAGCCGTCGTCCCAGGAGGCCAGCTTGATAAACTGGGCGGGCACGGCCTTCTTGCCGCCGACCGAGGCGGACAGTCTCTTCACGTCTTTCAGCGCGCCCCTGGCGAAGGGCACCCCGCAGGTGACCGTGCCGGCCTTGCGGGCCACCTTGGCGTCGTCGGTCACCGTGAGCTTGACCTCCACCGCGGCGGCGCCGCCCGCCGCGAGCAGGACCGCCGCAGAGGCCAGCGAGAAACCCGAGTGTCGTGTCCGCATCAGGAACGCCTCCCGTCCGGCCGCGCCGCGCGCTATTTCTTCTTGCCC
>CAZONU010000409.1:0-4360 GCA_964581145.1 uncultured Planctomycetia bacterium
GGCGGGAAGTTCGACAAGGACAGCTACAAGGTTTCCGGCGGGCTGCACGGCGTGGGGGTGAGCTGCGTCAACGCCCTCAGCGAGTGGCTGGAGGTGGAGATCTACCGCGAGGGGGAGATATACTTTCAGCGCTACGAGCGCGGCAAGGCGGTGGCCGCGGTCAAGAAGGTGGGGCCCACCGGCCGCACCGGCACCAAGGTGGAGTTCAAGCCCGACCCCGAGATCTTCGAGGTCGGCGAGTTCAAGTACGGGATTCTGGCCACCCGGCTCAGGGAGCTGGCCTTCCTCAACAAGGGCCTGGCCATCACCATCACCGACGAGCGCGGCAAGGAGGACCGCACCGAGCACTTCCACTACGAGGGCGGCCTGGTGGCTTTCGTCGAGCACCTCAACAGCAGCAAGACCCCGCTTAACAAGAAGGTCATCTACCTGGAGCGCAAGGCCGGCGACTGCGAGGTGGAGGTGGCCTTTCAGTACAACGACGGCTACAGCGAGGTGCTCTTCAGCTTCGCCAACACCATCAACACCGTGGAGGGCGGCACCCACGTCTCCGGCTTCCGCAGCGCGCTGACCCGCACCGTCAACCACTACGCCCGCAAGCACAACGTGCTCAAGGGCAAAGACGCGCCGCCGGGCGGGGACGACCTCCGCGAGGGGCTGACCGCGGTGATCAGTTGCCGGCTGGCCGAGCCGCAGTTCGAGGGCCAGACCAAGGCCAAGCTGGGCAACAGCGAGGTGCAGGGCTTCGTGGAGCAGAGCGTCAACGAGGCCCTGGGCGCCTACCTGGAGGAGAACCCCAAGGTGGCCCGGGCCATCGTCCGCAAGGCGGTCCGGGCCGCCCAGGCCCGCGAGGCGGCCCGCAAGGCCCGGGAGCTGACCCGCCGCAAGGGCGCGCTCAGCCCCGGCTCGCTGCCCGGCAAGCTGGCCGACTGCCAGAGCAAGGACAACGAGACCCCCGAGCTCTACATCGTGGAGGGCGACAGCGCCGGCGGCTCGGCCAAGCAGGGCCGCGACCGGCACTTCCAGGCGGTGCTGCCGCTCAAGGGCAAGATCCTCAACGTCGAGAAGGCGCGCATCGATAAGATGATCGGCCACGCGGAGATCGCCGCGCTGGTCAGCGCCCTGGGCACCGGCATCGGCGAGGGCGAGTTCGACCCGGCCAAGTGCCGCTACGGCAAGCTGGTGCTGATGACCGACGCGGACGTGGACGGCTCGCACATCCGCACCCTGCTGTTGACCCTCTTCTTCCGGCACATGCGCCCGCTGCTGGAGAACGGCCGGGTGTACATCGCCCAGCCGCCGCTCTACCGCGTGAGGCGCAAGAAGAAGGAGGAGTACGTCATCACCGACGCGGACATGCTCCGCGCCCTGCTGGAGCTGGGCCTGGACGGCACGCGTCTCGTGGTGGCCGCGGGCGGCGAGGAGATCTCCGGCGCGGACCTCCGCAAGGTGGTCGCGGGCCTGGAGCGCCTGGAGGCCCACGAGGCCGGCCTGCGCAGGAAGGGCCTGGAGATCGAGAAGATCCTGCGCCTGGAGAAGGACGGGGCCTTTCCCATCCACCGGGTGCAGGTCGGCGACCGGGAGAGCTTCTTCTACAGCACCGAGGAGCAGGTCGCCTTTCTTTCGGAGCTGGAGGCCGAGCGCGCCGGGCGCGCCGACGCCGACGGGGAGGCTGAGGCCGGCGAGCGCGTGACCGCCCAGGAACTCCACGAGAGCCGCGAGCTCAAGAAGACCATGGGCCGGCTGGCCTCGCTGGGCTTCACCCTGGCCGACGTCGCCCGCGAGGCCGACTACGACCCGACCGACCCGCGCTTCTGGGCGGTGTCGGACTCCAAGAAGGTGCCGCTGGCCGGGCTGGTCGACTTCCTGCCGGCGGTGCGCGAGTTCGGCAGGGAGGGGCTGGACATCCAGCGCTACAAGGGCCTGGGGGAGATGAACCCCGGGCAGCTCTGGGAGACCACCCTGGACCCCGCCCGGCGCACCCTGCTGCGCGTGGAGCTGGGCAACGCCGTCGAGGCCGAGGAGATGTTCTCGCTGATGATGGGCGACGACGTGGCCTCGCGCCGCAAGTACATTGAAAGCCACGCGCTGGAAATCGCGGACCTGGACATCTGACGATGGGTGGACGGACCGCGGAGCCGGCGTCCCGGGGCGAGGGCGCCGCCGGGGGGCCGACCGAGGCGGCCGCGGGCGGCGGCGACGGCGTGGACGTCAGCCTCGTCCGCTGGATGCTGTCAATGACCCCGCGGCAGCGCCTGCGTTTGCTCAAGAGCAACCTCCGCTCGATTCGGAAGCTCCGCAATGCCCGAGCCAGAGGCTGACTTCGAGGCCGTCCTGCGGGCGCTGGCCGCCGGGGGGGCTGAGTTCATCGTGGTCGGCGGCGTGTGCGCGGTCCTGCACGGCGCGCCGGTCGCGACCTTCGATCTGGACCTGGTCTACTCCCGCGAGGGCGAGAGCTTGAGCCGGCTGGGGGCGGCCCTGAAGGGTCTGGGGGCCTTCTATCGGGAGAAGCCCTCCGTGAGGCCCAGCGCCTCGCGCCTGGATACGCCCGGCCACCACCTGTTGATGACTCGTCACGGACCGCTGGATCTGCTGGGGGCCACCGTGGGCGCGCGGGGGTACCGGGAGCTGCTGCCCCACACCGAGGAGGTCGACCTCGGGGCGGGGGCCCGGGTCCGCATCCTGGACCTGCCCACGCTGATCGAGGTCAAGGAACAGCTGGGTCGCGACCGCGACGTCGCGGTCCTGCCGATCCTGCGCAGGACGCTCCAGGAGCGCCAGCGCCGCTGACCGGGCCGCTAGCCGCGGCAGCCGCCGCAGCAGGGAGGCGGGAAGGCGCATTCCGAGAAAAACGAGCGCGCCGCAACCCGCTCGCTTACAGGGCGTTACAGCTTGGGCCAGGTCCGGCGCGAGAAACGCAGCGCCTTGCGCGCGGCCGCGTCGGGAGCGTCGACCGCGGTGTAGATCTCCCAGGTCAAGGGGCCCTGGTACCCGGCCGCGGCCAGCGCGCGCTTGGCCTCGGCGAAAGGGAAGTCGCCCTCGCCGGGCGGCAGGTGGTAGTGCTTGCCGCCGGCCAGGTCCTCCAGGTGCACGCTCCAGATGCGCCCGGCCAGAAGCTTGACCGCGCCGCTGACGCCGTCGCCGGCCACCAGCGCGTGGCCCAGGTCGAGGTTGGTGCCCAGCAGCGGGTGCCCCATTCTGTCTATGAGCGCGGCCAGCTCCGCGGCGCGCTCAATGTAAAGCCCCGGCTCGTACTCGATGGCCACGTGCACGCCGCCGGCGCGCTCGGCGTGGAGCAGCACGGCCTCCAGCGCCAGCATTAAGAGATCTTCGCCGCGGGCCGGGCTCACCGGCCCCAGGAGCCGCCCGCTGGTCACCGTGACCGCCGCGGCGCCGGTGGCCGCGGCCAGGTCGATCGCCCGGCGGGTGTAATCGATGCGGAAGCGGCGCCACTCCGGTTTCGGACTGATAAAGCTGGGTTCGAAGAAGGGCTCAGGCGGCGCGTCCGAGAAGAAGCCGCAAGCGGTGTTGGCGTTGACGGTGCTCACTTCCAATCCCTGCTTCGCAAGGCCGCGGACGATCGCGGCGATGCGCCGGGGGGTAAGCTCAGCGGCATAGGCGTGGGGCTTGTCAGCGAGAACCTCGACGGCCCGGAAGCCGACCTTGCGGATGCGCCGCAGGGCCGCGGGCAGGCCGAAGCGGGTGTAGGCGTTGGTGCTGAAGGCGAAGCGCGCGCGCATGGCCCCATTATAAGCGGCGGTCCGGGCCCTGCCAAGGACCCGGACCGCGAGTTGTCTCGTTACTTCGAGTACATCGGCAGGTAGCGGTAGTAGACCTCCAGCGAGAGCGCGCCCATCGCGGTGGTCATCACCCGGCCGCCGTACTTGTCGATCCAGCTGTGCGGGTCCCAGGAGCCGTCCACATCGTTCTCGGAGCCGTCCAGCGGCCCGCCCTTGCGCTGGTTGGTGAGCAGCGTGATCTTCATGGTCTTGTTCCAGGACTTCCAGTAGTCGCCGCCCATCTGGAACATGCTCAGCGTGCCGTAGTACCAGTAGTAGAAGCCGCGCTCGCGGCCGTGGCCGCGGCCGTCCTCCCACTGGGGGGTGCTCGTGGCCAGCAGCTTGGCGCCGCCCTGCAGGAGGGGGTCCTTGTTGCGCGTGCCCATGAACTGGCGGCAGACCATGCCCACCGCGGTCATGCAGGAGTCGCGCGAGGGGCTGGTGTACCCCGTGGTGCCCTCTTTGGTGGTGACCCTGTTAAGGAAGTTTGTGGCGCCCTGGAAGCCGGCGCCATCGACCTTCAGGCCGGCGACCTTGGCGCTTTTCAACTGCATCACGAACCAGCCGGTCACCGAGGTGTC
>CAZONU010000410.1:0-4335 GCA_964581145.1 uncultured Planctomycetia bacterium
GACCTGGAGGGCCAGCTGCCCGCCTTCGAGAACCACGTCCCGCGTCCCGGCGGGGAGCTGCGGCGCGTCGAGCAGCCCCCGGGCCTCGGCGGCCACCCGCTCGGCGTTCCCGGCGAGGTCCAGGCCGCGCACGAACTCGAACCCCGCCGTCGCGAAGTTGCCCCGGAAGCTGTTGGGGTAGCTGCGCACCTGGAAGTCGCCCTCGCGGACCGCGGTGGCGGCCATGCCCGCGCCGCTCTCGGTGATCTCCTGCTCGAAGCTCACGTCCTCGGTGTTGGCGAACCAGGTGCGCTTGCGGTGCAGGCTCATGAAGGCCTGGGTGACGGCCAGCTCCTCGCCGTGGAGCTTCCCCTCGGCCTCGGCGAGCATGCCCATCTTCTCGTCGACCGGGACGGCGAAGGGGTCCTCCTCGACGGGGGTGGCGTACTCCCCGCTGCCCGGCGGGAGCGGCGCCAGCTTGGCGGGCTCGTCGGCGGGGACCAGGGCGCTGGCCCGGGCGATCTTGACGGCCAGCTTGGCCGCCCGGGCGGCCTGGGTCTTGCGGTTCACGTCGCCCAGCGAGGCGAACCCCCACGAGCCGTCGACCACCGCGCGCACGCCCAGGCCGCGGTCGACGGAGCTGGAGGCCCGGGCGGGCTTGCCGTTCTTGACCTCGTAGCCCTCGCCCCCGGTCTCGACGAAGCGGGCCTCGGCGAAGGAGGCGCCGGCGGCCAGCGCGGCGTCCAGGGCGCTCTTCAGAAGCTCTTGCATGCGAGTCCTCCGGAAAGGTGATAGGGGGAAAAGAGCTAACCCGGCGGCCAGGTCATCCGCCGGCCGCCGAGCAGGTGCAGGTGGATGTGAAAGACGCTCTGCCCGGCGCCTTCGCCGCAGTTCATCACCAGGCGGTAGTCCTCCAGGCCCTCGGCCGCGGCGATCTTCTTGGCGACCAGGAAGAGCCTGCCGACCAGCTCGGCGTGCTTCTCTTCGATGTCACTGACCCGCTCGACGTGCTCACGGGGGATTACCAGGACGTGCGTCGGCGCGGCCGGGTTGACGTCCCGGAAGGCGACGCTGTCCTCGTCCTCGTGGACGATCTGGCCGGGAATCTCCTTGGCGGCGATCTTGCAGAAGATACAGTCCATGGAACGGCCTCCGGGCGATCTGAAAGCGCGGTGATTATAGCCGCGCCCACCCCGCCCGCAAGCCTCGTGCAGCGTGAAGTGTGAAACGTGGAGCGCCCCGGTCGGAAGCCCTTACTTCGCTTCGCTTCACGCTTCACGAGCCCCGCTTCACGAATCCGCCGCCCCTTGCGCCGGAAGCCCCCGAAAGGCAGAATATTACCAGAACGGTCTTGGAGAACGCCTCGTGCCCGCACCGGAAAGCCTACTCGACAGGGACGAGCTGGTGCGCCTGCCCGGCGAGAGCGAGGCCCAGTGGTACGCGCAGGTCGCCAGGGCCGTCCGCGCGGCGGACCCCGGCCCGTTCGCCCTGCTGGCCGAGCGGAAGCACCCCCTGGTGCGGTTCGGCCTGTGGCAGAGCCGCTGGAGCATGCTGGGCGTCGCCGCCGTCGGCTTCGCCTCGCTGGCGATATCCGCGGCGCTCTTTGCGTTTTCCCTGGCTGGGGGCAAAGGGAACCTGGCGAGCACCCTCGCGGCCCTGTTGGTGAACCTCCTGCCCCTGGGCATAGTCGTCTGGGCCTTTCTGGGCTCGGCCGCCTCGGTGCTGGGCGAGAGAGAGAAGGACACCGTCTGGCAGCTGGTGCTCACCCCCGTGCCCCGCCGGGTGATCGCCGCGGGCAAGGTGGTGCCGGCCGGCTTCCGCGCGGCGCTCTGCTGCCTGCTCTGCCTGCCGCTCTACGCGCTCGCCGGCGGGCTCTGCCTTCCCGAGCACCCGGGTTCAATCGCTTTGTTCCCCCTGCCTCTGCGGCTGGCGACCCTGGCGGGGTTCGCCTACACCGGATGGGGCTTCACCATCACCGGGCTGTGCCTCGGACCGGTGATGTGCGCCAGCGACATGGTCCTGGCCTGGGCCGCGGCGCACTGGGGCGCGGCCTACGCGGTGCGGCAGGGCAGCCTGGGAAGGGTGAGCCTCTGCCTCGTCGGCCGGCTGGCGCTCGTCGGGCTCGAGGTCATGGTCTGCCTGGGGATAACCGGGGGCTTCATTCTGGCCTGCATTCCCCTCTTCGAGTGGATGGCGGAGCAGCCCACCCATCTCTGGGGGCTGCTGGTCACGATCATCTGCGGCATGGTCGGCCTGGGGATCCTGGCCCTGTGGGGCGCCTACGCTCTCTACAAGCGCTGGCTGCTGCGCGCGCCGGTCCGCGCGGCGGTCAGGGAGTTCGCCCTCTTCGATCGCCTGGCCGACGAGGAGTTCCGCCCGCTGCCGTTCAGGATAGCGCTGCTGCCGCCCTGGTTCGCCGCCTGGAGCGCCTCGGGAGGGCAGCGCTGATGAGGGGGCCGGTGCTTCCCCCTCCCCGGCCGGAGGAGGTCTGGCACCAGCGGGCCGAGCGGGCCGTGCGCGACGCCCGGGTCGGCCCGGTTTCGCTGCTCGAGGAGAAAAGCCACGCGCTGGTCCGCACCGAGATGCGCCGCACGCGCAAGCGGCGCCGACTGGCTGCGGCGGTCTGCGTCGCCGTGCCCCTGCTGGTCTTCCTCGGTTCGTTGTTCCTGGACATAAGAATAAGAACCAGCCCGTTCTACAACGAGGTAACCATCTGGCACAATGCAGCCCCGGCCCTCTCCACGGCGCTGGGCGCCTTCGTCTGCCTCTGGCCGCTGGTCATGTTCACCGGCGCGGCGCTGACGACGGCCATGAGCGTCATCTCCGAGCGCACCCGCTACACCGCCTTCCAGCTGGTGCTCACCCCGCTGCCCGGCTCGACCATCGCCGCGGCCAAGGTGCTGCCCCGGGTCGGGCCCTTTATCCTGGGAATCGTCGCGGCGGCGCCCCTCTACTGCTGGGCCGGCGGGTGGGAGCCGCTGACCGCCGGGGGCCACGGGCTCACCCCCCTGGCCTTCTGGCCGCTGCGCCTGGCGGCGCTGGGCTGGGCGGGCGAGCCGGTCAGGCCCTCCCTGGGCGGCGGGATATGTGGGATGTTCATGGTCGCCGCCGACGCGGGGATGGTCTGGGCCGCGGCCCACTGGGGGGCCTGCTACGCGGTGTGGCTGGGCAACCTGCCCGGGGTGATCCTCTACCTGCTGTGGCGGCTGCTCTACCTGGCGGTGGTATTCCCGGTCTGGTACCTGCCCTCGCTGCTGTGCATCCTGCCCACAAGCGGGCCCGGCACGGTGGAGCTGGCCGCGCTCTTCATGCTGCCGGCGGCCGCCTACCTGCTGCTCCTCCTGTGGCTCTTCCCCATGCGCAAGGCGGTGCGCCTGACTCTCGTGGAGTTCGCCAGCTTCGACCGCCTGGCCGAGGACGACTTCCGGCCGGGCTACTTCAAGCGTTTCAGATTCAGGCCCCGCAGCCAGGGGCCCCCGCGGTCGTGAGCGCCTTGCCTCCGGCCGGGCGCGCGGTTAATCTGGTGAGGGAAGGGAGGACCCCCGGAATGAAGCAGCCCAACGTGCTCTGGATCTGGACCGACCAGCAGCGCGGCGACGCGCTGGGCGCGGCCGGCAACCCGCACATCAGGACCCCGCACCTCGACCGGCTGGCCGCGGGCGGCGCGCTCTTCACCCGCGCCTTCTGCAACTCGCCGGTGTCCATGCCCAGCCGGATGAGCGCGCTCTCCGGGCAGTACCCCTCGGCCACGGGGCTGACCTGTAACGGCATTGAGATGCCCGAGGATCTGCCCGCGCTCCAAACTCTGCTCAAGCCGCACGGCTACCGGACCGCCAACCTCGGCAAGCTGCACTTCCTGAACCACGCCAGCCGCGACCACCGCGCGCCGCACCCGGACTACGAGTTTGACGAGCTGGTGGTCTCCGAGGAGCCCGGCTGCTACGAGGACGCCTACATCGATTGGGTCCGCGGGAAGGCCCCCGACCAGGTGGAGAGCTGCCGCTGCTCGACGCCCCCGGCCTGGACCGGAGAGCCGGTCGTCAAGCGGCCGCGGAACACCCACCAGCCCTACCTCTTCGAGGGCCCCGAGGAGCTGACCCACAGCGCCTTCGTCGCCGACAGGACGGCGGACTACCTCCGCCGCCACCGCGAGGGGGCCTTCTTCGCCATAGCCGGCTTCTATGCGCCGCACAACCCCAACAACCCGCCCGAACGCTTCGTGGACATGTACGACCCGTCAACGCTGCCGCTGCCCACAATGAACAAGGGCGAGGACCGCTACGGTCTCTCCGACGAGGAGTGGCGCCGGGTCAAGGCCTATTACTACGCGCTGGTGAGCCACGTTGACGACCAGGT
>CAZONU010000411.1:0-2722 GCA_964581145.1 uncultured Planctomycetia bacterium
CCCCAAGGCGGTATACATGGTCCACCAGTCCATCGGCCAGGTGGCCAAATGGGACCCGGACAGCGACAAGCTGGTCCTTGAAAAGGCCCGCTGGCACCTGGCTGCGGAACTCGACAACATGCGGACCGTGCCGGCGCACTTCGGCCGGCCGGAGTGGCGCTTCCCGCCGCACGTGCTCCTGACCGACTCGCTGGGCAGCGCCCTGGGCCTGGTGACCCCCGCCGGCCGATTGGACATGCCCGAGTTCGGCCGGCGCAAGGGCGCGGCGCGCCGCAAGGCCCAGGACGCCTTCATCGACAAGTGTGCCGAGACCCTCAAGAGCGCCGGCGAACTGCACCTCCTTTTCAGGTATTTCGTCAAGTACACCTACGACAGCCCGCTCACCGACTACCCCTTCCTGATCGGCGACAAGCAGAACACCGGCGATGTTCACCAGGACGCCTACCAGACGCTGGACCGCAAGATCGCCGGGCGCTTCATCGCCGACTGCGACGACCTGGCCGAGTTTTACCAGGCGGTCACCCGCCGGCAGAAGCGGCTGAGCTTCGTGCTGGGCCGCCCCTCCCACGCGATCTGCGGCTTCGTCGAGAAGAAGGGGGGCGAGTACCTGTTCACCGCGGTGGACACCGGCCCGCCGCGCCTGTTCCGCGGGAAGAAGCTCGACGAGGTCATCGAGGCCGGCTTCGCCACCTTCGACGAGGAGCACACCGAGGCCTTCGACCCCAACTCCATCTGCTTCCTGCTGCGCTTCGCCGGCGAGCAGACCCGCACGCCCTACTTCCTGGGCTCGCGCATGTTCGTGGACCCCGTCTACGCCAAGACCATGATCCGGGTGCAGCGCGACTGGCACTTCGCCTTCATCGCCTCCGGCCGCGATACTATGGTGGAGATGGTCAAGCGGGACACCGATCCACCCACCCTCTTCGAGCTGGCCGCTTTCTACCGCGAGCTCGGCGAGTGGCCCCTGGCCATCAAGTGGGCCAAGAAGGGCATCGCCAAGCTGCCCCCGGACGACGTCATGGGCCGGTTGGCCGAGAACCTCCGCCTGGCCCGCTACCTGCAGCGCTCGGGTGACCGCAAGGCCGCCGCCGCGCTGCTGGTCGAGACCGGCCGCAAGATCGATAAGGCCGCAGGGGCCGCGGGGGCCAAGGCGGTGCGCTTCGCGGGGGTGCGCTTCAACGTGGCCGGGGCGCTGCAGGCACTGGACCGTCCCTGGGCGGCGTGGAAGGTGGCCGCTCCGGCGGCCCGGACCCTGACCCGGGCCGGCAGGCTGGGCGGAGACAACGTGACCCGTCTGGCGGCCATGCTGCTTTCGATGCGGGATCTCGAGCGCGGCGGGCGCAAGCTCAGCAAAGAGGAGAGCGCCGCCGCCAAGGAGCTCGACGGACTGATCGAGCGGCACTTCGCTTCCCGGCACTTCAAGGAGCGCGACACCTTCGGCGACCACATGGACAAGTACGCGGACCTGGCCATCTTCTTCGCGGCGCGCAAGGGGCGGGCCTACGCCTTGAAGCGGCTGCTGGCCGCAGGGCCTTATCCCTCAGCCAAGCGGGCCCACCACTTGCGGGCCGGCGCGCCGAGCGCCCTGGAGGACGGGGACTGGAAGTGGATCCGCGTCTCGATTCACGCCTACAGCCACTTCTTCCACGAGGCGCTGGACGCCCGCAAGCCGGTCGCCGAGCGGCGCACCGGCGAGGCCGTCAAGGTGCTGGCCGCGCTGGAGAAGGCGGTTCCCGAGATCCGCAAGCACGGGGCGCTGGGCGGGATGGAGTTCGCGATCCTCTCCATGCAGGTCCGGCGCGATGCGATCACCAAGAACTGGGAGGGCATGGAGAAGGCCTTCAAGCTGATGAAGAAGCGCGACTGGGGCCGGCTCTACCGGCTGGTGGCCATGAGCCTGGGTGACGCCTCGGCCTACATGACCGACGCGGAGTTCGAGGAGCAGTTCCGCAAGTTCTGCGAGCAGTCCCCTCCTTTGCCCCATTACTTCCGGGCGGCCTACGAGGCGCTGCGCGAGAAGCGCTACGGGGCGGCCGAAAGAGCCGCGCGGATCACCGCCGAGCGCTTCGCGGACAAGGCGGCGGTCCAGCGCGAGTACAAGCTGTTCAAGGAGATCATCGAGCGGCGCAAGGCCGCCGCGGGAAAGGACGGGCCCGGGGGGCCGGAGAAGAAACCGGCGGAGAAAGAGAAGCCGAAGAAGAGGAGCGCGGTACTGGCCCCGGCCGCAGGCGCGGCCGCAGGCTGAAACCGGGAGGTTTATTCTAACCCTTGAAGGCTGAGTGCCCCCTATGCCATAAACCTTTCGACCTCGACCTCGAGGCCGGCGACGTCCGCTGCCCTCACTGCGCCGCACCCCTCCGTGCCGAGGCCTTCGGCGAGACCCGGACCATCGACGTCAAGCCCCAGACCCGTCCCGAGGGCGGGACGCGCAGGACCTCCCGGATCAAGGTCCAGCTTCGCCCTTCCGACTCCGCCCAGACCAGCCCCAGAGAGTTCGCCGGTTACCGCATCCTCTCCGAGCTGGGCCGCGGCGGCATGGGCGTGGTCTACAAAGCCGTCGACCCCAAGCTTGACCGCACCGTGGCCATCAAGGTGCTCCTGGCCGCCGAGCACGCCTCCGGCAGCGACATCGGACGCTTCTTCCGCGAGGCCCTCAGCGTCGCCAAGCTTCAGCATCCCAACATCGTTCCCATCTACGAGCTCAAGACCCACGACGACCGCC
>CAZONU010000411.1:2732-4318 GCA_964581145.1 uncultured Planctomycetia bacterium
CACTACTTCACCATGGACTACATCGAGGGCCAGCCGCTCGATAAGCTCATCAGAGAGAAGCGCCCCGGCCTGCGCCGCTCCCTGGAGATCGTCGAGAAGGTGGCCCTCGCCCTGCACCACGCCCACACCCGCGGCGTGGTCCACCGCGACCTCAAGCCCGCCAACATCATCATCACCCCCGAAGGCGAACCCAAAGTCACCGACTTCGGACTGGCCAAAACAGTCTCCGTGGAGGGCGGGGGTCGCGGTGCCAAGCTGACCAAGACGGGCTTGGCCATCGGCACCCCCCACTACATGGCCCCGGAGCAGGCCGCCGGGCGCAGCAAGGAGGCCGATGCCCGCACCGACGTTTACTCGCTGGGCTGCGTGCTCTACGAGTTGCTCTCCGGGCGCCCCCCTTTCCAGGACGCCTCGACCATGGGCGTGCTCCAGAAGCACATGGAGGAGACTCCCTCCCCGCCCTCGGCACGAGGGCCGCGCCTCCCGGAGGATGTGGGCACCATCTGCATGAAGTGCCTCGAGAAGGAGCCGGGGCGGCGCTATCGCAGTGCGGAGCAGCTGGCCGGGGACATTCGCCGCTTCCTGGATGGCGGGCCCTGCGCCGCCAGATCATGCGACACAAGGCGGCCGCGCTGGCGGTAGTCGCGGCCCTGGTGCTCCTGGTGGTTGTGGTCGTTGCCAACATCCTCAGCCTGCGACGGGAGCGCAACCAGGCCTTGCGCTATCTCTATTGCTCGAACATAGCCTTGGCCCAGCGCCACGCCCGGGAGGCCAACGTCGGTCACGTCGACGACATCCTGCGCGGCTGCCCCGAGGACATGCGCGGTTGGGAGTGGGGCCGGGTCCGCCGCGAGGCCCACCAGGAGTTGATCAGCATACGGCTGTCGGGCCCGGCCGCCAAGGTGCGCTTTGCGCCGGATGGCTCGCGCGTACTGGCTGAAGTCGGCGGCCGGCTCTTGACCTTCGATGCCCGCACCGGCGGCTACCGGGAGTCTCAGCCTGTTCCCGTCGGGCCGGCGGCTGTCGGCTCGCTGAGCCTCGACGGCAAGCTTCTGGTCCGCAGGGGGGAGCGGGGCTTCGTACACGTGGTCGACGCGCGCTCGGGAAGGAGGCTCAAGAGCTTCGAGGCTCACGCCGGGCAGGTTACCAGACTGGTGCTCGGGAAGGGAGGTCTGCTGGCGACCACCGGGACCGACAAGACGCTCCGCGTTTGGAAGGCGGCTACCGGGAAGAAGTTCCACGAGACGGTCGAGCACACCAAGACGATTTCCGCACTGCGCTTCAGTTCGGACGGAAAGCTCCTGGCCGTCGGCGACGTAGGCGGCTTGATCAGGCTGTGGAGCGCAAGAAGCGGCAAGCTGGTCCACACGTTTGGGGGACACACGGCGGACATCAGCCAGCTGAAATACGGTCCGGGTGGGAAGCGCTTGGCCTCGGCCAGCGTGGACCGCACCGTACGGGTGTGGGCCCTGGAGAGCGGGCGGGAGATATTCTGCCTCCGGGGCCACGCCGACGCGGTGGAGGAGGTAGCCTGGTCGCCCAAGGGTGACCGCCTGGTTTCCTGGAGCTCTGACCGTATGCTCAAG
>CAZONU010000412.1:0-4317 GCA_964581145.1 uncultured Planctomycetia bacterium
CGGGTGATCCTCCTCGGCGAGGACATCGCCGAGTACGGCGGGGCCTTCAAGGTCACGCGCCGCATGGCCGCGGACTACGGTTTTGAACGCATAAAAAACACGCCCATCTCCGAGAACAGCGTCGCGGGCCTGGCCGCCGGCGCGGCCATGCTGGGCCTCAGGCCCGTCATCGAGATGATGTTCGCGGACTTCACCCTGCTGGCCTTCGACCAGCTGGCCAATCATGCCGCCAAGTTCCACTACATGTACGCGGGGCAGGTGGACGTGCCCCTGACCGTGCGCATGCCCACCGGCGGCTACCGCGGCTACGGGCCCACGCACTCCCAGTGCGTCGAGGGCCTTTTCCAGGGCGTGCCCGGCCTCAAGATCGTGGCGCCCAGCTCTCCCCGGCAGGCCCGGGCGCTCCTGAAAAGCGCCATCCGCGACCAGGACCCGGTGCTCTTCATCGAGCACAAATTGCTCTACGGAATGCGCGAGCCGGTCCCCAACGCCGAGGAAACCGCCCCCATCGGCCCGGCACGGGTCGCCCGCCGCGGGCACGACCTGACCATCACCGCTCACGGCCACATGGTGACCCTGGCCCTGCGCGCGGCCGAGGCGCTCCAGCAAGACGGCGTCAGCGCCGAGGTGCTCGACCTGCGCACGCTCAAGCCGCTCGACGAGGACGTGGTCCTCGAGTCGGTGGCCCGGACCATGCACCTGGTCACCGTCGAGGAGGGCTGGCTCTCCGGCGGGTTCGGCGCGGAGGTCTCCGCGCGCGTCGCCGAGAAGGCGGTTTCCTACCTCGATGGCCCGGTCGTCCGCGTGGGCGCGGCCGACAGCCCCATCCCCGCCGCGCGCCCGCTGGAGGACGCGGTGCTGCCCAGCGCCGCGAAGATCATCGCCGCGGCCAGGCGCGCGCTGGGGGCCTGACGCATGAAGTACGCCAAGCTGGGGCGCACCGACATCCGGGTTTCCGAGATATGCATGGGCTGCTGGGCGCTGGTGGGCGGCGACTACTGGGGCCGGCAGGAGGAGGCCGACTCCCTCGCCGCGGTTCGCGCCGCGCTGGACGCGGGCATCAACTTCTTCGACACCGCCGAGGGCTACGGTGCGGGCCTCTCCGAGGAGATACTGGGCAAGGCCCTCGCCGGCCGCAGGCGCGAGGCGGTCATCGCCACCAAGGTCAGCCGGGGCCACCTGTCCGTTGATGAGATTCCCAAGGCCTGCGAGGCCAGCCTCGCGCGGCTGGGCACCGACCGCATTGACCTCTACCAGATTCACTGGCCCAGCCGCGAGGTCCCTCTTCCGGAAACTATAGGCGCGCTCCAGAGGCTCCGCGAGGCCGGCAAGGTCCGCGCGGTCGGCGTCTCCAACTTCGGCCCCGGGGACATGGACGACCTCCTCGCCGCCGGGCGCGCGGAGAGCAACCAGCTGCCCTACAGCCTGCTCTGGCGCGCGATTGAGTTCGAGATCGCCCCCAAGTGCGTCGCGGGCGAGGTCGGCATACTGTCTTACAGCTCGCTGATGCAGGGATTGCTCACCGGCAAGTTCAAGACCGCCGACGAGGTCCCCGAGTACCGCGCCCGGACCCGGCACTTCTCGGGCGACCGGCCGCGCGCCCGCCACGGCGGGCCGGGCTGCGAGCAAGAGACCTTCGCGGCGGTGGAGCGGGTGCGGGCCATCGCCGGGCGCGCCGGCCGGCCCATGGCCGACGTTTCTATTGCCTGGCTCCTGGCCCAGCCGGGGGTGACCTCGGTGATCGTCGGCGTGCGCAATCCCGAGCAGGCCGCGCGCAACGCCCGCGCCGCGGACCTGGTCTTGCCCCCGGAAGCCATCGACGAGCTCACCGCGGCCACCGAGCCGCTCAAGAAGGCGCTGGGCCCCAACCCGGACATGTGGATGACGGAGTCGCGGTACCGGTAGGTCGGGGCCAAGGGGACGCGCCGGGCCGCAAACGGCTCATTGACCATAAGTCTCCGAAATACAATGTTTTGAAGCCAACTCGGGAATAATCTCATTATATTTAATTTGAGACTTGACTTTCTTAAGTCTTGCGTGTATCATATGTCCAGAAAGGCAACTGGAGGATTGCGAATGGCTGACTGGAGCGAGCTTACCAGGCTGACCCGGGGAGCCGTCGTGGTCGTGGAGCGCGTGCGTCTGGCCGACTCGCCTGTGGCTATCGAGGGGCAGTTCGACCTCCCGCCCCTGGCGGTCCTGTCGGCCGAGGACCAGGTATTCGTGGCTGCGTTTGTGAGGAGCCACGGCTCCATCAAGAAGATGGAGGCGCTCTTCGGGGTGAGCTACCCCACCGTGAAGAACCGGCTCAACCGCATCAGCGAGGCGCTGGAGTTCGTCGCCCCGGAGGCCTCCGCACCCCCGAGCCGGGTGGAGGTGCTCGACAGGCTCTCCAAGGGAGAACTGTCCGTAGACCAGGCCGTGGAGGAGATGAAAAGATGAATCGCCAGGGAACCGAAGCGCCGGTCGTCGTTCTGCCGGCCGAAGAGAACGTCGAACTGAGAGAGGGGAGGGGGGAAATGTCCGAGGAACGCCGTCAGATTCTGTCCATGCTGTCCGAGGGGAAGGTCACCGTCGAGGAGGCCGAGAAGCTGCTGGCCGCGCTGGGCGAGGGCGGCGAGAGCAAGGCTCCCGCGGGAGAGGGCCCGGCCGCCGGCAAGGCGCCCAAGTACCTGCGGGTCCTGGTGCAGGACGGCAAGGAGAACGTGAACATCCGGGTGCCCCTCGGGCTGGTCCGCGCGGGGATGAAGCTGAAGGCCCTGCTGCCCGAGAAGGCCCGGCAGAAGATCGAAGGCAAGCTGGGCGAGAAGGGCATCGACCTCGGCAAACTGAAGGGCGGGGACCTCGACGAACTGCTGTCTTCGCTCAAGAGCTTGCACGTGGACGTCAACGGGAGTGATTCCGAGAAGGTGCGAATCTTCTGCGAGTGACGGCCGTGCACTTGAGGACCGGCCCGCGGCCCGGTAGCATGAGCCCAGTCGTTTTCGGAGGCCTGAAGTGACAGTGAGCTCGCAGAAGGGCGGGAAGCTCTTCGTCACCAATTTCCCGGGGCTGGGCCCGGAGCTGCTGGCGCCGGTGCGGCGCCCGGAGCGGCTGCCGGCCTGGCTGCCCCGCGGGCGGACGACGCTGGTGCCTCGCGCCAGCAGCGCGCTCTACCTCTGCTGGCGGGCGATGGGGCTGAGGAAGGGCGAGCGCGTCCTGATCCCGGCCTTCACCTGTGACACGGTCAACCGGCCCCTGGAGCTGGCCGGGGCGCGCCCGGTTTACTTCAACGTGAATACCGACCTGAGCATCGACTGGGAGCACCTGCGAGGCTTGATGCGCGCGGGAAAGCGCCCCCGGGCGATGCTCTGGTACCACTACCTGGGAGTCCCCCTGGAGTTCGACGCGATCCGCGCCTTTTGTCGCGAAGAAGGGCTCTACCTGATCGAGGACTGCGCGCACGCGCTCTTCTCCGAGCACCGCGGGCGGCCGGTGGGGGCCTTCGGCGACGTCTCCGTCTTCAGCATCCGCAAGACCCTTCCGGTGCTCCAGGCCGGCGCGCTGGTGGTCAACAACCACCGCTTCCGCAAGGTCGTGAAAGTGCCTTGGCGGGCGCCGACGCCCGGACAGGCCGCCTACCTCCGCAGGAAGGAGGCCTTCCTCTACCGCCTGCACTTCCAGGCGCAGAACTCCGCCCGCCAGGTACAGCGCCAGCACTTCCGCGGGGTGTTGAACGACCTCGCCAGGTACTACGGCAATCCGGCCGCCTTCCCGGCCATCGACCCGCTCTCCCGGCTGGTGATGCACAACGCCGACCCCGGGACCGTCCGGCGGCGCATGCGGCGGAACTTCCGGGTCTACCTCGGCGAACTCGGCGAGCTGGCGCTAATCCCCCGGCTGCCCGCCGGGGCCTCGCCGCGAGGCTTCCCGGTGAAGGTCAAGCGCAGGCCGGCCCTGCGCAGGAGGCTGGAACGCCTGGGCGTCGAGACGCTCACCCACTGGTGGGCGCCGCTCCTGCCGAGGGGGATCGCCAGGCGCTTCCCCGACGCGCTGGCCTTGGCGGAGACGGTGCTGACCCTGCCCTGTCATCAGGACATCGGCAGGCGCGAGATCGAATACGTCTGCCGCTCGCTGAAGAAGCTTATCTAAGCTGCCTCTAACAGTGACTGCAAGATTCGACTTCTGCGGCAGACCGCCCGATTCCGGCCGTATACCGGCTGGAACGGGGTTGCTTTCCCTCTGAGCTGCGTGAGGTCATTCTTGCATTCTTTGTACGAGGCCGCCTGGCCTGGATATTTCATAAGAGAAGGCGGGTAACTCCCCGAACGCGAGAGC
>CAZONU010000413.1:0-4315 GCA_964581145.1 uncultured Planctomycetia bacterium
CTCCCACCGGGCCAGGTCGGCGAGGTCCTCCTGCGGGCGCCCAACCTGATGGCCGGCTACTGGGAGCGCCCGACCGAGACGGCGAACGCTATCAGGGACGGCTGGCTGTATACCGGCGACCTGGGGCACCTTGACGAGGACGGCTACCTGTTCATCGTGGACCGCAAGAAGGATCTGATCAAGCCAGGCGGGTTCCAGGTCTGGCCGCGCGAGGTGGAGGAGGTCATCGCCGAGCATCCCGCGGTCGCCGAGTGCGCGGCGTGTGGGGCGCCCGACGAGCAGCGCGGCGAGCAGGTGGTGGCCTTCGTCGTGGCCCGCTCGGGGACCGAGCTCCGGCCCCGGGAGATCAAGGCCCACTGCCGCAAGCGCCTGGCCGGCTACAAGGTGCCCCGCAGGATATTCGCCGTCGAGGAGCTGCCCAAGTTCCCCACCGGCAAGGTCAACAAGCGTGCCCTGGCCGCGCGCCTGGCGGGGGAGGGCGCGTGACCGGGGCCAGCGGCCGCAGCTTCACGATCATCGTCCCCGGCCGCCTGGCGGTCATGAACCGCCCGGGGCTCTACGGCTCGCTGGGCGAGGACCTGATCTTCCTGCACGGGGAGCGGGTAGGGGCCATCGTCTCGCTGACGGTCACGCCGCTGGATATCGAAGAGGTCCGCCGCGCGGAGCTGGAGTACCTCCACGAGCCGGTGCCGGACTTCACCGCGCCGGGGCCCGGGCAGCTCGGGCGCATCATGGAGTTCATCGCCCGCCAGAGCGGGGAGCCGGAGCGGCTGGTCCTGGTGCACTGCGGCGCGGGGCTGGGCCGCAGCGGCACGGTGGCCGCGGCTTTCCTGGTCAAGGAGGGCCTGGAGGCCCGGGCGGCCATCGCGCGGGTCCGCGAGCTCCGGCCCTTCTCCGTCGAGACCGCGGAGCAGGAGAGCGCCGTCGAGGCTTATGCCCGGCGGCTGCGGGGCTGAGGAACGACGCTTCTCCCGCGTTCTGGCATCATTCTTGCTTGCAAGGCGCCCTCCGCGCGCTAAAATCCTTGGGGGAGGGTCTTTGCGCGAATGAGCACGCCGGCCAGATACCTGGTGACCAGCGCCCTGCCCTACGCCAACGGGCGCATCCACGTGGGCCACGTGGCCGGGGCCTACCTGCCGGCCGACATCTACGTGCGCTTCCTGCGCTCGACCGGCCGCGAGGCGGTCTTCGTCTGCGGCTCGGACGAGCACGGCGTGCCCATCACCATTGCCGCCGAGGCGGCCGGGGTTTCGCCCAAGGAAATCGTCGATAAGTTTCACAACGCCAACGACAAGGCCTTTGCCGATCTGGATATCAAGTTCGACATCTACGGCCGGACCACCAGCAAGCTTCACGCCGGCAAGAGCCAGGAGTTCTTCACCAGGCTCCACGAGGCGGGCTACATAGAGGAGAAGGTCGAGAAACAGCTCTACTGCGCCAACTGCGACCGCTTTCTCCCGGATCGCTACGTCCACGGCACCTGTCCCAACTCGGAATGCGGCTACGGCGATGCCAAGGGCGACCAGTGCGAAGCCTGCGGGCGGGCGCTCACCCCCCTGGAGCTGGTCGGACCCAAGTGCAAGATCTGCGGGGAGACCCCTGAGCCGCGGGACACCCGTCACTGGTACATCAAGCTGGGCGACTTCCAGGAGAAGCTCAGCGAGTGGCTGGGAACCAAGACTGACTGGCGCGAGAACGTCGGCCGCTTCTGCAAGGGCTGGTTCAAGGAGGGATTGGGTTCGCGCGCCATTACCCGGGACATCTCCTGGGGGATCCCGGTGCCGCTGGACGAGGCGGAGGGCAAGGTGCTCTACGTCTGGTTCGACGCGCCGATTGGCTACATCTCCTTCACCCAGGAGCTTTTCGCCGAACGCGGCGACTCCGAGGGGTGGAAGAAGTACTGGTGCGACCCGGATAGCGCGGTGATCCACTTCATCGGCAAGGACAACATCGTCTTCCACGCCATGATCTGGCCGGCGATGCTCATGGGCCACGGGGGAATCAACCTGCCGTCCAACGTGGTCGCCAACGAGTTCCAGACGCTCGAGGGCAGGAAAATATCCACCAGCAACGACTGGGCAGTGTGGGTTGACGAGTATATCGAGCACTTCCCGGTGGACCCGCTGCGCTACTACCTCACCGCCAACGCCCCCGAGGGCCGCGACGCCGACTTCCGCTGGAAAGACTTCCAGAACCGCAACAACACCGAGCTGGCCGCGGCGCTGGGCAACTTCGCCCACCGCACGCTGGCCTTCGCCGGCAAGTACTTCGACGGGAAGGTGCCCGAGCGCGGAACTCCCGGCGAGGCCGAGAAGGCCGCCCTGGCCGAGGCCGAGGCCGCCGGGAAGGAGGTGGCCGGCGAGCTCGAAGCCTTCCGCTTCAAGGCCGCCCTGCAGCGGCTCATGAAGCTGGCCAAGAGCGCCAACCAGTACTTCGACGCGGCCGCGCCCTGGAAGACCCGCAAGACCGACCTGGCCGCCTGCGGGACCTCGATCAACGTGTGCCTGGCGCTGGTCGATCGCCTGGCCGCGCTGATGTACCCCTTCCTGCCCTTCTCGGCGGCCAGGCTGGAGGGCTTCCTGGGCCGCCCGGAGGCGGACCTGCCCCGCCGCTGGGACGCGCCCGGCGACGGGCTCGCCGCCGGAACCGCGCTGGGGGAGCCGGAGCCGCTCTTCAGGCAGATCGAGGACGAGGAAATAGAGGCCGCGGAAGCCAAGCTGGGTTAAGAGAATTTAGGAGAGCTTCGTTTGCCGGTGACTGACGCCGATATCGACCGCCTGATCGCCGCAGCCGAGAGCCGCGAGGCGAAGCTCGTCGGGTTGACCTGCGACCTGATCCGGGCCAGGAGCGTCAACCCCCCCGGCGACGAGCGCCGCCCCGCGAAGGTGGTCGAGGCCTTCCTGGAGGAGCTGGGCGTCGAGAGCCGCAAGTACGAGGCGGACCCCGGGCGCACCAACCTGATAGCCGCCATCGGCCGGGCCGGCGGCCCGCGCCTGCTGGTCCCCCTGCATCTGGACACGGTGCCCGCCGGCGACTCCTGGGGCGAGGAGGCCTTCGAGCCGCGCGCCGAGCACGGCCTGATCGTGGGCCGCGGAGCGGTTGACGACAAGGGTCCGCTGGCCGCGACGCTGGTGGCCATGGAGATACTGCTGGCCGATGGCGAGCCGCTGGCCGGCGAGCTGGTGCTGGTCGCCGCCGCCGACGAGGAGCGCGGCAACCAGGCGGGGATGGACCACCTGGTCGGCGAGGGATTGATCCGCGGGGACTGGGACCTGGTGCCGGACATCGGCCACTCCATGGCCGCGCTGGACATCGCCGAGAAGGGCGTGGCCTTCATCGAGATCGAGTGCCGCGGGCGGGCCGCGCACGGCTCCACCCCGGAGCAGGGCGTCAACGCGGTGCTGGCCCTGGCCGAGCTCCTCGCCGAGATCGAGGCCTGGGCGCCGGAGGAGCGCCATCCGCTGCTGGGCCGGCCCACCGCCAACGTGGGCGAGGTTCACGGCGGCAGCGCCCCCAACATGGTTCCCGACCTGGCCCGCGCCAAGCTGGACTGCCGCTACCTGCCGGGCATGAACGCCGGCGACGTTCTGGGCCAGTTCCGGGAGCTGGCCCGGCGGGTGGCCGACCGGCGCGAGGGGATTTCCTTCGAGTTCCGGGTCTTCACCGACCTGGCCCCCAGCGAGGTGGACGCTTCCAGCCCCATCGTGGACGCGGTGCGCGAGATCGCCCCCAAGGTGACCGGGCGCACCGTGGAGTTGATCGGCATGGGCGGGGCCACCTTCTGCAAGTCCTGCCTGGCCGCGGGGGTCCCGGCGGTGGGGTTTGCGCCGGGCCACGAGGGCGCGGCGCACACCGCGGGCGAGTCCGTGGAAGTGCGCGAGCTGGTCCAGTTCGCGGCCTTCCTGGCCGCCCTGGCCCGGCACCTGTTGGGGACCGGGCCGTGAGTCCCGAGTCGAGCGGCCTGCCTCCCGGCGCGGAGAAACTGGGCCTCCGCGCCGAGCCGGAGTTCGAGGAGGAGACCGACAACTACCGCCTGGCCGGCTACATCAATCAGGACCGGATGAGGGGGTTCCTGCTGGTCGAGAAGAAGCAGGACGAGCTGGAACTGGAGCTGGAGGAGGTCCTGGCCAAGACCGAGGCCGGCGGCATCACCTTCGGCGTGGACCAGAGCGCGGTCAGGCGCTGCCTGACCCGCGCCGCGGCGCGGAACAAGGTCGAGTTCGGGGAGATCGCTCTCGGCCAGGAGGCGGAGGACGGCCAGGACGGCAAGATCGAGTTCTACGTGCAGCCCTCCAGCGAGGAGGCCCGCTACACC
>CAZONU010000414.1:0-982 GCA_964581145.1 uncultured Planctomycetia bacterium
ACATGGACGCCTGCGAGGCCGACTGGCCGGCCAGCTCGCTGCTCCTGACCGCGGGGCGCACCGGGCACGCGCGCTTCCCGGTGTACAAGGACAGCCTCGACGAGATCGTGGGCCTGGCCGACGTCTTCGACGCCCTCAGCGAGCCGGCCCGTTCCCTGGGTGAGCTGGCCCGGCCGGCCAAGTTCGTCCCCGAGCAGAAGATGGTCACCGAGCTGCTCGCCGAGTTCGAGCGCGAGCGCTCCGACTTCGCCATCGTCGCCGACGAGTTCGGGGGCACCGCCGGGCTGGTGACCCTGGAGGACATCGTCGAGGAGGTCGTCGGGGACATCCGCGAGCCTCACGAGCGGCACCGCCCGGCGGAGATACAGAAGCTCTCCGAGACGCGCTACCTGCTGGCCGGGGACCTGGCCGCCGAGCCCTGGGCCGAGGCGGTGGGCATCGACGCCGACGACCTGGGCGTGGACCGCCTGGGGGGCTTGGTGGCCTCGCTGCTGGGGCGCATTCCCCGCGAGGGCGACACCGTGCGCCGGGGGGCGCTGTCCTTCACGGTGCGGCGGCAGCGCGGCCGGCGGGTGACCCAGGTGCTCCTGGAGCTGGCCAGCGAGGAGGCCGCCGACGAGATCGACGAGCTCGAAGACCTCAACGGCGAGGCCGAGGTCCAGGCCGAGGCCGAGAGCGCCGAGGCCGGCTCGGGCCCGGTCAAGGAACGGCTGGGGCCCAGGGAGGCCGCGCCGTGATCTACTTGGCCTACGGCTTCCTCATCGTCCTGGCCCTGTCCATGCAGGTCTTCTACACCGGCTCGGAGATGGGCCTCTACACCGTGAACCGTTTCCGGTTGCGCCGGCGGCAGCACGCCGGGGAGCGCTCCGCGCGCCTGCTGGCCTGGCTGCTCCGCGACCCGGTGGGTCTCTTGATCACCTTCCTGATGGGCACCAACCTGGCGGTCTACCTGGTCACCGCGCTGGTCATCGGGCTCTACGAG
>CAZONU010000414.1:992-4300 GCA_964581145.1 uncultured Planctomycetia bacterium
GCGGGTACCTCTCCACGCCGGACTCGCCCCACTGCTGGATCTACAACCGCTACCAGCGCGGGCACGGGCTGTTGGACCTGCTCGGCGGCATCAAGAACAGTTGCAACGTCTATTTCTACAAGGTGGGCGACCTGCTGGGCCCGCGGCGCCTGGCCGACTGGTGCCGGACCTTCGGCCTCGCCGAGCCCCCGGGCACCGGGCTGCCGGAGGAGCGCGCCGGGCTGGTGCCCGGGCGCGGCTGGTGGCGGGGCCCGGAGATCGCGGCCACCGCGACCTTGACCCTGCCGCTCTTCCTCTCCGAGGTGCTCACCAAGAACTTCGTGCGCCGCTACGCCGAGCGGGCCAGCTACCTGAGCGCCTGGGGCCTGGCCGCCACCAGATTCCTGCTCTACCCGCTCATTTTCGTCTTCAAGCCGCTGGCCGCGCTGGCCCCGGTCCGCGGCGGCGCCCAGGCCGGCCTGGGCCTGCCCCGGCTGAGCAAGAACATCCTCGACCGGCTGCTCTCTCACGGGCGGGAGACCGGCGAGCTCACCGTCGAGCAGGAGCGCCTGGCCCGCAACGTCCTGCGGGTGGGCGGCCGCTCGGTCGCCCACTTGGCCCGCGACCTCGCAGTTGACGACGGCACCGACCCCGACGAGCAGGCCCAGGCGCCCACGGTGCGGACCCTCACGGTCTCGGCCGCCGAGAGCGCGGGGACGGTGCTGTCGCGCATGACCGCGGCCCGCAGCTGGCTGGCGCTGGTGGTAGCCGCGGCGGGCGCCGCCGAGGGGGGAGGGCTATCCTCCAGCGACGTGGTCGGCTACGTGCGCCTCTTTGACTTGCTGGCCCCCGGGGCGCAGGGCAAGGCGGTGGGCGCGCTGGCCCGGCCGGTGCCCCGCCTGGCCGACAGCGCCACGCTGCGCGGAGCCCTGACGGTGATGCAGCGGGAGTGCGCCGACGTGGCGATCATTGAGCTGTCTCCCCCGAAGCCGCCCAGGAAGAGGGGGCGAGCCAAACCCCCGCCGCAGCCGGCCGAGGCCGCCGACCGCCCGGTCCTCGGGGTGGTGCGCATCGCCCAGCTGATCAGCGAGCTGCTGGGCGCTCCGCCGCCGGAGGAGAACGGGGAGTCCCCGCGGGGCGGGAAGAAGTAGGCGGGTTCTCAGGCGACGATATCGAGGCGCTGAGAGGCGTCCTTCTCCTCGGAGGCGGGCTCCGGTTCAGGGGGCGCTTCCTTCCCGGGCTTGGTCTTGGCGGATTCTTCGGCGGGATGTTCCTCGCCCAGCTTCTCGCTGAGCGCAGCGTTGAAACGCTTCTCTTTCTCCTCGTCCTTGGGAGACTGCCGGCGCCGCCGCCGACCGCCCTCCAGCGCCCCGTGGACCCTGATAGCCTCAAGCGCCACCACAGCTCACCTCCTGGAGCCTTCTCTCAATAACATTATCGGACGTTGCGGCCGGGAGCCTTTAGGGAATCAGCCTATCCCGCCGCTATGTCCAGCGCCGAGAGGAACTTGTCGATTCCCCTCTCGGTGCCCACGGTGACCCGCAGGGCGTCGCGCAGCCCCGCGCCGGGGTAGTGGCGGACCAGCACCCCGCGCCGGCGGAGGGCCTTGACCGCGCCCGGCCCGGCGCCCAGCTTCCGGGAGAGCCTGCGCCCCAGGTGGAACATCACGAAGTTCGACTCGCTGGGCAGCACCAGGAAGCCGCGGGCGACCAGCTCGCGAATCAGCCGCTCGCGGGTCCTGACTATGCGCTTCACGTTGCGGCGGACGTGGGCCATGTCCGAGAGCGCGGCCGTCGCGGCGGCCAGCTGCAAGCCGCTCAGGTTGTAGGAGTCCTTGAGCTTCATCAGCGTGGATATTACCTCGCGCGGGCCCAGAGCCAGCCCCAGGCGCAGGCCGGCCAGCGAGAAGCTCTTGCTCATGGTGCGCAGCACCAGGACGTTGGGCAGCTTGCGGGCCAGCTTCAGGCAGTTGAAGCGCGCGAAGTCGGCGTAGGCCTCGTCCACCACCACCAGTCCGCGGAACTTCCTGGCGAAGGCTTCCACTTCATCGGGCCAGACCGCGGTGCCGGTGGGCGAGTTGGGGTTGGACAGATAGAAGACGTCGGCCTTCTTCCTGGCGAGATTGGCGGGCAGGCCGTACTCGCGTGTAAACGGCACCTCGACCAGCTTGGCGCCCAGCCCGGCGGCGACCGTCTCGTAAACGAGATAAGTCGGCCGCATGGTCATGATCCGGCCGCGCTCGGGCACGAACGCGCGGGCCACCAGCGCCAGCAGCTCGTCCGAGCCGTTGCCGCCCATGGCGCACTCGGGCCGGAAGCCGTAGACCTTGCCGGCCAGCTTGCGGAGCCTCCCCTGCCCGGGGTCCGGGTAGATGCGCAGCGATTTCGCCGCGCGCCTGACCGCGGCGGCCACCTTCGCGCTCGGCGGATAGGGGCTCTCGTTGGTGTTGAGCTTGACCAGCCTGCCCAGTTCTGACGGCCGCGGCTGCTCGCCGGGCACGTAGGCGGACATCTTCGCGACCGAGGGGCGCGGCTTGGGTTTGCGGCCGGCCATCTCACTTCCCCTTCCGGGCTTCGACCGAGCGGGCGTGGGCCTCCAGCCCTTCGGCGCGCGCCAGCGTCACCGCCGAGGGCGCCAGCCGCCCGAAGGCGGCCTTGGACAGCTCGACCGTGGCCATCGTCCGGCAGAAGCTGGCCGCCGACAGCCCGGAGAAGACCCGCGCCGCCCCGCCGGTGGGCAGCGTGTGGCTGGGACCGGCGACGTAGTCGCCTATCGGCTCCGGGCTGAAGCGCCCGACGAAGATCGTCCCCGCCGCGCGGACGCGGTCGACCACGCGTTCGGGCTTGCGGCAGATCACCTCCAGGTGCTCGGGGGCCAGCTCGTTGACCACTTCGGCGGCCTTTTCGATGCGACTTACTACCAGCGCCAGCCCCCAGTTCTTCACCGCCGCCGCCGCGGTCTTCGCGCGCGGCAGCTCGCCGAGCTGGCGCTTGACTTCCCCGGACACCGCGCCGGCCAGGCGGCGGGAATCGGTGACCAGCACGCAGCTGGCCAGGGGGTCGTGCTCGGCCTGGCTGAGGAGGTCGGCGGCGATCTCGGCCGGCTTCGCGGAGCTGTCGGCCACCACGCAGACCTCGCTGGGCCCGGCGGGCATGTCCAGGTCCACTTGCCCGTAGACCATGTTCTTGGCCAGGGTCACGTAGAGGTTCCCCGGGCCGGCGATCTTGTCGACGGGCACGAGCGTCTTGGTGCCGTAGGCCATGGCCGCGACCGCCGGCGCGCCGCCCAGGCTCCAGACCTCGGCGATTCCCAGCTCCGCGCATGCGGCC
>CAZONU010000415.1:0-359 GCA_964581145.1 uncultured Planctomycetia bacterium
TTCCCGCGCTGGACGTCAGCGGGGACTTCTACGACTTCATCCCGCTGCCGGAGGGGCGGCTGGGCATAGTGATCGGTGATGTCTCCGGCAAGGGCATACCCGCCGCGCTGTTCATGGCCCGCTTCTCCAGCGACTTCAGGAGCCTGGCCCTCAGCGGGCTCTCGCCCGGCGAAGCCATGACCCGCGCCAACGAGGCGGTCACCGAGAGCTCCCGCCGGGGCCTCTTCGTCACCGCGGCCTACGCGGTCTTCGACCCCCGCAGCGGGGAGATGGTGCTCAGCAACGCGGGGCACCCTGTTCCGCTGGTGCGCTCGGCCGGCAGCGACGGGGTGCGGGGCATCGGCGAGGCCATCGACGTG
>CAZONU010000415.1:369-4296 GCA_964581145.1 uncultured Planctomycetia bacterium
GCCTGGAGCTGGGGCCGGGGGAGACGCTGCTCTTCCTGACCGACGGCGCCTTCGAGGCCCTCGGTCCGGAGGGCGAGCGCTACGGCCTTGACCGGCTGACGGACACGGTGGGCCGCGGCTCCGCACGGCCGGAGGACATGGCCGAGCGGATGCTGGCCGACGTGACGGACTTCGTCGGCTCCCGCGCGCGCAGCGATGACCTGACCATCGTGGCTGCGCAGCGCCGCGGTGGACGCGCGTAAGCAACTCTTGTACAAGTCGTTACGCAGGCCCGGATTTCGATGGTTCTCCCCTGACAATTCCGGTTGAGCGGTGTATTGTATACCAGACGCTACCAGATAGGCCCACGCTGAGCCAGAATGCGGGAGGTCGTGACCGTGGCGCAAGCTCGAGCCCTCACCAAGCCGAAGCGGATGACCAGCACCTGGATCGCCGGGGACGTCCGCCGGCTGCTGGAGTCGGGCAAGGCGGGCGTCAGCGAGGTGCTGCGCTCCGAGCGGGAGCTGGCCGGGCAGTACGGGGTGGCCCGCACCACCGTGCGCCGGGCGCTCAAGCGCCTGGTCGCCGACGGCTACCTGGTCAGCCAGCCGCGCCGGGGCTACGAGGTCGCCGAGGAGGCCGCCGAATCGCGGGGCGCGCTGGTCGCCTTCGTCCACGACAGCTCCTGCGGGCCGTGGGAGTGGACCGACTTCCAGCTTCTCTTCTGGAACGAGTTCCAGAGGGCGGCGGGCGAGGTCGGGCGCTACCTGCTGGCGGTGGGCACCGAGACGCGGGGTCCCGCCGAGATGGCCGGACATCTCGCCTCGCTGGGGGTGCGCGGGGTGGTGCTGGATTCCGACGACCCGGCGATGGCGGCGGGATTGCGCGCCGCCGGGCAGCCCTTGGTGCTGGTGGACGCGGCCTTCCCGGGCTTCTGCGCGGTCACCCAGGACAACTTCGGCGGTGCCTTTCAGGCCACCAGCTATCTCGTGTCCAGGGGTCACAAGAAGATCGCCTGGCTGGGCTACGACCCCGCTCCGCTTCGCAATCGGATTCACTTCACCGAGCGTCTGGGCGGGTACCTGGCCGCAATGCGCGACGCCGGCCTGGAGACCCCCGGCAGGCTGCAGGTGGCCGGAGACAAGTCGGCGCCGGAGCAGGGAGCTGGCCAGCTCCGCAGACTGGCCGGGGAGGGGGAGGGCATCGACGCTGCGGTGGTTCTCTGGCCGGAGTTCCTGGAGGCGGTGGGTGCGGCGCTGGGCGGCCTCGAACGCCGCGCGGAGCTGGCGGTCTGGTGGGGCTGCGTGCCCGGCGCGCGCGCCCAGTGGCGCGAGCGGTTCCCCGCTTTGCCCGTTCCCACCGGCGTGGAGTGGGACTTCGCGGAGCTCACCCGGATGGCCCTGGGCAAGATCGAGGAGCAGATGAGGTCCGGGTCGCCGGCTGCGGGCCGCTGGCTGGTGCCGGCGAAACTGAGGCCGGGTTCCGAAGGCTGAGGGGGAAATGACGATGAAGACGCGAGCATGGCTGCTGCTGGCATTGATTCTGGGCCCGGCGATAGGGCTGGCCGGGGAGAACGCCAGGTCCGGGAGCGGCAAGAAGCTCAGGGTCGAGCCGGTGCTGGCCCCCGACCCGCAGGTGACGCGCGTACTCGCCGCGCTGGGCGAGGACTCCGCGGCGATGCTGCCGCCCATCAAGACGACCGGCGATTTCAACGCCGTGACCAGAGAGTTCAAGATGGAGAAGACCGGCCCGGTGAGGAGGAACTACTGCAACAAGATGGTCTGGGCCCCGGACAGGAAGCGCGCGCTCTTCTGCGGGGGGAACCACGGTGCTCCACACCGCCTGAACGACGCCTGGGAGTACGACCTGCCCTCGAACACCTGGGTGCTGCTCTTTGCCCCCGACCCCAACCGGGACGTCAACTGCGCGGCGATTCACGAGTACAAGGTCAAGGGCAGGGACGGCAGGGAGAAGACGTACAAGGTGCTGGCTACGGAGCGCGGCGGGCCCTTCGACCCCTGCCACACCTGGTGGGGCCTCTGCTACGACCCGGGCATGAAGGCCATGCTCTGGATGGACGTGGTCACCTTCATGCGCGGCGCGGCCATGGCCAAGCTGGGAGTAAGGCCGGTCGGGAGGGACGGGAAGGTCGGGGAGGTCGGGAAGATCGGGAGGGGCGAGGCCGTTTGGGCTCACTTTGAAGGCATTGTCCAGGGCCCGGAGCTCTGGGCCTTCTACCCGTATGAGAAGAAGTGGAAGCGGGTGATCACCGAGAAGCCCTATCCGGGGATGATGCAGGGCGGGAGCATGGAGTACATCCCGGAGCTCAAGGGCAGCGTCTGGTATGGGAACGGCTGGCGTTGGTCGGGCATGTGGCTGTACGACTACAAGACCAACATCTGGAAGGAGCTGAAGCCGAACGGCAAGAGCCGGCTCTACGCCGCCAAGAAGGACTTTCCCCGGGCCGAGTTGGTGACCGCCTACGACTCCGCGAACAGGATTGTCGTGGCCCAGTACTGCAAGATCACCTACCACTACGTGCCGTCCACCAACAAGTGGAGCAAGGTGCTGGAGATGCCCAAGGACTCGACCGAGGTTCCATACGGGCACGACGCCTACTCGCTCTTCGGCTACGACCCGGTCGGGGAGGTCTGTTTGCTCCTCGAGAGTAAGCGCGGCAAGCCCGCGGCGCTCTGGGCCTACAGCCCCGCCGAGAAGAAGTGGACTAAGCTGAGCCCCAAGGGCCCGCCGCCGCCCACCCACCACCAGATCGGCTACTACGACCCGGCCCGCAACGTCTTCGTGGTCAACTCGGGCGCCACGACCTGGGTCTACCGCTGCAAGCGGGCCGGGAAGAAGTAAATCTCTCGCTCGAAAGCCCCAAAGGACGCGGGGCGCCCTCCGGCGGGCGCCCCGGTTTCTTGAGGAAGGCAGTCCCTCAGCCGCCGGTCGAGTCCGCGGTGCCCTCCAGGTCGTACTCCGGCTCGAAGGCGGTGGCGAAGTTGAAGCCGTCGCGGAAGTCCTCGACGGAGTCCTCGTCGCGCTTGGAGAGCACCCCGCCCTCGACCAGGTTGAACACCACCCGGCCGAAGTCCTCGGTCTCGTTGATGCCCCAGGCGTTGAACACCGTGGGGGCCATCATCCCGAAGCGCTCGCGGCCCAGCTCGCGGACGCCGGCCAGGAGCTCCTGGCCGGTGACGTGCCGGCGCTCGCCCATCTTCTGCACGGTGTGCTCCAGCGCGGCCATGACGAAGCCGTAGGCTTCCCGCGCGTAGCGGCGGTCCTCCTCGAGGATCCTGTCAATGGCGTCGCCGTCGTTCTTAGCGCTCATCTCTCTGTCGTACCCCGGTGCCTCGACGCTGGCCTCGTCCCCTGATGTTACGCGCGGACCGCCGCGCTTTCAAGCCTTCCCGGCGCTGCCGCCGCCTGACCCGCCTCCGCCGCCCCGTCCGCGCTGGCCCCGCGAGCGTCCCCGGCGCCGCCGGGAGCGCCGCGAGCTGCGCTTCCGGCCTTCGCCCTTCCCGGGTTCCTGGGGAGGCCGCTTCTCTTCCTTCTTGGGCCCGGCCCGGCCCGCCGCCGGCGGGGCTGGACGCGGCCGCCGCCTGGCCGGGGTCGGCTTCCTCAGCGGCTCGGCGGGCACCTTCGGCGCGGGGGGCTCCAGCGGTTCCCTGGAGACCTTCTCGATCTCGTCGACCTTGACGGTGACCCGCTTGGTGCCCGAGCGCAGCGTGACCCGCTGGGAGATGATGTCCCCGGAGACCACCTGGCCGGCCAGCTCCTCGGTGAGGACGTAGGCGCCCCGGGGCGGCAGCTTGGAACGCAGGTGCCTGTAGACCTCCTCCTCGTAGCGCAGGCAGCACATCAGCCGCCCGCAGCGCCCGGAGATCTTGGCCGGGTCCAGCGTGGCCTTCTGCACCTTGGCCATGCGCATGGTCACCGGCTCCAGGC
>CAZONU010000416.1:0-4285 GCA_964581145.1 uncultured Planctomycetia bacterium
CGCCGAAGTTCAAGGCCGAGCGGGAGGCGCTCAAGAAGCAGGCCGAGAGCAAGCTCGGGGCGGCCATCACCGCTGCCGAGGAGATTTCGAAGGACGGTTATCCAGAGAAATGTCTGGTGGAGCTGGAGAAGGTCAAGGGCGTCAAGTACGCGGCCTGGGACGCGAGGCTTGCCAAGCTCCGGCAGGGTCTGGAGAAGCAGAAGCTGGAGGTGGCCGCCAACCTCAAGAAGCGGCGGGAGGCCAGTGCCCGCAAGCTGCTGGAGGGGATCCTGGACGGGTTTGACGAGCTGATGCTGGCCGGCAACTACAAGGGAGCCGCCGGCCATCTGGCCGCCGGGAAGAAGAAGGCCGGCAAGGAGACGCTCAAGCTGATAGCCGCGGAGTTCCGCGCCGCCGAAAGAATCGCCGGGCTCCTGGTCAAATTCGACGCATCAAAGGCCAAGAGGCTCAAGAGCCTGGCCGGCAGGAAGGTGGCCCTCAAGAAAAAGGACAAGGCCGTGCACCGGGGGGTCATCAAGGAAGTGAAGGCCGACGCCTTCTTCATCGAGCGCGAGTACTGGTCGATGGGCCACAGAAAAAAGACCAGCTACGACATAAAGTTTGCGGACCTGGCCGAGGGTGAGATGGAGAGGCTCCTGCCGGCCTTCAAGCCCAGGAACGCTGACGGCCGGATGGCGCTGGCACTCGCCAGCATGGGCCGGAAGGAGTTCACGGCTGCAGGGAAGGCACTGGCGGCGGCGGGCGACCACCCCCTGGCCGAGCGCTACCGAAGGAAGCTGGCCGTACGCATGTATGGGGCCAAGGAGCTCGCCGCGCAGGACGCGTGGAAGGCCAAGGTCGAGCCGCTGGCCAAGAGGAAATACACGGTCCCCGAGGCCAAGAAGCTGCTCGCCGTGCTCGACAGCTATGTCGTCGCCCACAGGGGGACGAAGTTCGCTGTTGCCCGGGAAGCGGAGATCGGGCGACTGAGGGCAGCGGCCGAGGCGGCCATCGAGGCCAGCCCGGAAGGGGTGACCGCCAGGGTCAAGAAGCTGTTCCGGGGCAGAGTTGTCAGCTTCAATCCGAAGACCCTGGCCATTGAACTTCTCTGGGACTTTTCGGACCCCCGGCAGCTGGAAGACTTCGAGATAATGGCCGGCGACTGGAAGGTGGCAAACGGCGCCCTGCGCGCCGAGACGGATCAGCCCGCCGCCGGTCAGACCGCGCGCCCCAAGGCGCACTTTGGCCCCCACTGCAAGGTGACCGTCTCCGCGGCGGTTCAGCGGGGGCGGATGTGTTACCTGCAAATCGGCGTACCCCAGGACTGGGTGACCCTGGCGTTGAACTACTTGGCCTACGGCGGCAGGCGCGACCCCCGGGTTTGGATATGCCGGGCGCCCGGCTTCTGGAAGAAGGAGTTCCTGGTCAACCAGCTTAAGAAGGAGATGCAGCTTACGCGGCCGTACCTGCTGGAGATGGATCTGGCCAGGTATGAGGTCAAGGCCGGGTTCGCCGGCAAGGAACTCGGTGTGGCCAAAGGAGTGCCGCACCGGGCGGTCCGCGTGGCCCTGGGGCTGTCCCACGGCTACGTAAAGGGGCCGACGATCGCCAGCTTCGACAACCTGCGCGTTGTCGGCACGCTCAACCGAGCCTGGCTGGAGAAAGCGCTCAGAAAGCCCGTTGCCGTCCGCCATCGCCCTTCGGTCTTCCGGGCCAGGTGGCAAGAGCTGAAGCTGGCCGGAAAGAGACCCTTGGGCCGCAGGTGCATACCCACAACCCTGACCTACGACTCCAAGCGCAAGCTCTGCGTCCTGTTCGGGGGACACGGGCGCAACGACCTCTGGGTGCTGGACTTGGGCGCCATGCGCTGGACTATGCTCCAGAAGAACGATCCCAAGGGCCCCGGAGCCGGCAGGACCCGGCCCAAGGCCGTCGGGACTTACCGTGAGACCTTCCTCTACGACGAGGCCGCCGATACATGTTGGTTCCTGGGAGTGGCCGGACCGTTGTGGGGTTGGGGCCCGGCCGCCGCGACCTGGCGGACGTGCGGCAAGCCCCCGGGCTACATGGGCACGTCTTTCGTTCGCAACGGTTGGGCCTGCGACCCCGAATCCCGGTGCTTGCTGAGGGTCGATACTGCGGGGGGGACTTATCGCGTGCGGCCCCCCGGACACAAGCATGAGTTGGTGGCTAGGTGCCCGGGTTACAACGGATATCTGGACGGAGGTCTGGCTTACGACAGGAAGAACAAAATCTTCGTGCTTTTCGGTGGGCAGGGGAAAGCCGGGGCCTCCAACGGCACTTGGACATTTGACCCGCGCGCCAGGGAATGGCGGCGGATGCGTCCGGCAACAAGCCCGCCGGGGCGCTTCCAGCACAAGCTGGTCTGGCACCAGGGGCTCGGAGCGGTGGTCATGTTCGGTGGCCGAGGGAAAGACGGCGGCCTGAACGACCTGTGGGTCTACGAGGCCGCCGCCGACAGATGGACGGAGATCAAGGCCCCGGCCGCCCCGCCGCCGGTCGAGACCGCTACCACCTACGACGCCGCGCGCGACCAGGTGGTGCTCTTCAACAAGAATGGGCAAACCTGGATGCTCAAGATCGAGCGAGCGGCGGGCGGGCCGCCGCCACCACCACCTCGCGCCGGCTCCGGTGCCTTCCGCGCCAGGTGGCAACAGCTCAAGTTCGCCGGGGAGAGGCCCAAGGGGCGTGCGTACTGCACCAACGCGATGACCTACGACTCCAAGCGCAAACGCTGCGTCCTGTTCGGCGGATCGATCCTGAGCAAGCGCACCAACGACCTCTGGGCACTGGACCTCTCGGCCCTGCGCTGGACCTGCCTCCAGAAGAACGATCCCAAGGGCGCCGGAGTGGGCCGGTGGCGGCCGAGCGTATGTTACCAGCATCATTTCGACTACGACGAGGCCGGCGACCGGTATCTGGCCCCGGGCTGGGCCTATTCCGCCAGTACCGGGGCGTGGGCGAAATGGAAGTGCGTGGATGGCGCGGGCCTGTCGGGGTGGGCCCTAGACCCTGACGGCAAACGGTTCCTTAAGGTGTGGCATTCGGGGGGGATGAACGCCAAGTTCCATTACATAGCTACGGGCCGAAGTGAGGTGCTGCCGCGGCCGGGCATGCCGGCGCGCAACTATGTCTTTGGTGGCTTGACCTACGACCGGAAGAGCAGGCTTTTCGTCTTCTTCGGCGGGAAAGGGGAAAAGGACACCTGGACCTTCGACCCCCGCACCAAGGAGTGGCGGCAGATGCGCCCTAAAGTCAGTCCCCCCGCGCGCATCTTCCACAGGCTGGTCTGGCACGGCAAGCTGGGGGTGGTGGTCATGTTCGGCACGGCCCCCGCCTGGAAACAACACGTTGAGGACCTCTGGGTCTACGAGACGGACGCCGACAGGTGGACGGAGGTGAGAACCCCGACCATCCCGTCCCGCGGCGGGGCTACCGCCTACGACGCCGCGCACGACCGCCTGGTGCTCTTCAACTCCAATGGCCAGACCTGGACCTGCAAGATCGAGCGAGCCGGCGCACGCAAGTAAAGGATCTCCCCATGCCTGAAGACTTTCTGGCAGTCACCGAGATACCCGAGAAGGGCATGGCGGTGCTCGAAATCCGCCGCGACTCGGTGGAGATGGCCGAGTGGGACCAGTTCGTCAAGTCGTGCAACAAGCTGCTGGCCACCGGCCAGGGGCACCTAGTCCTCGACCTCCGCAGGCTGCGGCGGGTGCTGAGCCTCTTCATCGGCGAGGCCCTGCAGCTCAATTCCCGGGCCGAGGGCGCCGGCCGGCGCTTCACCGTGCTGGCCGCCGGCCACGTCGGCGAGGTCTTCCGCACCCTGCTGGGCAGCAACCTCCTGGAGATGATCACCGACGGCCGCGAGCCGGTCGAAATCGGCGAAAAGGGCTCAGCCCGGAAAGGCGGGTCTCGCTGGCAGACCCGCCCGAAGAGCTAGTGTTCCGTCACGTTTATTCCGGCGGGCCGGGTCACTGGGCGCGCCCCGGGGTCTCGGCCTCCGGCTCCAGGGAGCGGGGCGGACAGAGCCTACCGGGTTGCGTGAAAATGGGGTCCGGCTTCAGCCCCCGGAGCCTCGTCGCCGTCAGCGTCGGCCCGCGCTCGCCGGATGGGGCCGGCGGTGCCGGCGGTGTGGCGGCGGGGGCGGCCCCTGGACCTCTGAGCCGGAGCCGGAGGCTTCTTCATCGGAGCCATGGCGCTCGACCCGCAGGTCCGGCGTTGACAGAGCACTAGTGTTCCGTCACGTTTGAATCTGCGGGTAGAGTCGTTTGAGTTTGATACG
>CAZONU010000417.1:0-4269 GCA_964581145.1 uncultured Planctomycetia bacterium
CCCCAGGACATCGAGTGGTGCCTGGCCGGCGGCGAGGTCTTCCTGGTGCAGGCCCGGCCGATCACCGCGCTGCCCGACGAGCCGGTGGGCCAGGACGAGATCGACAAGGCCCGCGCGGTGGAGATCGCCCGGCTCAAGCAGCTGGCCGAGGGCCGCGGGCGGGTGGACTGGGCCATCTACAACCTGGCCGAGACCCTCAAGCACCCCACCCCGCTGACCTGGGACGTCATCCGCCGCTGGATGGGCGGCTCCGGCGGTTTCGTGGAGATGTATCGCGACCTGGGCTACTTCCCCTCCGAGCGCGTGGAGCGCGAGGGGATGCTCGACCTCATCGGCGGGCGCATCTACGCGGACCTCGAGAAGCACGCCGAGCTCTTCTACGGCCGAATGCCGTTGGAGTACGACATTGAGGCCGCCAAGGGCGACGCCAACGCCTTGCTGGAGGGCATGCCCGACAAGTTCAACTTCCAGCGCGCGGGGGGCGGCTTCCTGCTGCGCCTGCCACTCTACATCATCAAGCTGATCCGCCAGGGACGGCGCATGAAGAAAACGGCCAGGAAATACCTGGAGGAGTTCAACGAGGAGGTCAAGCCCCGCTTCCTGAAGTACGTGAAGGCCGCCCGGGCCAGGAAGCTCTCGGAGATGAGCGACGAGCAGGTGCTTGCCGAGCTGGAGGAGCGCGAGGTGGCGTTCAACGACGTCGCCCGCGAGTCGGAGAAGACCAGTTCCGTCGCCGTCTACTACCACGGCAGTCTGTCGAAGACCCTGGAAGATATTCTCGGCGAGAAGGAAGGCAAAGCCCTGGCCGCCAAGCTGGTCATGGGCCCGGAGGACGACAAGACCATTGAGCAGCACCTCGACCTGCACCGCGTGGCCGGGGACCAGCTGAGCCTGGACCAGTTCCTGGCCGAGTACGGCCACCGGGCCACCGACGAGTTCGAGCTGGCCGAGCCGCGCTGGTACGAGGACCCCTCCTTCCTCCAGAAACAGGTGGCGAGCTACCGCAAGGCCTCCGGCGGCGAGAGCTCCGCGGACCAGGAGAAGCAGCGCCACGAGCGCGCCGCGGCCGAGCGCGCCAAGGCCGAGAAGGACCTCACCGCCATCCTCGAGGAGCACGGCGCCGCCTCGCTGGAGGGGGAGGTCCGCGCGGACCTGGCCGGCGCCCAGAAGTACATGCCCTACCGGGAGACCAGCAAGTTCTACTACATGATGGCCTACGCGCTGATCCGCGACGCGCTCCAGGCGCTGGCGGTGCGCTGGGAGCTGGGCGAGGACCTCTACTTTTTGCACCGCGAGGAGCTCGCCGAGTACGCTTCGGACGTCTCCCGCCGCGAGGAGCTGGCCGCCAACATCGCCCGGCGCCGGGCCCGCTGGCGGGCCCTCAAGGGGCTGGAGCTGCCCGAGTTTATTTCTTCGGAGGAGCCCGAGGCCATCGGCCGGCCGGTGGAGCTCTCCGGCGCCGAGGACGGGGTCTTCGTCGGCAAGGGCGTGGCAACCGGCTCGGAGACCGGGGTGGCCCGCATCGTGCACTCGCCCCGCGAGGCCGGGGACCTGGGCACCGGCTACGTGCTGGTCTGCACCTCCACCGACCCGGGCTGGACGCCGCTGTTCGCGCACGCCAAGGGCGTGATAGTCGAGCGCGGGGGGATGCTCTCCCACGGGGCCATCGTGGCCCGGGACTTCGGGATCCCCTGCGTGGTGCTGGCCGGGGCCACCAAGCTGATACCCGACGGGACCGAAATCAGGATAGACGGCAGCCGCGGCACCGTGGAGCTGGTCGGCGCCACCGCCACCGAGGAGGTCTGAGGTGAACCTGCAGTGGATACAGATCGAGCTGATTGACCCGGTGGTCGCGCCGCTCTACCCCGTCTGCGACTTCCTGCTGGGCTGGACCACCCGGCTCGGCGGGGTCTGGGGGGTGGTCGTCGTGGGGCTGCTCACCGGCCTGGGGGTCAACCTCTTCCAGAAGTTCTTCAGCAGGCAGAAGCTGCTCGGCAAGTGCAAGGCCGACCTCAAGAAGCTCAAGAAGTTCACCGCCGAGGCCAAGAAGGCCGGGAACGACGAGCGCGTTACCCAATTGATGAACGTCTCCAAGCGGGTCAGCGGCAAGTACATGTGGGGCTCGCTCAAGCCCGCCATCTTCACCGTGCCGCCGGTGCTGGTCATCTGCATGTGGACCTGGGTGCGCCTGGGCTTCGATCCGGTGGGCCCCGACAAGGAGATCGAGGTCGTGGCCTGCTTCGAGAACGAGGCCCGCGGCTACGCGACCATGCTGGCCAGCAGGGATGACGTGGAGATAATCGGCGGCCGGGTCGCGCCGATAACCAAGTGGGTGGAGACCCCCAAGGAGAAGAAGAAGCGGGCGGAGGCCGCGAAGAGGGCCAAGGACGACGGGCCGGTGGTCCTGTGGAAGCCGTGGACCTGGTTCAACGCCACGCCCCTTCCCGATCGCGGCCTGGAGGCCCACTGGCGGGTGAGGGCCAAGAGGGAAGGCGAGCACAAGATAACCATCCGCTACCCCACCGAGGAGGGCATGAAGAGCTGCGAGATCGACTTCCCGGCCTTCAAGGGCAAGTCCAAGCCCCCGGAGTTCATCACCTACCTGGTCTTCGACACGCCCGGCATGGACCACATGCAGACCGTCCAGTTCGACCTCAAGGACAGCATGCCGGCAGACTGGTGGAACCTCTGGTTCCAGTGGATGGGGCTCTACATACTGGTGGCCATCGCCTCCGGGGTGGGCTTCCGCTTCCTGTTCAGGGTCAACTGAGCGGGGAGCCGGGGGATGAACAGGCTGTTGCTGGCAGCCGGGGTCCTGTTTTCTGCCTGCGGCTGCGCGCAGAAGACCGAGCAGCCAGCGACCAAGCCACCGCCGTCCGTTGGGGCAGACAAAGAGCAGGACAAAACAGAGAAGTGCAACCACATCCATAAGCTCGTTCAGGACAACAGCCCGAAATCAACCGCAACGCTCGAAGGCTACCTGCAAGAGGGCGATTTCCAGGTCGCCTTTCTGGCCGCCCTGGCCCTGGCCCGGCGCAACAACCCCAAGGGGCTGCCGACCCTCAAAAGGGCTCTGAACAGACCCGAAATCTCTGATCCCGCCGCCTGCATATACGGCCTGCGGGTTCTCAGCGACGATCCCCGATACGAGGCCCTGACTGCCCTCGCGGCGCTGGAGCCGGAAACGGCCCTCGACCGGCATGTCAAGTATCTGGAAAGCACCAGGGGGATTCACCGGAAGCTCTACTCGCGGAGCTTCCACGCCAAGACGCTGCCATTTGCGGTCGACCTTGCGGTGGAAGGAATGGCCCGGCTGGCCCGGAAGGAGAAGAAAGTCCCCTTGCTCATCGCCAGGTTCCGAAAGCGCTGCTCAGGTCGGCCCAGGGATTCCGACTCCTACCACGTCCTGGCCCGCCTTCTGGAGCGCGTCGGACAGAGAGAGGCAGCCCACAAGGTCAGGCTGGAAGAGATTGAGAGGACGGCCAGATGTCCCCAGGAAGTCGTCCTGCGCAGGCTGCACCTCAATCAGGAAAAGGACGCGGAGAAATACAGAAAGCTCCTGACCCTTACCCGGGAGCAGGTCGATAAGCTGCGCGAAGTGAGCAAGGCCAAGCCGTTCATGGGGTCTTGGAGCTTTGACTCCCTCGACAGGTTCCGCGAGATCGTGAAGTTCAAGATCACGGGGGCGCTGTGCGGGAAGAGGCGGTTCAAAGAAGCTCTGAAGGTGCTCGAACAGATTTTCGCCTCGAACCCCAAGGCGGAGTACGGTGGCTCACTCTTTTCGGCCGTCAACGGTGTGCGCCTTGAACTGCTGGATTACCCTCGGAGCAAGGAAAGTTATCTGAGGGCCTACCGGGAAACCGCGCAGATGTACGCGGAGGCGGTCAGGAAGACGCCCGGCGACAAGGAGCTCAAGCTCCTGTACGCGCGCGTGCTGCTCAGCGCGGGCATGAATCCAGAGGCCAGCCGCCTTCTGCAGAGCCTTCTTCGCGATGAGAAAAGGAACGTGCGTGCCAATGCCGCCTGGCTGCTGGGGGATTTCGGGAGATACTGGGCCAGGCGAAGCGCCAAGGACGCCGTGCCCGCGCTCCGCAAGGCGCTGAAGGACGAGGACGCTTATGTCCGCAAGATTGCGGCCGGGGCTCTGCAGAAGATCCAGAAGGCGAAAGACTGAGCAGCGCGCATCTGCATAGCGGCGGTCCGGAGGCGGACGAACCTAGTGTTCCATCATTTTTGTTTCAGCGGGTGAGGACTTTGGTCGATATCTCT
>CAZONU010000418.1:0-4259 GCA_964581145.1 uncultured Planctomycetia bacterium
GTGCTGGGCAACGGGCGGATGGTCTCCAAGTGGCCGGCGCGCGGCGGCCCGGCGGTGGTCGGCGACGTCGTCTACTTCGGCGCGGGCATCTGGCCGACGGAGGGCATCTACATCGCCGCGCTGAACGCGTCAACCGGGAAGACCGTCTGGGTCAATAAGGACTCCGGGTCGATCGGGATGGCCCAGCCGCACAGCGGGGCCTGGGCCAAGAGCGGTATCTCCTGCCAGGGATACCTGGCCGCCGCCGGGGACCGGGTCTTCGCGCCCACCGGACGGGCGGGGCCCGCGGCTTTCAACCGCGCCGACGGCAAGTTCCAGTACTTCAGCTGGAGATACGGAGGCAGCGGGCTCGCGGCGGTAGGCTCGATGGTTTTCAGCGGAAGCAAGGCCTTCGACGCCGCCAAGGGAAAGTATCTGGGCGTGGGCGGCAGCGCTTCGCAGCCGGCCGCCTCCCCCGAGATCATCTACGTCCTGGGCTACAACACTCTGTACGCCGTTGACCGCCGCAAGCCGCTGATCGAGAAGACGGTCAAGAAGCGCACGACCCGCAAGTGGAACGTCAAGTGGTCCGCGCGCTGCAACCACAGGGGGGTGACCGCCCTGATCGCCGCCGGCGGGACCGTCTTCATCGCCCGCGGCAAGGAAGTGGCCGCGTTCGACGCGAAGCAGAAGAAAGTGACCTGGAGCGCCGAGGTGGCCGGCACTCCCCGCGGCCTGGCCTTCGCCGCCGGGCGGCTCTACGTCAGCACTGAAGAAGGGCCCATCCACTGCTTCGCGGCCGGCGCGGGCGGCGCGAAGACAGTGGCCCGGAAGCCCGAGGCCAACCCCTATCCCCACAACCGTGCCTGCGCCGCCGCCGCCGAGGAGATCGTCAGGAAGACCGGCGCCGGCGAGGGCCACTGCCTGGACCTGGGCTGCGGGGAGGGACAGCTGGCCTTCGAGCTGGCCAAGCGCACCAGGCTGCACATTTGCGCCGTCGAGAAGGACCCCGCCAGGGTGGCCCTGGCCCGCAAGCGGCTCGACGCCGCCGGGCTCTACGGGGTGCGGGTGACCGTCTTGCATGCCGACCCCGCGAAGACCGAGCTCCCCAACCACTTCGCGGACCTGGTGGTCTCGGGGAACTCGGTGACCGGCGCGGCGGTGCCCGAGAAGGAGGCGCTGCGCTGCAGCCGGCCCTACGGGGGCGTGCTCTGCGTCGGGAAGCCCGGCGCGATGAGAAAGACCGCCCGCGGCGCGCTCGCCGGCGCCGGCAGCTGGACCCACCAGTACGCGGACCCCGCCAACACCGCCTGCTCCGACGACGCCCTGGTCAAGGGTGTGCTGACCGTGCTGTGGTACGACGACCCCGGCCAGCCGGTGGCCAACCGCCACGGCCGGCCGCCGGCGCCGCTGGTCGCCGACGGACGGCTCTACGTACAGGGGCTGGACGGGGTCTGCGCCTACAACGCCTACAACGGCCGTACCCTCTGGAAGCTGCCCCTGAAGGGCGTCACCAAGCCCTACCATCAGGAGCACCTGGTGGGCGTGGCCGCCACCGGCAGCAACATGTGCCTGTGGAAAGGCACGCTCTTCCTGCACACCGGGGGGGAGTGCCTGCGCATCGAGGGCGCCACCGGGAAGAAGCTCGGCGAGTTCAAGACCCCGCCGGGGGCCGACGGGAAGCCGGGCACCTGGGGCTATCTGGCCTGCGCCGACGGAGTCCTCTTCGGGTCGCTGGCCGACACCGGGCACGTCATCAACTACGCCTACGGGCGCTCGAACATGAAGAGAATTTTCAGCGAGTCCAAGGAGCTCTTCGCCCTGGACGCGGCGACCGGGAAGCTCAAGTGGCGCTACCAGGCCGGGAAATCCATCCGCCACAACGCGATAGCCGCCGGCGGGGGGACGGTCTACCTCATCGACCGGGCCGTGGCGGCCATGGACCGCTTCGGTTTCAAACGTAAAAAGGGCGAGAAGCTCCCCGCGCATCCGCCGGGGGCGCTGCTGGCGCTGGACGCGGCCACCGGGCGCCAGAAGTGGAAGCGGTCCGAGAAGATATACGGCACGACGCTGATTCTCAGCGTCAAGCATGACGCTCTGCTGATGAGCTACCAGCCGACCAGGTTCCGCCAGCGCTCGGAGGTCGGCGGCCGGATGGCGGCCTTCCGGGCGTCAACCGGCAAGCCGCTCTACGACCAGCGGGCCAGCTACAGGACGCGCCCGGTGCTCAACGGGCGGACGATCTACGGCGAGCCCTACGCCCACGACCTCCTGACCGGCAAGCGCAAGGCCAACTGGCGCTTCAAGCGCTCCTACGGCTGCGGCATCCTGGCCGGCGGGAAGCACGTGCTCACTTTCCGCTCGGCGACGCTGGGCTACGTGGACCTGACCGACAAGGAGGGCACCCGCAACTTCGGGGGGATGCGCCCGGGCTGCTGGATCAACGCGATCCCCGCCGGCGGGCTGGTGCTGGTGCCCGACTACACCTATCTCTGCTCCTGCAACTACCAGATCAAGGTCACGCTGGCTTTGGAGCCCCGGGAGTAGCCGTTCTAGCCCGCGCGAGGGGCGGCGCCTAGCTCGCGCCGAGCTTTTCCTCTATCCGTTTCAGGGTCGCGGATATGTCCCGCAGGACGCCGATAGTCGGGCCCTCAATGGAGCCCCGGGCCGGGAGCGGGGCGGGGGAGGCCGGCGCGGGGAAGACTCCCGTCTTGGCGCGCTCGCAGCGGGCCAGGATCTCGTCGCGGATGCCGTTATGGTCGGCCACGCCGGTGAGCCGCGCCTCCGGCAACGTCGCCCCGGTGGAGGGCGTGAAGATCCACACCTGGCCGAAGCCCATCAGCCGCTCCAGGGGGCCCTGGCGCACGTCGATGTTGGTTATCTTCTCCAGCGGCACCGAGCGCTTGACCTTCCACAGGAACCCCGCCGCGCGGGTCACGTGGGTGTCGCTGACCGTGTACCGTATCGTGAAGAAGTGTACGCCCAGGCCCACGCAGGCCAGCGCCGCCAGGAGCACTATCCCCACGCTGCCGGCCAGCCTCCATCCCAGGTTCTCGCCCTGCCCGCCGGCGGCCACGCTGATGGAGGCCAGCAGCAGGGCGACCGCCAGCGCGGGCCCCAGCACGCCCAGGCACCAGAGCACCAGCAGGGCCTTGCTCGGGCGGGTTTCCAGCGGCGGGGACACGTCGGGCCCCGGCTACCTGCCGGGGATGGTGATGGTGGCGCCCGCTTTCAGGTCGGCGGGCTTCTTGATATTGTTGGCCTCGGCGATCAGCTTCCAGAGCGAACCGTCCTCGTAGTAGGTCTCGGCCAGCGAGTAGAGGGTCTCGCCCTTGGTCACCCGGTGGCGGGCCCGGGCCACCGGCGGCGGGTTCTTGAGCGTGTAGGCCGGCGCTTTCGGCTTGCCGGCGGTCTTGGGGACCTGGGGGGCCGGGTGCGCCCCGTTGGGCTTGGCGGGCTCGGTGGGCTCGGTGGGGTCCGCCTCGGGCTCCTCCGGCTTGGCCGCTTTCGCCGGATCCCCCTCGGGCGCCTTGACTTCCTCGGGCTCCCCGAGGACCCCTTCCTTGTTCTCTTTGGGGAGGTCGGGGAGCTTGGGCAGGTCGAACTTGCCCTTGAGGCGCTCGCTGGTCTTGTCCAGCTCCTCCTGCATGCCGGCCTGGATGTCGCTGCCCTTGTAGGTGAACAGCGCGGCGACCAGGACGGCGGCGCCCAGGGCGCCCACCACCCAGGCCAGCGCGCGCAGCGTGCCCCCACGCCGGGAATATGGACTTGCGCTCATCATGTCCTTATATCGTCCGTCCCCCGCCGGGGCTTGAGCCCTTCCGGCCGGGGCGGACATGGGTGGCCCCCGGCTTTCTCCTCCAGTCTACGGTCCCCCGAACCCCATAGCTTTGGACGGACCTGAGTCACTGAACGCCAGGGGCTTGCGAGCCCTGGAAAAAAATAAGCGGCCTGGGCCCGGGGGCCTTGAGCCCGCCAGTTATGATACTAGTATAGCATGATAACGGGAGCCGGGAGGCGCAGGAACTCCTGCTACTTCTTCGCGGGATGCCGCGGGGGCTTAGACGCCTCTTTCAGTTCCCCGCGGGCCGCCTTGAGGGCTTCCAGTATGTCCTCGTAGAGGTGTTGTTTCTTCTTGTCTTTGGCGCTGACCGCCCGTTCAAGGGCCTTGCAGTGATGGGCGGTTGCGTTGTCAATGGCAGCGACCAACTTCTCAAGCTGCTTGTTGTCTTGCCACGGGGTTCAAGTGGAATTTCCGGAGTCCGTTTTGTGAGAGAACA
>CAZONU010000419.1:0-4259 GCA_964581145.1 uncultured Planctomycetia bacterium
GCGCGGCGCCGGAGGGGGCGATGAGCCTCAGCGCCCGGGCCTCCCCGGGCTCGGTGACGATTTCCGGCGCGCGTTCCGGGGCCGCGCCCTTGACCCGGACGTAGAGTTTCTCGCGTTCGGAAACGTAGGGCGCGAGCGTGTTGGCGTAGGTGAGCTTCACTTCTCCGCCGGCGGGGACGGAACCCTCGACGAGCCTGGCGGTAAACAGCCGCCCGTGGCGGGTGCGCCCCTCCGGGAAGAACAGGTTGCGCTCGGTTATCTCCACCTCGAAGCGCGCGCCCTCGGCCGCGGCCGACACGTAGTGGTTGCCCTCCGGGTCGGAGCTCTGCACCTTGCGGGTGAAGCTCGGCCCGGAGATCAAGAGCCAGGAGTTGGGAAACTGGACCTCCACGGCGTCGCCGGATTTGAGCTCCCCGTCGGGCCGGACGGCCAGCTCCACGCTGCAGCGCCCGGCGACCTTGAAGGGGCCGTTGGTGACCTCGGCGGTGAAAGGCATGACATGCCCCCTTCGGGACGGGGATGCCGGGTCATTCTTTCACGCCGGACGCCCACCGTCAAGCGCCGTCGGGCGAGCTTGAGAAGCGCGCGCCGGGCGGGTAAGCTCGGCGTCGAAGGGAGATGATTCATGCGCCAGACAATCGAGACGGAGGACGCCCCCGCGCCGCTGGGGCCCTACTCGCAGGGGGTCCGCGCCGGGGACTTCTTCTTCCCCGCCGGGCAGGTGCCCCTTGACCCGGAGACGGGGGAAGTCGTGGGCGCCGACGACGCGGCGGCCGCCGCGGAACGAACGCTCAAAAACCTCGGCGCGATACTCAAGGCCGCCGGCGCGTCCTACGGGGACGTGATCAAGGCCACGCTGTACCTGGCGGACATGGACGACTTCGCGGCGGTCAACGAGGTCTACGCGCGTTATTTCGGCGAGTCGAAGCCCGCCCGGGTCTGCGTGGAGTGCTCGCGCCTGCCCAAGGACGTCAAGCTCGAAATCGACGCGCTGGCCTACCTGGGCGACTGACAGATGGACGAGTTGGCCCGCCACAACCAGGAGCGCTGGGAGGAACTCTCCCGGGAAGGCGTGGAGTACGGCCGTCCCTGGATGGACCTCACCCCCGGGGAGGCCCGCAAGCGCGTCGACCCGGAGGGCATGCTCGCGGAAATCTCCGGCAGGGACGTCCTCCTGCTGGCCGGCGGGGGCGGGCAGCAGTCGGCGGCCTTCGGGCTGCTCGGCGCGCGGGTGACCGTCCTGGACTTCAGCGAGAACCAGCTGGACGCCGACCGCCGGGCGGCCGCGCACTACGGCCTGGAGCCCGCTCTCGTGCGGGGCGACATGCGCGACCTGTCTCGTTTCGCGAACAGCAGCTTCGACGTCGTCTGGCACGCGCACTCGCTGGCTTTCATCCCCGACCCGCGCCCGATCTTTCGCGAGGCCGCGCGCGTCCTGCGGCCCGGAGGGCTCTACCACCTGCACTGCACCAATCCCTTCGTGCATACGTTCCTGGGCGGCAACTGGGCGAAGGGGAGCTACGTGCCGACGCAGCCCTACCTCGACGGTCGCGAGATGTCCGGCGACTCCAACTGGGACGTCTGCAAAGAGGACGGCACCAAGCGTCAGGTCGAGGGACCGCGCGAGTTCATGCACGCGATGAGCACGCTGGTCAACGAACCTATCGCATTGGGCTTCAAGCTGTTGGGCGCCTGGGAGGACTTCGACAAGGCCGACCCCGGCGCGCCGCCCGGCACCTGGGCGCATTTCTGCGCGGTCACGCCGCCGTGGCTGGCTTTCTGGTGGCAGCTCGCCGGCTGAAAGGAAAATGGCTCCATGAGTTCACACCGGCACGAAGCGAACGGGCACACCCGCGGGGCAGCGCGTGTTTTTCATAACCGGCTCCATGTTAAGATAGAACGTCCGGGGTAACTATAACAGGGCAGAGCTCGGGAGGTGCGGACATGCGCGTACCAGCTGCATTGACAGCCGCGGCGGGGATCATCCTGGCAGCCGGCTTGGCCGGCGGCGAGGAAGTCGTCTTCGCGAAGAAGCCGACCGCGACCCGCAGGAACGGGAAGGTGACCGTCGCCTTCGCCGCGAGTCGCGAGACCGACGTGGCCGTTTACATCGAGGACGGCAAGGGCAAGGTGATCAGGCACCTGGTCGCCGGCGTTTTGGGCAAGAAAGCTCCCCCGCCGCTGAAGCCGGGGCTTTCCCAAAGCGTTACATGGGACGGCAAGGACGACGGCGGCAAGCCCGCCGGAAGCGGGCCCTTCAAGGTGCGGGTGCGGCTGGGCATGAAGCCGGAGTTCGACGGCTTCCTGCTGGAGAACCCCGCCTCGACCGGCGCGATCCTCTCGCTGGCCGTCGGCCCGGCGGGATCGCTCCACGTCTTCCACAGGGACGCGGTGTGGGCGCACTGGGGCAGCGGGAAGATCAAGATCCTGAACCGCGACGCGACGCACCAGCGCGCGGTCATGCCCTTCTCCGCAAACATCGCCCCCGATAAGATCAAGCCCCTGGGCGCCTTCCAAACGAAGGAAGGCGACCTGGTGCCGCGGGTGCACGATTTGTTGAGACTCAACTTCTACTGCGGCTACCGGGATCCCTTCTGGCGCTCGCCGGCGCAGTGCCCGGCGGTGGACGGCCGCGGCCGGGTCTACTGGCTGGTCATGGGGCCGGCGGTGGCGTGTCTCGACTCCGACGGCGGCGTGCCCTACAAGACCCTGGCGGGGCCGAAGCTGCTGCCCGAGATCAAGGGCCTGACCATGGCCAGCCAGTGGTTCTACGCTTACAGCCGGCCGTGCTTGGCATTGAGCACGGACGGGAAGTCCCTCTACTTCGCGGGCCTGACGGTCGGCAACCCCAAGAAGAAGAACCAGCCGATCAAGGGCGTGCCCTGCGTGTTCCGGGTGGACCTGAAAACCCTTGCGAAAGCCGAGGCTTTCCTCGGCAAGTTGGGTGCTCCCGGCAAGGAGCAGGCATTGCTGTCCGCCCCGCGCGGGCTGGCCGTGGCCGGCGGGCTGGTCTACGTCGCCGACCACGACGCCGACCGCGTCGCCGTCTTCAGCGAGAAGGACCGCTCCCTCGCCGGCGCGATCAAGGTCAAGGCCCCCGACTCCCTCGGCGTGGACCCGGTCACCGGCGCGGTCTACGTCTGCTCCGTGGCCAACAGGAAGGTTCCCGAACTGGTCAAGTTCGAGAACTACAAGACCGGCAAGGAGCTGCTGCGCATGTCCCTGCCGGCCTACAAGTACGCCAATGCCAGCCGCATGCCCCACCGCATCGCCGTGGACGCTCCCGCCAGGTCGGCGGGCGGGGGGGTGCGGAAAGTGCGCATCTGGGTGCCGAGCATACCCTACAGCAAGCATCAACTGCTGTGCATCGAGGACGCCGGCGACAAGTTCGTCTCCAGGGACGACCCGCGCAGCTCCGCGCCCCATGCGGAAGGCCCGCGCGACCTCTTCTACGACCGCGTGCGCGGCGAGCTCTACGTCAAGAGCGGCGTCCAGCAGTGGTACCGCATCGACGAGAAGACCGCCAAGGTGGGCTTCATCTTCCGCCCGAGGGACATCTCCCGCCGACCGGAGTTCGGCACGCAGCTGGTGGCGGGCCCGGACGGCAAGCTCTACAACTACAGCTGGAGCGGCAAGGAGGCGGGCCTCAGGCTCTACGGCCGCGACGGGGAGCCGGTCAACTGGCCGGGCCGCAAGAACAACCACATCCCGCTTCCCGGGGTCATGAACTACATGCAGCGCACCCTGATCGTGCGCGGGGAGGAGCTGTTTATCATCCCGCCCGGCAACTGGCGGACCGCCTCCGGAGGCGGCGGGGTCAAGGACGGCACCACCAGCCTGAACGTCTACGGCACCGACGGCAAGGTCAGGCGCACGCTGATCTGGCAGTGCTTCAAGGGCGCGATTCCCAGGATGGACCTCCAGGGCAACATATATCTCGCGGAAACGATCAGGCCGCCCGACCGCTCCTTCCCGGAGTTCTTCGACGGCAAGATCAAGCCGCCGCCGCCCCAGACCGGCAACAACAACGACAGCTTCTACTACAGCTACATGTACGGCAGCATCGTCAAGTTCCCGCCGACCGGGGGGGCCATCTGGTACGGCAAGAAGGTCGGGCCGTACGTGGAAGGGAAGCCCCCGGCAGAGCTCCTGGCCAGGCCCAAGGTAAAGGTCCGCTTCCACCGGGGCTACAGGAGCCAGGACCTGGCCGAAATGCAGGGCGCGCTCTGGTACCACTTCGGATTCGCGCCCTACACCGC
>CAZONU010000420.1:0-4252 GCA_964581145.1 uncultured Planctomycetia bacterium
GAACAGCGCCAACGGCACCCGCTGGAACGGCCAGAGCATCGGCCAGCAGAAAGTGGCCCTCAACAGCGGCGACGTGATCGGCGTGGGCGCCTCCGAGCTGCGCTTCCAGGCCGGGGGGGCGGCCGACGGGGCCAACCGGTTCATCGACAGGATCAGCGGCTTCTTCGACCGGCTGTTCAAGAGGGGCGGCGCCCCCCAGGGCGGCGGCGAGGCGGTCTTCGGCGAGAAGACCGTGACCTGCTCCTGCGGCGCGGTGCTCAGCACCGCCGGCAAGAGCCCCGGCCAGAAGGTCGGCTGCCCGCGCTGCAAGAAGATCTACGTCATCCCCGGAAAGTAAGCGGGAAGTGCCCTCCCCCGCCCCGGCCGGCGCCGGGATCGTCCGCCTGGCCCGCCGCAATTTCGCGTACGTCTCCGCGTTCCTGATGGACATCTGCCTGGGCGCGGGCACCATCGCCTTCACCTATATCGCCAAGAAGGAGCCGCTCAACGCCGGGCCCGCTCACCTCGGGGGAATGGCCCTGGTCGCGGCCGGGGTCTACGTGGTCTCCAGCCTGGTCTTCGGCAAGCTCTCGGATCGCTGGGGCCGCCGCTGCAGCATAGCAGTAGCCTGCCTGGTCGGCTCGGCGGCCTTCGGCCTGGGAGCCGCCGTCACCAAGCTCTGGCACATCTACGCCCTGATGGCGGTCTCTGCGGCGGCCATGGGCGCCTTCTGGCCGGCGCTGGAAGCGGACATCAGCGACCACTCCACGCCCGCCGAGCTGCCCCGCAGGATCGGGCGCTTCAACGTGGCCTGGTGCTCGGGATTCGCCATCGCCGGGCTCGCCGCCGGCCACCTCGGCGAGCACGTCAACCAGCGCGCCGTGCTCCTGGCCACCGCCGGCGCCGGGCTCCTCAACCTCGTCGTGTACCTGCTGCGCACATTCGAACCGGAGAGCTTCCCGGCCCGCGAGCCGGACGAGCGCGCGGTCCACAGGGCCGCGACCCGCGCGGGGACCTTCTGGAAAATGGCCCTGATTCTCAACTTCGCGGCCATGGGCCTCAACGCCGCGCTGCGCTACCACGTGCCCTCGGTCACCGGCGGGGAACGAAGCGCGCTGGGCGGGACCTACCTGGCGCTGATCTTCGCCGCCGAGACCCTCACCTTCCTCGTGCTGGGCCGGTGGCACGGCTGGCACTACCGCTCCGCCCCGCTGGCCGCCGCCTGGGCGCTGCTGGTGGCCGGCGGCCTGCTTTGCGGACTGACGCCGATGAAGCTCCTTTTCGGCGCCGGCTGTGTACTGATCGGGGTGGGCTGCGGCGTCATTTACAACTCGAGCATCTACTACTCCGTCTCCGCCGAAACGGGCCGCGGACACCGCGGAGGCGTCCACGAGTCGGCGCTGGGGCTGGGCGCCGCGGTGATCCCCTACCTGGGAGGCGTGCTGATGGCGGTGCCCTGGGCGGGGGGCCTGCTGGCCTGGCCGGACGGAACGCCCTTTCTGACCGCCGTGGCCGTGCTGCTGGCAGCTTGCGCAGTCTCGGCACTGGTTTACATGCGAATCAGGAAGACCCCGGCCACTCCTCCGCCCGAACGTCGCTGACGAACATGCAGCCCGGGCTGTGGGTGACGGCCAGGTCCAGCCCGGCCTTCATGACCACTTCCTGAGGGGTAACGCCGCAGGCCCAGAAGACCGGCACTTCCCCGGGACGCACAGTGACGGCATCCCCGAAATCGGGCCGGTCGATACACTCAATGCCGATGGCCGCCGGGTCGCCGACCTGCACCGGCCCCCCGTGCGCGAAGGGATAGCGCGCGGAAATCTCCGCCGCGGCCTCGACCTGCCCGGGCTCCAGCGGCCGCATGGAAACCACCATGTTTCCCCGGAAGGGACCGGCCGGCTCGCAGGGGACGTTCGTCCGGTACATGGGCACGTTCCTGTCCTCCTCGACGTGCCTGACCGGCAGGCCGGCGTGCAGCATGGCCTCTTCAAACGTGAACGAACAGCCCAGCAGGAAGGAGACCAGATCGTCGCGCCACCAGCGCGAAACGTCACCCGGCTCCCCGACGGCCCGGCCCTGGCGGTAAACCCGGTAGCGCGGCAGGTCGGTGCGCAAGTCGACGTCACCGCCAAGCTTCCGAAGCCCGGTCTCGCCGGGACCGGTCATCTCCAGGAACGGGCAGGGCCTGGGGTTCCGCTCGCAGAAGAGCCGGAAATCGGCGGCCGCCCCGGCGGGCACCACCACCAGATTGGCCTGGAGAAAGCCCGGGGCCAGGCCGCAGGTGGGTCCGGTCAGCTCCCCGCTGCGGGCCAGCAGGCGCACTTCCCGGGGAGACTTCCCGGCCAGAGGGGACTTCTCGCTCATTCCGTAGATTCTACCCGCCCCCGGCGAGGGACAAGCGAAAAGCCGCCGAAATCCTCTTAGCGCCCGCCCGGCCGCCCCGTAGATAATGAGATGCGACGGATGTTGGCTCCCGCCTGGCGCCTGCTGCTCCCGGCCATCCTGGCCGCGGCTGCGGGCTGCGGCAATGACCGGGGCGAGTCCGTCAAGCCCCCGGCCAGGCCTTCTCGAAAGCCCGTCGCAAGGAAAGCGGCGCCGGAACCGCCAGAACCGAAATCGCTGGTCCTGGCCACCTATAACGTCTGCCGCGACAACCTGGACCTGGAGGCGCTGGCCGCGAACATACGCGCGTCGAAGGCCGACCTGGTATGCCTGCAGGAGGTCAACCGGGAGTGCGAAAAGGAGCTCCGCAAGCGCCTCGGCAAGGAATACCCCCACGCCATCTTCCGATACGGCAGGAAGTACAACGGCTTCGCCTTTCTCTCCGGGCGGAAGCTCGAAAACCTCCGAATGGTGAAGCCGGTGGAGTTCTTCAACACCTGGATCGTCGAGACCGAGCTGGCCGGCCGCCGGGTGCAGGTCGCCAACGTGCACCTGCACGCCCTCAACCCCAGGAAGGGCAACGGCCTGACCGAGGTGCTCAAGGCCCTCTGGCGCACTGAGGGCGTCCGCGCCCGGGAGATCGTCAACATCCACAAACACCTCGCGAGGGAACTGCCGGCGATAATCGCGGGCGACCTGAACAGCCCGGAGAGCTTCGCCGCCCCGGGCTTCCTCAAGTCCAAGGGCATGGTCGACAGCTTTGCGTCGGTCACCAAGGACCCCAACTCGCAGATCACCTGGCACTGGAAGTGGCGGGGCCAGGAGCTGGGCTTCCGCATCGACTACATCTTCCATCCCAAGAGCATGCGCACCCTCGAAAGCCGCGTGCTCAAGAGCAAGGCCTCGGACCACTACCTGCTGGTCAGCCGCCTGGAGTGGGCGCCTAAGCCACAGCCCGGCAAGGAGATACGGAGCACAGGCAAAAGCGACTAGGGATCGCCCGAAAGCGCTTGACGAAAATAGTTAACCGGTGTACAGTATAGTGAACGCCGGCTGGGAGGAGCTATGCCCGCCTCGGGTTCCAAAGAATCCGCCGACCGCGCAGACGTCGAAGTCGGCGCGCGTCTGCGCGAGCTGCGCGCGGCGCGGGGGCTCTCGCTGCGCGCCCTGGCCGAGGCCAGCGGCGTCACCGCCAGCGCGCTCTCACAAATAGAAAATGGCAAGAACTCGCCCTCGGTGAGCACCCTCAAGAAGATCCTCGCGGCGCTGGGTTCGACGCTCGGCGAGTTCTTCGCCGGGGACGCCGCGGACGGCGGGTCGGCGTTCGTCTTCAGCGCGGGCCAACTGGTCAACGTGGCCTCGGGAAGGGGACTGAAGTACCTTGCCCTCCCGGGCCCGGGCGCCGCCCGGGCGCTCCAGATCATGGACGAGAACTACCTGCGCGGCGCGGACACCGGCCCGGAACTCTACAGCCACGCCGGCGAGGAGGGCGGGGTCTGCATCGCCGGGCGAATCGAACTGACCGTGAACGGCCGCCGCGAGCTGCTCGCCCCCGGCGACGCCTTCTACTTCTCGTCCGCCCTGCCCCACCGCTGGCGGAACGTGGGCAAGGGGCCCGCACGAATGATCTCGGCGTGCTCGCCGCCGAGCTTTTAGAGGAAAGCGCTTTTGCTTTTGAGGAGAAACCGGAGATGGCAGAGAAGCTGAAGTTCTTCGTCAACGGTGAGTGGCGGGACACGGAGAGCGGCAACTACATGCCGATCACCAACTGCAGCACAGGGGAAGTCATGGCCGAGGCCCCCAAGTGCAGCGCCGGGGAGGTCAACTCCGCGGTGGAGGCCGCCGCCGCGGCCTTCCCACATGCTGGTGTTGACGCCGTAGATGTTGCCTT
>CAZONU010000421.1:0-4237 GCA_964581145.1 uncultured Planctomycetia bacterium
GTCATGGGCACCCCGGCCTACATGTCCCCCGAGCAGTGCGACGGCCGGGACCTGGACAGCCGCACGGACATCTACTCCCTGGGGGGCACCTTCTACCGCTGCCTCACCGGCCGGCTGCCCTTCGAGGCCGACACGGCCATGAGCATGATGTACCGCCACAAGCACGTGCCGCTCATCCCCCCCCACGAGATCATCCCCACCCTGGCGGAGGCCGTCTCGGCGGTCATCGTCAGGATGATGGCCAAGGACCGCGGGGAGCGCTTCCAGTCCATGGGCGAGGTGATCCGCGCGCTGGAGACGGTCGGGGACGTCAAGCCGGTCTTCGACCCCGGCCGGACCATGCCCCTGGAGGGCGCCGCGGACGCCGGCCGGCCCTCCGGGGTGTCCGGCAAGGTCTCCGAGGGCCCCTCCTTCATCAACACCGATTCCCGGATCATCGCCGCCAAGCCCAGCGCGGAGCAGATCGAGGACACCCGCGCGCGCTGCAAGAAGGCCGCGCGCGATCTGCGCGAGCAGGGCAAGCTGCCCCAGGCGGCCCGGGAGCTCCGCCGGCTGCTGGACGTCGCCCCCGACGACGGCGAGGCCAAGGCCGAGCTCCGCGACATCGAGGAGCGCGTGGCCACCAGGCGCACCGCCAACGCCGATATCCGCAGCCTGGTGGCCTCCTCGCACTACGAGGAGGCCCTGGAGAAGTGGAACGCCCTGGACGCCGAGCTGCGCGACGAGCAGCTCGCCGCCCAGCTGGAGCGCCTGGAGTCCAGCGTGGTGCCCGCGCTCCGGCAGATCGCCCGGGCCGACGAGGTGGCCGCGGCCGGCAACCTGGAGGAGGCCGCCGCGTTCTACGGGGAGGCCCTCAAGCTGGACCCCAACAGCGAGAAGGCCAAGCAGGGGCTCAAGAATGTGGAGCGCACGCGGGGGCGCATCCAGTTCCTGCTCAAGGAGGGCTACGGCCACCGCCAGAACCGCGACTACGCCCAGGCCATCGAGGTCTGGGGCAAGATCCTGGCCGTGGAGGCCGGCAACAGCCAGGCGCGCAGGCTGATCGTCGAGGCGCGCATGGCCGCCGCCGGCGAGGCCTTCAGCGCCGAGGACTTCGACAAGGCCGCCAAGCACTGCCAGGAGCTCATCGAGATCGAGCCCCAGCACGCCGAGGCCGGCAAGATGCTGGCCGATGCGGTGGCCAAGCGCGACCGCGTCGCCGAGCTGCGCCGCGAGGCGGAGCTTTCCCGCGGCAAGGGCGACCTGGGCAGGAGCGCCAGGGCCTGGAAGCAGCTCGCCGAGATCATTCCCAAGAGCAAGCTGGCCCGCGAGGGGCTGACCTCCGCGCGCCGGGACCTCTCCCACCGGCGCACCAAGCGCTGGCTGGTGATCCTCATCCTGCTGGTCATCTTCGCCGCCGGCTGGTTCAACTGGCAGGACTGGAACCGGCTCCGCCTCGCCGATGAGGCGCTCGACGGGCGCAAGTACTCCCAGGCGCGCGCCGCCGCCAGCCACGTGTGGCTGCCCTGGTTCAAGGAGCGCGGCCGGGAGATACTCAGGAAGGCCGCCGTGCAGGACGGTCTGGACCGGGCCGACGAGGCCGAGAAGAGCGGGCCCCCCGACTGGGGCGCGGCGGTCGAAGCCATGCGCGAGGTCCTGCAGCACTACGGCCAGGGGGAGGGCCGCAGGAACCACGAGCGGCGCTTCAGCAGGTACGAGTACCACCACAACTGCGAGCTGGCCAGGGCCGCCGAGGAGGCCGGGGACTGGGCCGCGGCCCAGTCCAAGTACCTGGCCGCCCAGAACGCCGCCAAGGCCGCGGAAGACATGGACTTCGAGGTCGAGCAGGCCGAGAGCGACCGGCTCTACTGCTACCATTTCTCGGAGGGCGCCGGCAAGAAGGGGACCGACCGGGACGAGGCCATCAGGCAGTTCCGCAAGGCCCTGCAGTGGCGCCGGGACGACGAGCGGGCCAAGGAGGAGCTCCGCAAGCTGGGCATAGACGTCTTCTGAGGCCCGCCGGGTGCGGAGCGCCCCGGGGCCTTGATTGCGCAGAGGAGGAGGACCGCAGTTGATCATCGACGCGCACGTTCACCTGGGAGTTAAGGACCTGCGAGGCGACCGCCTGGTGGCCGAGGCCGATAAGCTGGGCATCGACAAGCTGGTCGTTTTCAACCACGACCTCGACGGGGCGCCGACCCACGACGACGTGCTGGGGGCCGCCGGGAAGCACCCCGACCGGCTGATCCCCTTCGGCTACCTGGACCTGGGCACGCACGCACCCAAGGACATCGAGCGCATGGTCGGGGAGGGCTTCCGGGGCTTCAAGATAATCCGCCCCCGGAGCGACTACAACGACCGCGCCTACTTTCCGCTGTACGAGACCGCCGAGGGGCTCGGCAAGATACTCCTTTTTCACCTGGGGGTGGTGGCCGTCTCGGAGGACGACCGCGAGCGCGACACCGACTCGGCGCGGATGCGCCCGATCTTCCTGGACTCCATCTGCCGGCACTGCCCCGACCTGGTGGTCTGGGGCGCGCACCTGGGCAACCCCTGGTACGAAGAGGCGGCCATGCTCTGCCGCTGGCACCTGAACCTCTACTTCGACGTCACCGGCAGCTCGCTCAAGGCCAAGCCGCCGGAGTTCTTCGCGCGGCTGCTGTGGTGGCACGGCAACCAGCAGTACGGCGACCGCCGCGGCCGGGGACCCTGGGACAAGATCCTCTTCGGCACCGACGTGTCCATCGACATGATGGGCGACGTGATGAACGACTACCGCCGGCTGATGGAGGGGCTGGAGCTCGACGAGAAGACCCGCGCGGCGATCATGGGCGGAACCGCCGCGAAGCTCCTGGGCCTGGAGGGGGCCGACCCGCGAGAGGAACCATGAGAAGACGCCTGACCGTGCTGGCCTGCATCGTGCTGCTCCTGGCACTGGGGGCCTACGCCGTATACGTGTGGTTCGGCCACCGCTACGAGGTGCACTTCGATCCCAAGAACCTGCACCTGATGTGCACGGTCACCGGCCTGGACCGCGCCGGGGAGGAGCTGCTCACCGTGGGCTTCAACAACCGGTCCCAGAGAAACGTCGTGATCCTCGAGAGCAAGGACCTCGGCGGGCCCTTCGCGGTGGTCCTGGCCGACGCCGCCACCGGCAGGCCCCTGAAGCGCCGGCCGCCGGCCGAAATCGTCGCCGGCCGCAACATCAACGTGCGCCCCGGAACTCAGCACTACTGGAACGTGCGCCTGAGCAGGCTCTACGGCAAGCTGCCGCCCGGCGAGTACGCCATCCAGGTCATCTACGACACGGCGGCCGCCGCGGAGCGCGGCGAGCCCTGGGTCGAGGACCTGGACCTGGGCCGCGCCGAGGCCCCGCCGGTGCGCTTCAAGCTGAAAGCGCCGAAGTAGCCCGCCGGCTTATTCCCGGGGCGCCAGCCGGAAGACCCAGACGTCGTCATACGCCCGGCTCTGGGCGTCGCCGCCGTAAACGATGAAGAGGTCGACGGATGGATCGTAGTAGAGCGCGTGGCGCGCCCGCGGCGGCGGGTTGGCGGGGGGCGAGGGAAAGAGCGGCTCCCACTCCATCGCGGACTCCCCGGTCAGCGAAGTTCTTTTCTCCACAAGGCGCATCGTCCCCACCCAGGTGAAGCAGGCCCTCGCGGCTCGTCCGTAGCAGAGATGGGCCATCGCCCTCGTAGAGAAGGCGGAGGTCCCGTCCCGGCAACCGGGGGGCAGCGGCGCAGGCTTCGCGCCGGGCGCGGCGGTTTTCGGCGGGGCGACCTGCCGCCATCTGTCGGCTCTGGCGTCGTAGCACCAAGCCTGGCCCTTTTCAGCAAGAAGCACCCCACCGCCGAGCTCCGGGGAGTAGAACATCCTTACCCGCGTGCGCGAGCCCGGCGTGGGACCGTTCCGTCCCGGCCAGCGCGGCACCCAGACCCCCGGAGGCACGTCCTTCGCGGCCAGCTTGGCGTCGGCGAACTTCGGGATCCGCCCGGTCATGCGCTGCCATTCCAGCGGCAGCAGGCGGCTTCCTAACAGAACTTGCGGCTGGCCTTCGACTATCCGGGCCGAGACCCCCGCGGGGATCGTCTCTGCCGCCCTGCCCTCCCCCGCCGCCGAGAAGCGCGCCTGGCCCTCCCCCACCGAGGCGCGCAGGATCCGCGGGGTGTCCAGGGCCGCGCCGGTGGGCATGGGCGCCGCGTAAAGTTCAAAAGTCGCCGCGCGCGCCGAGAGCGACCCGAGGTCGGCGGTTATGGAG
>CAZONU010000422.1:0-4233 GCA_964581145.1 uncultured Planctomycetia bacterium
CTCTGTGGTCCCATATTCTATAGTCATTATACCGCATTCCAGCGTAAAAGTCAAGTAAATTCCGGGATAAAATGGGGGCTACGGTACGGTTTACGGGGTTCTACGGAATGGAGGGGCAGTCACGAAATGGAGGTCAGAGATGCTCACAAAGACGCTAAGTGACGCGTTTTCCAGGAGAAGATTTTCCAACTTTTTCGGCCAATGGACACCTGGTTTTTTTCACTAGGCTGCAAAAGGGCGCCAAACCGGGCTTTTTTGATCACTGAGAAAAGGTCTTTTCTCTGTGTTTTCTGTGCCAGCCCGGCGCAGCCGGGCCCGAGCCCCGAATCCCGAGCCAGCTTTCCGGCCACTGAACACCGAAAACTGAACACTGAACACTTAAGGAACGTCTTGACTTCCGCCAGCGGCGGGGGCATACTCGACCGGCAGGAGATGGGGCGGGGAATTGGTGTGAACTGACATTCCCGGAAATTGGAGAGGGGACAGCCGACGGCTCCGAGGGCGGGCTTTCTGCCCGAAAGCGATGGCTAAGGGGTTCATTAGCAGTGGGTTACATAAATAAGTATTGTGTCCCCGGAAGCCCAATGGAGCAATTCAAGTCTCTGCGTGCCGAGATGCATGCTCGGAGCATGGCCACGCGGATTCTTGAAATGTGGGCCGCACAGGACAAGAAGATCAAGCAGTGATGACCGCCCCCGCCCCTTCCCCACAGTTGGAACCGTCTTCACAGGCGGGGCGCCCTGTGGATATATGCACGGAGGTCAGATGGATTTCTTGATCGCCATAGGGCTCGCAGTACCCATAGGAGTGCTCGGCTATCTTGCCGTGAGGTTCCGCGAACCGCTGCTCCGCTGGTACGACAAGGGCGGGTTCGGGCTGGCGGCGGCTCTTGCTTTTGTCGCCCTTTTCGACTTCTTTGCTTTGCGATCGGGCATTCTGTGGTTCGTGTGTTCGTCCCTGCCGCGGAGAGCGGGATATGTGGTGTTTTGGCTTTTCCTGAGCCTTCCGGTAATTCTCATCTGTGTCTCGACGGTGCGTGCCTTCCAGAAGTGTTCCCTGAAGCGCAATCTGGTCACACTGACGCTTGCGTGGCTCACACTTGTATTGCTCTTCTTGACGAGCCTCAAGGGCATGGCCGGCGCATGAGCAGCCGGCAACGTGGGGACCACTCCGGTGAGACGCACCGCTAATCGGATTTCGGATTTGGGATTGCGGAACGGCACAGGCTCCCGGCCGTTGACTTCTGGCGGTTCTATGAGTACGCTTGGTCGGGAGAAATGGGAGCAGCCAATGACCTTCCATAAACGCAAGGTCTTGGCCATCAGCGACTTACGAATTTCGCCTGCAAAGAACGCCTACAATTATGTTGACATATGTGGCTTCTTTGATGTATCCTAAAGGTAGAGGGAGTCCTGCCGGTTCGCGGATCGGTAACTCAGGCCAGAGAGGGCCGCGAAGGAGGAAGCCTGGGGGAACAAGGGCTCAGCAGAAGGGAGCGACGTGCCATGGCCGCAGGGACGGTGCGAGTGGGGGAGAAAACCCGAAGGCGGCTCAAGGAACTGTCCAAGGAGCTGGGAAAGCCCATGACCGAGGTGCTTCGCCAAGCCCTGGAGCTGTATCGCCGCAGGATGATTCTGGCCGAGGCCAACCGGGCATGGGCGGTCCTGAAGGCCGACCCCCAGGCGTGGAACGACGAGCTGGCTGAACGCGCAGTGTGGGATTCCGCACTCGGTGACGGCCAGGAGGACTAGTCGCAACGCAGGAGGCCGAGAGTGCCAGCCCCATGCCGAGGAGAAGTCTGGCAAATCAACCTCAATCCCACCAAGGGCCACGAGCAGGCCGGAATCCGGCCGGCGCTGGTCGTGTCCGACGATGATTTGAATCACGGCCCCGGGGGAATGATCGTGGTGGTGCCCCTGACCAGCAAGAGGCGGCGCATTCCGCTGCACGTGCGCGTGCAGCCGCCAGAGGGCGGGGTCAAGCTGGAAAGCTGGGCGAAATGTGAACAGGTGCGCAGCTTGTCAACTGACAGGCTGCTCAAGCGCTGGGGCCAGGTCCATCCCGCGACGATGGCGTCCGTGGAAGACCGCCTGCGGGTCGTCTTGGGAATCTAGATTGGCCCGCGCGCGGGGTGCGCAGGCGGGCGCGGGGAAAGGAATCATCCAATGCCCGGCGGCATGAAAGACATGCTGCGCAAGACCTGGTTCCAGCTGGCGCTCTTCGGCGCCGCCGCGCTGCTGGTCTTCGTCCTGACCTTGTGCTTGAGCGGCGCCAACTGGGAGCTGGCCGCCATGGCCACCGCCGCCGCGGTCATCCTCCTCTTGGCGCCCTTCACCCTGCTGCGCATGCGCTTCGGGCCCGAGCCCGAGCCCCTGCCCCAGCTTCACCACCACGGCGAGCCCCAGCAGGAGCCGGCCCCCGTGCCCGCCCCCCAGCCCGAGCCGGCCGAGGACCAGGAGTCGCTGGCCGACCGCTACTACTTCAAGGGCGCCTGGTTCACGGTGACTATCCATCCCCAGGAGGAGGGCGAGGCGCCCGAGGCCCGGCGCATCGACCTGGCCGGCCCGCTGTGTCCCAACTGCGGCTCGGCCATGCTCCCGGCCCACGAGCGCGAGCCGCTGGCCGAGGAGGGCCAGGGCCACACCCACGTCTACAAGTGCCGCAAGAGCACCGTGCACAAGCTGGTCAGCGTGCAGCTGGCCGACCCCGACCCGCTCCTGGAGCAGGCCCGCCGGGCCTGCCTGCACGACCTGGTCACCGGCCGCTTCGACAGCCCCCGGGACGGGGAGGAGGATGAGGAGGGGGTTGGGCCCCGCCACGGCGGGTAAAGTTCAGGGGTTGGGGGATCAGGTTTTCTTGTAGTCCTTGCCGGCCAGGCTGTTCTTGACCGACTTCTGCCATTCTTCCAGAACGGCCTTCATGCGCTTGACCCGCCCGGGGTCCCTGGCGGCCAGGTCGGTGGTCTCCTTGGCGTCCTTAGTGAGGTCGTAGAGCAGGACCGGCGGCAGCTTGGCCGCCCCGCCCTTGGGCCTGCGCCGGCCCCTGCCGAGCTTCGCGGAGGGCGCCAGGTGCAGCTTGTAGCCGCCGTCGATCAGCGCGGCGTGGCCCGCGCCCCTGCGCGGGGCGGCAAAGGCCATCGGCCTGGGCCGGGCCTTCATCTTGCCGTCGATGAGCGGGACCAGGCTCACCCCGTCGAGCGGCAGCGGCTGGCCCGGCACCTTGACGCCCAGCAGGTCCACTATCGTGGGGTACATGTCCGAGGTGTTGCCGGGCACGGCGGTGGCGAAGGGCTTGCGGACCCGGGCGGGCCACTCCAGGATGCCCGGCACGCGGATGCCGCCCTCCCACAGGGTGCTCTTGCCGCCGCGCAGCCCGCCCACCGACGGCGGGCCCATGGCCCCGCCGTTGTCGCTGCAGAACCAGACCAGGGTGTTTTCGGCGGCGCCCATCCTGCGCAGCTCGGCGCGCAGGCGGCCCATGGAGCGGTCCACGGCGGCCAGCTCGCCGTAGTAGGCCGCGCGCCGGCCGGCGGTCTTGTAAGGCGCGCGGTCCTTGGCCAGCGCGCGGTGGGGGTTGTGCGGCGAGCCGTACCAGACCACCGCCAGGAAGGGCTTGGCGGCCTTCTGGGCCCTGGCCATGAACTTGAGGGCCTCCTCGACGATGATGTCCGAGCCGTCGCCCTTGAACTTCTCGGGTTTCCCGTTGCGGGCCAGGGCCGGGTCCAGGTCGAAGAAGTTGGAGGCCGAGACCCACTCGTCGAAGCCGAAGCGGCCGGGATGGCGGGGGTCGGCCGCGGGGATGGGCTTGCCCGGGCCGCGCACGCCGTTGAGGTGCCACTTGCCGAAGTGCCCGGTGGCGTAGCCGGCCAGCCTGGCGGCCTGGGCCAGCGTGAACTCCTGCTTGTGCAGCGGATAGCCGTGGCTGAAGCAGCCGAAGCGGTTGGGGTGCCGGCCGGTCAGGCAGCTGCCGCGGGTCGGCGAGCACACCGGGGCGGCCGCGTAGAAGCGATCGAAGCGCACGCCGGAGGCGGCCATCCTGTCGAGCTCCGGGGTCTTGAGCACCGGGTGGCCGTTGTAGCCGACGTCGCCCCAGCCCTGGTCGTCGGTCATGCACAGGACGATATTGGGCTTCTTCCCCTCCGGCGCGGCCAGCGCGGTGCCGGACAGGTACCAGGGGATGCAGGCGGCGGCCGCGCCGCCGGCCAGGCGCTTGATGAACTCCCGCCGGCCCAGG
>CAZONU010000423.1:0-4208 GCA_964581145.1 uncultured Planctomycetia bacterium
CGGCGCGGCGCTGGCGATTAACAGGCTGCTGGACTTCGCCGCCGGCCCTGACGCCAAGCTGGCCGCCCGCGCGGGCAGGACGCTCTTGATACATCGCCGGCATATGCATTGGGGCAACAACCGCAACCGCAGATGCACGCAGACAGGCGCAGATTTGAGCTTGGCCCGCGGGGAAGCCCGTCCGGTCATGGCTGCGGCCCCCGCCGCGGAAAACCATCAGCGCTCATCGGCGTCCATCTGCGGTTCCAAGAATCCCTGTTGGCGGTCCCGCGACGGGCCCTGAGCGGCGGCGGCGCGGGCGCGGGCATTGTGCCGGAAACAGGCGCCCTTCCGCCGGGCGCGCCCGCCGTTTCGCAGTTGTTCCGCCCCGGGCCAAACTCACTGGACAAAAGCGCCGGATTCCGATAATATCCCCGGCTGCAGACGTGACCGGTCACAGGGGGGTTACAGAATGCGCATCCTCACCCGCGGGGACATGGACGGCCTGACCAGCGCCGTCTTCCTGAGCATGGTCGAGAACATCCGCGAGATCCGCTTCGCCCATCCCAAGGACGTGCAGGACGGCAAGGTGCCCTGCACCGAGGAGGACATCGTCGTCAACCTGCCCTTCGTGCCCGGCTGCGGCATGTGGTTCGACCACCACGTCACCGAGGGCGGCGAGAAGCTGGAGAGCGTCGGCGAGTTCCGCGGGCGCTTCGCGGTGGCCCCCTCCACCGCGCGGGTCATCTACGACTTCTACAAGGACAAGCAGGCCGACTTCGACAAGTTCAAGGAGCTCCTGGAGGAGACCGACCGGCTGGACGCCGGGCAACTCAGCCAGGAGGACATCACCGTCCCCAAGAGCTGGATCCTGCTGGGTTTGACGCTCGACCCTCGCACCGGGCTGGGCCCCGAGTTCCGCAAGTACTTCCGCTGGCTGGTGGAGTACGTCAAGGAGGTGCCCATCGAGAAGATCCTCCAGCACCGCGAGGTGGCCAAGCGCTGCGCGCGGGTGCTCAAGGAGCAGGCCGAGTTCAAGGTGTTCCTCAAGAAGCACGCGGAGGCCGACGGCTGCGTGATCACGACCGACCTGCGCGGGATCAAGGGCGTTCCGGTGGGCAACCGCTTCCTGGTCTACACCATGTTCCCGGAGTGCAACGTGGAGATGCGCATCTTCGCGGGCCTGGGCGACACCACCGTGGTGGCCGTGGGCAAGAGCATCTTCACCCGCACCTGCCGCGTCAACGTAGGCGCGCTGTGCACCGAGTACGGCGGCGGCGGCCACCCCGGCGCGGCCACCTGCCAGCTGGCCCCGGACATCGCCGAGAAGGCCATCGAGGAGATAAAGGAAACTCTAAAGAAAAACGCGGGCTGAGCCAGCGGCCGCGGGAAAGCGCGCGGCGCTTCTTTTTCGACGGCCCCGGCTACTTCTTCCCGTATCCCGGGTGGAGCCTGGCGATGCGGTGGCGGGAGTGCTGCTCCGGTATCATGAGGAAATTGTCGGGCACGGCGGTGGCGAACCCCCAGGGGCCGCGCCACTTCCTGGCCGTGAACCAGTGGCCCTGGTAGGGCCAGTACCAGCGCTTGCCGGCCCGGCAGATGTCGTACCCGGGGCCGAGGTCCTTGCCCCGGAAGGTCTTCAGGTAGAAGACCCCCGTGCCGGGGACCTCCTCGAAAACCGGCTCCTCCGGCCAGCCTTCCAGGTTGAGGAAGGGCGGGCTCTCGTAGGCGGTCTCCTGGGGCTGGCCGGTGACCTTGACCCTCCAGCAGCCGCCGGCGGCCAGCAGGCCGCAGGCCAGCCCCAGCGCCAGCGTTTTTCTGATCACGGCGGGGCCTCCTCCTCCTCGCTCGTCCGCCTGCGCTCCAGGAGCTTTATGCGCGCGGCCACGTCCCGGCTGAAGGGCGGCACCCGCACGCGCAGCGAGCCCCCCTCGTCGGTGGCCTGCCGGCTGGAGGTGCGCCGCTTGCCGGAGTAGGTGTCCCACCACTCGACGAGGTACTGCCCGGGGACCAGGCCGCTGACGGTGAAGGCGGCCTTCTCGATCCTGACCGGCTTGTACTTCAGGACCGCGCGCTTGTACCAGGTGTTCTCGGGGTCGGCCAGCCAGACCAGCACCTCCCGGTCGGTGCGCATCCCCACGATCAGCGGGTGGGGGCCCGCCGCCGCCGGGGGCCCGACGGTCAGCTTCTTCCACCCGGCCAGCCAGGGCACGCCCTTGAGGTACTTGCCCAGCGCGCGGTAGTGCCAGTAGCGGTCCTCGCCGGTGATTTCCGTCTTGGCCTGCTCCTCCTCGCCGGGCGGCGCCAGGTAGCTGTCCCACCACCACAGCGCGGTCGCGCCGCAGTGCCCGCTCAGCGCGGAGATCCACAGGCCGTTGTGCAGGTGGATGCCCAGCTTGTCGGTCCGGTTGATGTCGCTCTCGGGCTTGCCCATGCCCCCGAAGCCGAACTCGGAGACGAAGCCCGGCTTGCCGTACCTGGCGAACTCCCTGGTGGCCGCGGCCAGCACGGTGCGCGCCGGGTAGGCGGGCTTGCCCTTCTCCAGATCAGGCATGTACAGGTAGATGTGGCTCTCGGACAGGCCGATCTCCGGGGCGCCGGCCAGCTCCGGCCAGAGCTGGCCGTCGGCCAGCGAGCAGGTGACCAGCCGCCGGCGGCGGTCCAGGGCGGCCAGCTCCCGGGCGGCCGCGCGCGCCCAGGGCACCAGGTACTCCTCCCGCGCCTTGGCCAGTTCCTCGGGGCGGGCCTTCTTGTCGATGGCGTAGTCCAGCTCGTTCCAGAGCTCCCAGGCCACGAGGTTCTGGTGGTGGCCGTAGCGGGCCGCCAGGTAGCGCAGCCGGGCGGACTGCATCCGGCGGGCTTGCTTGGACGTGAAGAAGTCGCGGGTCGTCTTGCAGACCGGCTCCGCCCCCGCGAAGAAGGGGCTGAGGTCGCGCTTGTTGCGGAAGTCGTCGAAATTTTCCAGCGTGAGCTGCACGTGGATTCCGCGGCGGGCGGCGTGCTCCAGCACCTGGTCGAGCTTCCAGGCGTCGGCCAGGTCGTAGCGGTAGGGCCGGGGCGTCCTCAGGCTCAGCGACCAGCTGCAGGTCCAGACCCGCGCGTAGTTGAGGCCCGCGCGGCCCATGCGGTCCAGGGCCCCGCGCCAGCGGTGGGTGCCCAGCGGGCCGCGCTTCTCGACCAGCCAGCCCAGGTTGTGGCCCAGCAGGAAGACCGGCTTGCCGGCGGGGTCGGCCAGGTAGCGGCCGTCCTTCTCCGACCTGGCCAGCGGCCCGGCCCGCTTCTTCGCGACCCGCACCAGGCGCAGCGGCTTGGCCTCCGCGCGGGCGGCGCCCGCCGGAGCCGTGACCTCCGCGGTCGCCCGGTAGACGCCGACCTTCTCCGCGTCGATGTGCGCGCGCCAGCCGGGCTCGCCGAGCGGGATGAGCCTCTCGGTCTCCTGCGGCTCGGCGGCCTTTTCGCCGGGCCGGGCGGCGGCGGCCTTGCCCTTCTCCTCCTTGGGGACGGCCTTCACGATCCGGGAGACGTAGTCGCGCGCGTAGAAGGCCGGCTGGCGGTAGGCCGCGCCCGCGGGGGGCTCGACCAGCAGGTCGACGCGCACGTCGGCGGGGTCAAACGGCGAGCGGTAGTCGGCCAGCAGGCCGATCTCCGCGCGCAGCGGCGCCCCCGGCCGGACCGGCGGCCACATCTGGGCGTGGTAGACCAGCGGCCGGAGCCTTCCGCCCCTGCCGGAGAAGGCCAGGCAGAAGCGGCCCCGGGCCGCGCCGGCCAGGTCCGCGGGGCCGCCGACGAAGAGCAGCCCGAAGCTCTTGATGCCCTCGCCGCGCAGGTCGCGGAGCCTTATCAGCGTGGGGATGTCGCGCAGCAGCCGCAGGTAGACCTTCTTGCCGCGGCGCAGCGTGACCGCGCGGCCCCGGCCGCGGAGGAGGTCGGCCTTGCCCGCCGCGCGGGGCAGCTTCAGGGTCTTGCCGCCCACGCGCACCTGGGCGCCGGCGTGGGCCGCGACGGGCAGCTCCAGGAAGAAGCCCCAGGCCAGGATGCTGCCCCGGTCGCGGAAGCTGACGTCGCAGGCCAGGGCCAGGGCCTCGCCGGTCCTCAGGGCGCGCAGGGATGCGTTGGGCTTGCCGGGGACCTTCTCGCCGCTCAGGCTCCAGGCGGGCAGCTCCCCGCTGCCGGGCAGCGTCTCGACGGCCATGCCGGCCTGGGCGGCGCGCAGGTCCTTGCCGGCCACC
>CAZONU010000424.1:0-4200 GCA_964581145.1 uncultured Planctomycetia bacterium
AGCCCCGCCGGGGTGAAGCTCAGCGCCACCAAGGTCCCCTGGCCGGACAAGGTGCTGGTGGCCAGCAAGACCGGGACGCTCTACGTTGTTTCCTGCAAGGTCTCGCGCGGCTACCGGCCGCCGGCCTCGCTGCTCAAGATCTCCGGCCGCGGCGCGGGGGCCAGGGTGGTCGCCAGGCTCCCCTTGAAAGGCGCGCTGGGGCACTCCCTGGCGCTGGACGAGTCCGGCGCCAAGCCGGTCCTGTGGCTGGGCGGCGGCGGACAGCTGGTGCGCGTCGAGGACAACGGCGCGAAGCTGGCCGCCCTGGGCGGCAACCTGGTCAACCGCGAGGAGACCGCCATCAGCTTCGTGTGCTTCGGCGACGTGGACACCGAGGCCGAACTGGTCTACATCACCAACGGCATGGGCCCGGTCTGGCGCTACGACGGGGAGACCGGCAAGGGCCGGCTGATGCCCTTCAAGGCCTGCGACGTGGCCATCGGCTCCGCCGGGATGATCTACGGCTGGGGAGTGACCGGCACGTGGCACGGCCCGGTGGCGCGCTACAACCGCAACGGCAAACCCGCCCCGCTGGCCGCGACCGGCAAGCACACCTACGGCAACGTCTTCGGCCGCTACGGCCGGGGCAACAACGCCCCGGGCATGGACGTCGACTGGCAGGGCCGGGTCTACGCCACCTGCGGCTTCAACCACTGCCACGTGCGGGTCTACGGCCCCGACGGCAAGCTCGTCGAGTACGACCGCAAGATCACCGTCGGCAAGGGCAAGAAGAAGCAGGAGATACCGGTTTTTCTCTCATACGTGATGGACCAGGGCGGCAACGTGCGCCTGGACCCGGCCGGCAACGCCTACGTCCTGGAGATCGGCCTGCCCAAGGGCTTCACGCCCCCCAAGGGCTTCGCCAAGGAGCCGGCCTACACCCGCTGCAGCGGGACCATCTACAAGTTCACGCCCAAGGGCGGCAGGTTCAAGAAGGCCGGCCGCGGCTGGGAGGCCGAGGGCGCGGTGGCCAGCTACTCGGTGCCCTGCGGGCCGATCTCGGGCTCCTGGGCCTCGACCATTTCGGTCTGCCACTGCATGCGTCCGCGCTACGACGTGGACGCCTACGGGCGGCTGTACGTCCCGCACGGGGTCACCTACAAGGTCACCCTGATCGACAACGCCGACAACCAGATACTCAAGTTCGGGGGCTACGGCAACTACGACGCCCGGGGCCCCAAGAGCAAGGAGCCCAAGCCGGCCATCCCCCTGGGCTGGCCGATCTTCGCGGGGGCCAGCGACAAGTACGTCTACGTCGGCGACGGCCTCAACCACCGCGTGGTCCGGGTCGACAAGGTCTGGGCCGCGGAGGCGGCCTGCAGCGTGAAGTAGGCCCCGCGGCGGCGCCCGCGCCCTTTCCATTATATTTGACCTTTGCGCCCCGGCGCTTAGAATCCCGGTTTCATCAACGGACTAGGAGCCCTCTTGGCCAAACCCGACAGGAAGACCGCCGAGGAGGAGTCCCGCAGCCTGCTGCGCGGCGCCGGGATCTTCGGGGCGCTCACCGCCGCCAGCCGCGCGCTGGGGCTGGTGCGCACCCTGGCCATCTCCAGCCTGCTGGCCGCCGGCTTCCGCGACGCCTTCTGGCTGGCCTTCACCATCCCCAACCTCTTCCGCAACCTCTTCGGCGAGGGCGCGCTGACCAACAGCTTCGTGCCCGGCTACGTCGAGCGCCTGGAGGCCGACGACAAGCCGGGCGCCAACCGGCTGGCCAGCCTGGTGGTCACCGCCCTGGCCATCGGGCTGGGCGGGCTGGCCCTGGTCGGCGCCCTGGTCAGCCTGCTCTTCCGCGGCGCCGTCGAGCTCTCCGCGAAGAGCGAGCTGACCCTCCGGCTCCTGGAGGTCATGGCCCCCTTCCTGCCGCTGGTCTGCATCTTCGCGTTCTTCATCGCGGTGCTCACCAGCCACCGGCGCTTCGCGACGCCCAGCGGCGCGCCGGCGCTGCTCAACCTGGCCATGCTCGCCGGGGTCTACATCGCCTGGCGCTACTGGCGGGGCGAGCCGGGGACCGGCGTCTTCGTGCTCGCCGGGGCGGTGCTGGTCGGCGGCCTCGCGCAGCTGGCCGTGCAGCTGCCCGGCGCCTGGCGCTGCGGGGTGCGCATAACCCCGACCATCGACCTCAAGGACCCCGGCTTCCGCGCGGTGGGCGCGCGCATGGGCCCGGTGCTGGCCGGGACCGCCGCCTACCAGGTGTGCATCCTGATCAACCGGCTGCTGGCCGCGCACCCCAGGCTCTGCGAGCCCGGCTCGGTGTCCTACCTGGTCAACAGCAACATCCTGGTAATGGCGCCCATCGGGGTGGTGGCCGTGGCCATGAGCGCGGCGGCGCTGCCGGTGCTCTCCTCGCTGCACGCCCGCAAGGACCGCGAGGGCTTCGCCCGGGCCTTCACCGACGCGGCGCGCATGGGCGTCTTCATCCTGACCCCCATCGCCGCGGTGCTGATGGTCACCGGCGAGCCCATAATCCGGCTGCTCTTCGAGCGCGGCGGCTGGGGCTGGGAGGAGACCCCGCGGATGGCCCGGGTGCTCTTCTGGGCCGCGGCCGCCCTGGTGCCCACCGTGCTGGCCATGCTCGCGGCCCGGGCCTTCTACGCCATGAAGAAGCCCTGGGTGCCGGCCAAGATCGCCTTCGTGACCGTCACGGTGAATCTGGTGCTCAGCCTGCTGCTGGTCGGCGGCCGGGGCCCGGCGACCGCCCTCTTCCGGACGATGGGCGCGGCCGAAGCGGGCGCGGCCGCGCGCTGGGTCAGCGGCGCGCCGGGCCTGGCCCTGGCCACCGCGACGGCCATCAGCCTGCAGGCGCTGCTGCTGCTGGGCGCGCTGGGCCGCGAGTGCAAGGCGCTCAGGCTGGGCCCGCTGGGCTGGGCGCTGCTGCGCACCGCCGCCATCACCGGCGTCGCCGCGGTGGTCATCAACTTGGTGAAGGCCAGCCTGCCGCCGGAGGGCGAGGGCTTCCTGGTGGTCCTCCAGCGGGGGGTGGCCCCGCCGGTCGCCGGGGCCTTCGCGTTCTGGCTGATGGCCAGCCTGGTCGACGCCCGCGAGTACCGCGAGCTCTGGCGGACGATCCGCCGCAAGAAGAAGAAAAAGAAGAAGGACGAGGACGAAGAGGAGGACGGGGACTAGCTCTCCGTAACCGGCCTCGGCCCCGAGCGGTTAGTCTATCCGGGGGGTGCCTTGAGCAGGAAGACTGACGCCAGCCGGCTTCTCGACCTCTACCGGCGGATGTTGCTCATCCGCCGCTTCGAGGAGAAGGTCGAGGGCCTCTTCGCCGGCGGGGAGCTGGCCGGGACCACCCACGCCAGCAGCGGGCAGGAGGCGGTGGCCGTCGGCGCCGTCGCCGCGTTGGAGGCCGGGGACGTAGTCGTCTCCAACCACCGCGGCCACGGGCACTTCCTGGCCAAGGGCGCCGAGCCCGGGCGGCTGATGGCCGAGCTCTTCGGGAAAAAAGACGGCTACAGCCGGGGCCGCGGCGGGAGCCAGCACGCCGCCAGCCACGACCTGGGCTTCCTGGGCGCCAACGGGATCACCGGCGGGGGCATCCCGGTCGCGACCGGCGAGGCCCTGGCGCTTTCGCGCCTGGAAGCCGGACGCATAGCCTGCTGCTTCTTCGGCGACGGGGCGGTCAACCAGGGCACCTTCGCCGAGAGCCTGAACATGGCCGCGCTCTGGAATCTGCCGGTGCTTTACGTGTTAGAAAACAACTGCTGGGCCTTCTCCACGCGCACCGAGGACGGCTGCGCTCTCCCCGGGGGATGTCGGGAGCTGGCCGGCCGCGCCGCGCCCTTCGGGATTCCCTTCGCGAGTGTTGACGGCAACGACGTCGAAACCGTTCTGGCCGCCGCGCGCAAGGCCGCGGAGCACGTGCGCAGCGGCAAGGGGCCCTACCTGCTGGAGTGCCGCACCTACCGCCTCTCCGGCCACTCCAAGAGCGACGGCTGCGAGTACCGCCTGGACGAGGAGGAGGCCGACCGCCGCGCGCGCTGCCCGCTGTGCGTCTCCCGCCCGCGGCTGCGAGAGCTGGGCACCAGCGAGAGGAAACTCGCCGAGCTCGAAAAGGAAGTCGAGGCCGAGATCGAGGCCGCCGTCGAGTTCGCGCGGAAGAGCCCGGTCCTGAACGCGGCCGAAGCCGCCGCGGGCGTCTACGCCCAGCCGGTGGACCCG